>JBCBJZ010000340.1:0-500 GCA_038522635.1 Pseudomonadota bacterium | reverse complement strand
GTGATGAAGGCGGTCTGGCCGGCCAGCGGGCCTCGCGGTGCGTCTGCACCGTCGGTCGCGGCGGCGGCCGGGGTCACGGCGGCGGCTGCGGCGCCGAGAGCGCCGAGGCGCATGGCCTGGCGGCGGCCGATGCGGCGGGCGGGCGTCGGGATCTGGGTGATGTCGTGCGTCATGTCCTTGCCTCCAGCGTGGCGGTTCCGGCCCTGCGGGCCCGGGCTGTCCGTTGATGGCGGGAAGATGGACGGTGCGTTTGCTTTAGGATATTGGTCGAACGAACCACTCAGAAATGCGCGAGGCGCATCAATGCATGACGACGCCCTGTTCCTAGCCGTCATCGACGGCGGCAGCTTTCGCAGCGCCGCCATGGCGGCGGGCCTTGACCCGAGCCGCGTCAGTCGGCGGATCGCCGGGCTCGAGGCACAGCTTGGCGTCAAGCTCTTGAACCGCACGACGCGCGCCTCCTCGCCGACGGAGGCTGGAGCCCGCTATGCCGATGGGAT
>JBCBJZ010000339.1:0-501 GCA_038522635.1 Pseudomonadota bacterium | reverse complement strand
GGCGAGGCCGCATCCGCGAAGGGCAGGAGGTCGCGCGACAGCGACACGAACGGGTTCACGAGCTGGCGCATACGGCTCATTTGCTGACGACCTCCGCGGCTTCGGAGATGTAGAAGCCGCGCTTGATGCGCTGGCGCCGGGCGATGCGCAGGCCGCGCTCGGCGAGCCGGGTCTCGAGCCTACGCGCCGGGATCGGCTCGATCCGCGGGGAGCGGTCGCTCGCCGGGAAGACGGAGCCCGCGGCGTGCATGAGCGCGAGCATCTTGGTGCGCGGCGCGAAGGTCATGATGAGGCTGTGCTCGGTGCGGCGCATCAGCGTCTCGACCGCGTCGGCCATGTCGTGCTGGCGGTAGTGGATGAGGCTGTCCATGGCGATGACATGGTCGAAGCGCCCGAGCTTCGGATCGAGCATGTCGCCCGAGAGCCAGCCGATACGCGCCGCGGCCTCGGCCGGGAGCTGCTCGCCCGCGCGCTGTTCGGCGAGCTCGACCAGGGAGCGGG
>JBCBJZ010000338.1:0-503 GCA_038522635.1 Pseudomonadota bacterium | reverse complement strand
CCAGCGTGCCGGCCTTGGTGCTGGCATGCAGCCGCATGAAGACGTCGGGCAGGCGCACGATCCCGACGGCGGCCGATAGACAAAAGAGGCCGCCCGCCACCAGCAGGAGGGCGCCGATGATGTCGATCAGCCCCTCAAGCATCCGACCCCTCCGCCGCTTGGGCGCCGCTCGCCGCGCGCGCCTGTTCGGCCGCCACATCGCCGATCGGCGCCGGACGCTCGTCGCGCCGCTCGATATAGCGCGCGAAGGCGACGGTGGAGAGGAAGGAGACCAGCGCCAGCACGAGGGCCGCGTCGAGATAGGCGCTGATCTCGATCGCCATGGCCAGCAGCACGAGGAGGGCGGTCAGCAGCATCGAGAGCAGATCGAGCGCGACGACCCGATCGGGCAGCGTCGGGCCCACGACCAGCCGGTAGACGGTGAGCAGGACGCCGGCGATGAGCAGGAGCCCGGCAATCACCGAACCCCAGGCGAGCGGCCCCGAAATCACGGCATCGAGAAC
>JBCBJZ010000337.1:0-504 GCA_038522635.1 Pseudomonadota bacterium | reverse complement strand
ATCCGCCTCAAGGCTCGCAACCAGCGCCTCCAGGGCCTCCCGCTCGGCCGCGGCCCGGCGCGCGGCCTCGGCCTCGGCGTCGCGTTCCTCGCGCAGGGCGGCGAGATCGGCGTTCAGTTGCGCCTCTGCCGCCTCGCTCTCAGCAAGGCCAGCGGTCAGGGTGACGACCCGCCCCTCCGCCTCGGCCCGGGCCGACCTTGCCGTCTCCAGCGCCGTCTCAAGCCGGACCCGCTCTGCCTCCACGCTCTCGAAGCGGCGGTTGAGATCGCCGAGTGCCGCCTCCAGCGCCGAGCGCTCCTGCGCCTCGGTGCGCAGGGTGGAGCGCAGATCGCCGATCTCCGTCTCCGCGGCGCTGCGCTGATCGCGCTCCAGCGACAGGGCATCGGCCAGGGCCGCAAGCTCGCCCTGCAGGGTCTGCAGCGTCTCAGCCTGCTCGGCGATCCGCTCCTCCTGCACCTCGATCTGCTGGGTGGCGCCGGTCAGGGTCTCGCGCAGGACGAACTG
>JBCBJZ010000336.1:0-509 GCA_038522635.1 Pseudomonadota bacterium | reverse complement strand
CATCGCGGTCGCCTGCGGCAGCGCGGCGATGACCCCGTCGGCGGTGAAGCGGGATTGCCAGATCAGCCCGCCGCCCGCGACCAGCGTGGTATTCGAGGCCACAAAGAGCCCATGCGTGTGGTAGATCGGGAGGGCGTGGATCAGGTGATCGGCGCTGGTGAATTGCCAGTACTCGGCCAGCACCCGGGCGTTCGAGGCTAGATTGTCATGGGTGAGCATCGCGCCCTTGGAGCGCCCGGTGGTGCCCGAGGTGTAGAGGATCGCGGCCAGATCGTCCGGCGCGCGGGGCACCATGATCGGATCGGCGCTGGCGGGCAGATGCTCGAACAGGCTGCCGTGATCCTCGCGGTCGGCGGCCCAGACGCCCATGGTCTCGAGCCGCGCGCCGGCGCCCTCGGCGATCCGGCGCAGCGTGTCGGCCTTGGCCGGGTCGCAGACGAGGAGCGCGGGCTCAACACCGCCTATACCCCGGCCGAGATCGGCTTTTTCGTCGGCGATGCCGAGCCCGC
>JBCBJZ010000335.1:0-510 GCA_038522635.1 Pseudomonadota bacterium | reverse complement strand
CCCACCCTGGCTAAGCCTTTCCGCCAGATCAGGCGCGATGCGGCGATACGCACCCAGCCCGTCGCCCCCGGGATCGTCGATCGGCGTGAGGGCATGCGGCGGCTCGTGATCGCGCACCTCCGGCGCAAGGGTCGAGCGTTCCGCCTCCGCGACATAGGGTGGATTGGCCACGACCACGTCGAACCGGCCCTCTATGCCTGCAAACCAATCGCTCTCGACGAAGGCCGCGCGGTCGGCCACGCCATGGCGCACGGCATTCGCCGCGGCGACCGCAAGCGCGCGGGTCGAGATATCGATCCCGACGCCGCGAGCGGACGGCCATTCGGCAAGAAGCGTCACCAAGAGACAACCGGTCCCCGTCCCCAGATCGAGGATCTGCGCGGCGGGGCCATCGGTGAGGGCAGCGTCGATCAGCGTTTCCGTCTCGGGCCGCGGGTCCAGCGTGTCGGCCGTGACGCGGAACGACCGACCCCACAAGCTGCGTTCGCCGGTGATCTGCGCCACCGGCTG
>JBCBJZ010000334.1:0-513 GCA_038522635.1 Pseudomonadota bacterium | reverse complement strand
CGTTCGATTTTTCATTCATTGCGGGCCGATCTAACGCCCGGCTGCGCCGCGGTCCAGCCGTCTCGGTGCGGGGCGGATGAGGAGATATCGTGCACGCCGCATTCGAGGCGGGCCCCTGCTGCGCATTGACCCTTGCCATCGGGGGCGCTGGTTGCATAGAAGGCGGCGCGGCGCCGGTGTAGCACAGGGGTAGTTGCACTCCCTTGGTAAGGGAGAGGCCGTGAGTTCGAATCTCACCACCGGCACCATCTCGCATTTCCGCATTCTGAACCCCTCTAACACTTTGAAAGGCAACGATATTTCGGGAGTTCGATAACCGTTTTTCCGGTCATATCGAAGGGGCTCGGTAAAGGCCAATCTGAGCACTGTTTGCCGCTCAGCATAGGAGCCTTTTTCGTATATATTCCAAGGACTTGAAAGGAACTTGAGCGATAGTTCGATAAGTTCCTCCAGGTGTCCGTTTAGCGGCAGGCTTTGGTCTATTTGTTCCGACAGCCTGATCTTCTCGCGCTC
>JBCBJZ010000333.1:0-525 GCA_038522635.1 Pseudomonadota bacterium | reverse complement strand
TCATGCGGATCCCGGCCGCGACGGCGCGGCGCGCGATCAGGGCGGCATTCAGGCTCTCGCGATCCCAGCCGAGACGCATCTTCAGGGTGACGGGCACCTCCACCGCCGCGACCACCGCCTCGATCAGGCCGAGGGCGTGGTCGGGATCGCGCATCAGCGCCGAGCCCGACAGCCCGGTCGTCACCTTCTTCGCCGGGCAGCCCATATTGATGTCGATGATCCGCGCGCCCTCGCCCGCCGCCCAGGCAGCGGCCTCTGCCATCGGTCGCGCCTCCCGCCCGGCGATCTGCACTGCGGTCAGTGGATCGCCTGCCGCGATCTCCGCCTTCTGGCGCACATCGGCGCGATGGCCAATCATTTCACCCGCAACCATCTCCGAGACGACCAGCCCGGCCCCGAAGCGGGCGACCATTTTGCGAAAAGGACGGTCAGTGATGCCTGCCATAGGCGCAAGCAGAACCGGTTCCGTGATGCCGAGATCGCCAAGTTGGTCAGTCATGCCCAAATCCTATGCATGCCGCGGAC
>JBCBJZ010000332.1:0-526 GCA_038522635.1 Pseudomonadota bacterium | reverse complement strand
CGCCCACGTTCTGCGCAAAGGCTTCGGTAAAGGCAGCCTGTTGCTCGGCGCTGGCCTTCGTCTGATACTTTGCCTTCCACTCGGCATAGGGCATCCCATAGACCGCCTCGCGGGTCTCGTCTTTCGTCAGGCTCACACCGCGGGCATCGGCCTCCTCGCCGTACCAGCGGCTGAGACAGTTTCTGCAGAACCCGGTCAGGTTCATCATGTCGATGTTCTGCACATCCGTGCGGCCCTCGAGATGTTCTAGAAGCCGGCGAAAGGCAGCGGCTTCAATCTCGGTGCGGGTCTGGTCGTCCATCTCTCACTCCCTGTCTGTTGACAGGAAGGTGGGCGATGGCAGGGCCAACGGCAAGGGTCTGCGGGCGGGCAGCAGAGATGGGCAGCAGGGAGCGGCCCCCCCCGGACCGTTCCTCAGAAAATCGGGCCGATGAAGGTCACGGCAAGACCGCCAAGCGCGCCAAGCCCCGCGGCAACGGTCAATCGCCGCCAATTGTCCCGCCAGAAGCGCCGCGGCTGGATCAGG
>JBCBJZ010000331.1:0-526 GCA_038522635.1 Pseudomonadota bacterium | reverse complement strand
TCTGATTTTGCTCCTTTCAGCTTGCGGCAACCCTCCACCGCCCGCCAATGCCGAAACAACTGCATCGGCGGCCGAACATATTGGCCTCGCAGACGGCGATGGTGATGGCCGGCTAACCCTCGACGAGTTTCGGGCCTTTGTCGCGCTGGAGGCAGAAGATGATATCGGCAGGTCGCGCATGATCGAACGCTTTGGACGGCACGCTCAGGCCTTTGAACGCCTTGACGCCGACGCCGATCAAACCGTGACACTCGAAGAAATCGTGGCCGCCCGCGCCGAGGCTAACGCGGACTAAAGCCGCGCCTCAAAGGGGTCACCACGTCTCTGGTCGTTCACCGATCAAAGCTACCGGCTGGGCCCGGAAAGACGACGGGGCTTTCAGCGCCATCTTCCGCAACGCTTGCAACGCCGAAGAAATAATTGTCGATGACCACGTTTTCGAGCGTGAACTCGGAGACGTTCCCGACGTAGCGGCTGTTGGTCCATTGGGCGTCTGTCGTGAGGCGCCAATAGATGCGGTAGCCCG
>JBCBJZ010000330.1:0-530 GCA_038522635.1 Pseudomonadota bacterium | reverse complement strand
GTGGATGAAATCGCGCGGGCCTGTCGCAGCAGCCCCGCCTCCCTGTCGCTGGCCCTTTTGGAGCTTGAGCTTGCGGGCAGGCTTGTCCGGGTCCAGGGCGGGCAGATCGCGGCGGTCCCCGCCTAGCCTCGGACCGGGCAGCGATCGGGCACCGGCGGCCACGCCCCGTGGTGGCGTGTATGCAGCCTGTCGCTACCAAATGGTGCGGTGCGTTGACAGTCTGCCATGCCCACTCCATTTTCCACCGCCGCGTCGATGGGAACCGGGCCTGCCTGGATCGGAGCGGCGCCTTAGGGAGCATGGCATGGCCGTCGTCGTCGTCGAAAGCCCGGCGAAAGCAAAGACAATCAACAAATACCTGGGGCCGGGCTTCACCGTGTTGGCCTCCTACGGCCACGTGCGCGACCTGCCGCCTAAGGACGGCTCCGTGCGCCCCGACCAGGGCTTCGACATGTCCTGGGAGGTGGATGCCAAATCCGCCAAACACGTCCGCGCCATCGCCGACGCGATGCAGGGCGAGACCCGGCTGA
>JBCBJZ010000329.1:0-536 GCA_038522635.1 Pseudomonadota bacterium | reverse complement strand
TGACGCAGGCATGATCCTTCCCCTCGGCGGGCAACACCCGACAGCCGCTCAATCAAAACGCGAGCGTTGCGCGAGAGGAGAAATCATGACCGACACACCGAAAGATCCGAAAAAACAAGGCCTTGGCCAGGCGACGCGTCGCGGCTTCGTCATGGGCGCGAGCGCGGCTGCGCTGTCGGCGGGGCTCTTCAGGCCCTCGGGCGTGCGCGCGTCGGAGTTCCCGACCGCTGAGGTCAATACGACCGGTCTGGCCGTCACCGACGACACGGTGACCATCGGCATCCTGCACTCGATCACCGGCACGATGGCGATCTCGGAGACCGGCTCGGTCCAGGCCGAGAAGCTCGCGATCGAGCAGATCAACGCCATGGGCGGCGTGCTGGGCCGCAAGATCGAGTTCATCCAGGAAGACGGTGCGTCCGACTGGCCGACCTTTGCCGAGAAGTCGCGCAAGCTGCTGGTCAACGACAAGGTCGCCTCGGTCATGGGCTGCTGGACCTCGGCCAGCCGCAAGGCGGTGCTACCGGTCTTCGAGC
>JBCBJZ010000328.1:0-538 GCA_038522635.1 Pseudomonadota bacterium | reverse complement strand
CCACGGTGCCCTGGCCATGCCAGAGCGCGCCGTGCCGGTGCTCGAAAAGGCCGTGTCCCTGCTCCCCGAGGATCGGCGGCTGCGGGCGATGCTCGCCGAAGGCCTGCGCGAAGAGGGACGCCTCGACGAGGCCGGCACGCTGCTCGAAGAGCTCATCGGTGGCTTTGGTCGGCGTCGTTCGCCCGAGCGGGCCGCCGCCCACCTCGAGCTGGCCCGAGTGCGTCGCGACCAGGGGCGCATGGACGAGGCGATCGTCCAGCTCGACACCGCCTCGAAGATGGACCCGTCGAACGTCCGCATCCTCAAGACGCTCGCCGAGCTGGCGCGCGAGAACGAGGAGCTGGATCGGGCCGAGCGCGCCTACCGAACGCTGCTCATGACGGTCCGCCGGGCCGGCGACGACGTCGTCGAACTCGGTATCGGCCCCGCCGGTGCGTTGCTGGAACTCAGTCGCATCGCCGACAGCCGCGGCCAGGACAAGCAGGCTGAGGAGCTGCTCGAGTCGGCACTCGAGTCGCTTGCGCAAGACGATACCGAG
>JBCBJZ010000327.1:0-542 GCA_038522635.1 Pseudomonadota bacterium | reverse complement strand
TGGCTCAAAGCGACGGGGTCGATCTCCGCGTGGGCGGAGGAGCCTGATCGCTTCTTCCGCTTCGTGCCCAACCAACGGGTCGATCTCCGCGTGGGCGGAGGAGCCGTCATGGCTCATGAACACGTCACGAAAGACCAGGGTCGATCTCCGCGTGGGCGGAGGAGCCCTGATCCTTCTCAGCGGGGGATTGCTCGCAGCGGGTCGATCTCCGCGTGGGCGGAGGAGCCGGTGCGCCCGCGCGCGCAGCGATTCGTGATTTGGGTCGATCTCCGCGTGGGCGGAGGAGCCTCTGACGCTTAAAGACTTGAAATTGCTCACATTGTCAAAGAACGGTCGTCAATTGCCGCGAAGTGCCCGGCGAACAAGGAGCGCGCCTTCGTGCTCGACGATGTCTTTCGGCGGCTCGCCGAGGGACTGAATGGACAAACCACCCGGTGCGGCAGTGTCGCGCCAGATCATCACGACGCTGCCCGATTGCAGGCTCGCATGCCAAGCCTCAAGAACGCTCCACACGCGCTCGCGTACGCCTTTCGTCAGCCTGG
>JBCBJZ010000326.1:0-543 GCA_038522635.1 Pseudomonadota bacterium | reverse complement strand
GAAAGCCGAACGCGACAAGCGCGCAGAAGTGCTCGAGGCCGAAGGTCGCCGCCAGGCTGAAATCCTCCGCGCAGAAGGGGCAAAACAAGCCGCGATGCTCGAAGCCGAGGGTCGCCGGGAAGCCGCATTCCGCGACGCCGAAGCGCGAGAGCGAGCTGCCGAAGCTGAAGCCAAGGCAACACAAATGGTCAGCGACGCGATCGGCGCCGGCGACGTGCAGGCGATCAACTACTTCGTCGCGAACAACTACGTGGAAGCGTTGAAGACCCTGGCCTCGGCGCCGAACCAGAAAGTGATCATGATGCCTCTTGAAGCCTCTAGCGTGATCGGCTCCATCAGCGGCCTCGCAGAGATCACCAAGGAAGCATTTTCCGACAACCGGGCGGAGAAAAAAGCGAGCGGTCGCAACGGGCGATCCATGCCAAATATGCCGCCACGCACGCCTTAGCGCGTCATCTTCTAGACGCGCGGTTCACGCAACCCGCGCGTACCGCCACGGATCATCATCCTGGCGCCTTGCTCACCAGACCCCACAGAGAACAG
>JBCBJZ010000325.1:0-543 GCA_038522635.1 Pseudomonadota bacterium | reverse complement strand
GTGAACTCGGGGTGGCCGCCCTTCAGCTCGTTGCCGACAGGGTATGAAGCCCCTTCGACGTCGCCTTCCGCGAGGAGATTTCCTCCGCCCCATTCGTCCGGTGCCTTGACACCGAAGCGGGCCCGGAAGTTCAGACCACCCTCGGCCACCGGCTTGGACGGATCATAGAGGTTCGGCGTGCCCGGGTGCTTCATGTCCGCGGTGCCCCAGCACGGCCAGGGAAGACCGTAATATTCCCCATCGAGCGGACCGCCGCGTGCCTGCAGCGTCGTCTTGTCGAAGGTGTGCTGGTACTTCATGTGAGCCTTGATCCGCTCAGGCGACTGCCCGGTGTAGCCGATCGTCCACATGCCCTTGTTGAACTCGTGCGTGACGTCTTCGATCACGGGTTCATCGTGGCCCTGCGCATTCTTCGCGACCTTGATGTTCTTGAAGAACTCGGCGTCGAAGCCGAATTTCTTCGCGAACTTCGCCATGATCACGTGGTCCGGCAGCGACTCGAAGAGCGGCTCCACGACCTTCTCGCTGCAGTGGCGTGAGAAG
>JBCBJZ010000324.1:0-544 GCA_038522635.1 Pseudomonadota bacterium | reverse complement strand
CACGGCTGGATGGTTCGGTTGCGCGGCTGTCGCCGGCGCTGCTGGGGCAGCTGTGGGCCCAGGCTGAAGCAGCGCTGGGGGCGGGTGCCACGCCAGAGCAGCTGCGGCGCACGGTGGGCCTCAACGGGCTTGAGGTGGTGCTGCACGAGCTGGGTCACGCGCTCGATCCGGCAGCGAGTGAGGTGGACGTTGACCGGCGGGCGGCCTCGCTCGTGGCGTCGTTACCGAACCAGCCGAGGGAGAACCACGATCTCGGGAACTGGATACGAGAACCAATCTCGAATTGGAAGGAGACGTCCTCTTTTGCAAGTCGGACGAGGTCGTCGCCTTCGAGCTTTTTGCCAGTGCCGCGCCAGGTGCGCAGAGCGCGGTCATAATCCTCGAGCTTGGTGCGCAACGCGCGCGCCGCCACCGGCTGCATCTCGGCATCGATCGTGGCGCGCACCGTGTAGCCGCCGGTGAAAAACTCGCCCTCGCCAAAGTCTTCCGACAGTTGGCGGCGAATCTCGTCCGTGAAGTAGTCGCGCGGCGGCAGCTCCGCCTT
>JBCBJZ010000323.1:0-547 GCA_038522635.1 Pseudomonadota bacterium | reverse complement strand
ATCGCCGCGACCTCGGCTGGGATCGGGGTGCGGTCACGTTCGACCCAGAGCTTCTCGCCGAGCACGGCGCGGCTGTCCCAGCGCTCGAAGGTGAGGGGCGGTGGAAAGGCCCTGGGGTTCACGATGGTCCAGACCACGAGCGCCGCGAGGATCGGCCAGAGCAGCATGCCAAGCTCCTCGCGCAGCATCAGCGCGACGACGCCGAGCGGCATGATCGGCAGCCGTGTCCAGATGCTCCACGGATTGGCGTGGCGCGCCCAGACGGCATCGTCCATGCCATGCGCGGCGGTGATCCAGCGGGTCCAAGTCGACGGCATGGCCACGGCCGTCCCCTCACGCAGCCCAACTCCATTCGGCGTGCTGGTGGAACGGTCATTTCCGGCCAGACGCCCTCATCGGACATATCGGGTGAGCCTACCTGTTTGTCACCGGGCGCGCGGTCTTTTCGCAGCCAGCCGCCGCGGCCCGGGATTGGACACCGAGACGCAACGCCACGCTAGGGATCAGACACAGGGAGAGATCCGATGACGCGCAGATGGACATGGCC
>JBCBJZ010000322.1:0-562 GCA_038522635.1 Pseudomonadota bacterium | reverse complement strand
CTCGTGCCGGGGCCAACGGATGGTGAGGGTCGCCGCGAGCGTCTCGTCGCCCTGCATCGGCGCGCTTGCCTCCAGTCGCCCTAGCTCATCGGTGAGGCGGCGAACGAGCAGCGCTTCCAGTGTCTCATCCGCAAGATCGGCGAGCACGCGACGGGCAATCTCGATCCCCGCGCGCCCCACCTCGACCTGCAACGCGCCACGGACCGAGGCGCGCTCCTCCTCCAGCGCCGCCGCGAAGGCGGTCCGGGCCCTGTTCTCCGCCGCCTCGGCCTCGGCACGCAGCTTGGCGGCATGCTGCGCGGCCTCTGCGTCCGCTGCCGCCAGCCGGGCCGCGGCCGAGGCTGCGAGTTCCGCCCGGTCCGCCTCGAAGCTGTCGCGCGCTTCGTCGGCGGCGCGCTCGCGGGTCTCGGCCTCGGCGCGGGCGTCACGGCGCTGTCGAGCCGGCCGGGCGATCTAGGGAACACCTTCACGACCGACGCACTCGCCACGGTCGATGCACAGGTCGCCTATCGCCGTGGCCCGGTTGAAGTGGGGCTTGGCATCGACAACCTGTTCGATACCG
>JBCBJZ010000321.1:0-563 GCA_038522635.1 Pseudomonadota bacterium | reverse complement strand
CATCTGGCCACCCTTGGCGCGGTCGAAATCCCGCGCGCGGAGTACAAATCGCGCTTGAACGAAGCTTTGCCCGTGCCAGCGGATTTTCCAACCCCCGGCGCGCTGGATGACGCTCAAGCGGTGGTGCAGCGGATGACCCAGACGTCGTAGCGCGGATGATCGAGCGCGGACAGCGCCGGGCTTGAGGCCAACATCCAGCCCGAAAAATCAGTCTCTTCGCGCCCGACCGACCGGATGTCCACCCAGGCATAGGCATCACCGGACGCGTTCGCTTCGGGGTAGCGGCATTCGCCAAGGGCGACATCCAACCGGCCGAGCCTTTGCACCTCACCGGGCGCCAATTCGATGTCGCGCACATCACCTGACACCTTGTCGAGCCACCGCAACACCGCACCCGTGCCCGCCTTCACGCGCACACGCGGGGTCGCAGCAGACGGCCCGTCTAGCGTAATGACTTCACCGGTCAGCGGCGAGACGATCACGTTGGGATCAGGCTCGATCGTTTCAACAAAGCCGTTGGGATCGTCTTCGGGGGCAATCTCGCCAATTGTTCCCTGAGCCAC
>JBCBJZ010000320.1:0-566 GCA_038522635.1 Pseudomonadota bacterium | reverse complement strand
GCCCACGTCGAAGAGGCTGTTGTTCACCGCGAAGCAGCCATAGGCGCAGAGCACCAGCACGAGCGGGAACAGGATGCCGCGAGGGATGTCGGCCACATAGCGGAAGAGCCGGATCGCCGCGCCGCCGATGAAGAAGAGCGCGAACGAGCTGAGGATCAGGCCCACGAAGAGCCCGTAGACGATGTCGACATTGAGCACGAACATCAGCGGCCCCGGCTGAAGCCCATGCACCATGAAAGCGCCGATAATGATGGCGGTGATCACGTCGCCCGGAATGCCGAGGGCGAGGAGCGGGATGAGCGTGGCGCCGGCCACGCCGTTGTTGCCGGCTTCCGAGGCGGCCACGCCCTCGATCTCGCCCTTCCCGAAATTGTCGCGGTTGCGGGAGGTGCGCCGCGCCTCGCTGTAGCTGAGGAAGGCCGAGGGGGCGGCGCCAATGCCGGGGATGCTGCCGAGAAAGGCGCCGATGGCGCTGCCGCGGATGATCGAGACGAAACAGCGGCGGTAGTCGGCCCATGTGGCCCG
The DNA here is from genome assembly GCA_038522635.1 of Pseudomonadota bacterium. Classification (GTDB taxonomy): domain Bacteria; phylum Pseudomonadota; class Alphaproteobacteria; order Rhizobiales; family Hyphomicrobiaceae; genus JBCBJZ01. The sequence goes on along the minus strand of JBCBJZ010000320.1, from coordinate 41 downwards.
GTCCCGCCCCAGCCCGCGCACCTTGCCGTCATGCCCGTGCG
>JBCBJZ010000319.1:0-567 GCA_038522635.1 Pseudomonadota bacterium | reverse complement strand
AAGGACAATATGGGCTACGATCTGCGCGGTCTGCTCGTGGGCTCCGTGGGCACGCTCGGGATCATAACCGCCGCGGCGCTCAAGCTCTTCACCGCGGCGGGCGACGGCACGGCCAGCATCGCTGTCACTACTTCGCCCGGCGCGGTGAAGAGCTTGAGCGCCGCGGCGGTTATGATCCCGAGCGTGCCCTCGGAGCCCACGAGCAGACCGCGCAGATCGTAGCCCATATTGTCCTTGCGCAGCCGGCGCAGCCCGTGATGCACGCTGCCATCGGCCATGACGGCCTCCACCCCCAGGGTCAGATCGCGCGCATTGCCGTAGCGCAGCACCTGCACGCCACCGGCATTGGTCGCAAGATTACCGCCAATCCGGCAGGAGCCCTGCGAGGCCATGGCGAGCGGAAAGAGGCATCCGACCGCGGCGGCGGCGTTCTGCACGGCCTCGAGCGTCACGCCGGCCTCGGCCACGATCACGCCGTCGACGGGCGAGACATCGCGGATGCGGTCCATACGCTCGAGCGAGAGGAGAACGGGATCGGGCAGGCTCGGCGTCTCGGCCGTCACCTGG
>JBCBJZ010000318.1:0-576 GCA_038522635.1 Pseudomonadota bacterium | reverse complement strand
GAGGGGGCGCTCGTGCCCACCGCCACCGGTCCGGCCATCTTCGGCGAGCCCGGAACCAATGCCCAGCACTCCTTCTTCCAGCTCCTGCACCAGGGCACCGATGTCGTGCCCGTCGACTTCATCGCGGCGGCGGCGGCACGCGAGGACCTCGGCAACCACCACGCGCTCCTCCTCGCCAACTGCCTCGCCCAGGGCGCGGCGCTGGCCTTCGGCAAGACGGAAGCGGAAGTGCGCGCCGAGATGACGGCGGCGAAGAGATCGCCAGACGAGATCGACGCGCTGGCCCCGCACCGGACATTCCCGGGCGACCGGCCCTCGACGACGATCCTCTATCGCCGGCTCGACCCCTACGCCCTTGGCCGCCTCATCGCCCTGTTCGAGCACAAGGTGTTCGTGCAGGGCGCCATCTGGGGCGTGAATTCCTACGATCAGTGGGGCGTGGAACTCGGCAAGGCGCTGGCCAAGGGGCTCATCCCGGCACTCGAAGCGGGCACTCCGGTGGAGACCGACGTGTCGACCGCCGCGCTGGTTGCCCGGATCGCCGAGCTCCGCGGCTGATCATCCCGCTTCGGGCAG
>JBCBJZ010000317.1:0-579 GCA_038522635.1 Pseudomonadota bacterium | reverse complement strand
AAGAAGCGGTCGCCGCGGGTCTGCGCGCCGGCCGCGGGCGCGAGAGTGCTCCAGGCCGCGATCAGCCCAACGGCCACGCAGGTGCTGTAGAGGTAAAGACGTTTCGACAAGATGGCTGCTCCCCTGTCTCGCTGCGTCGACCCGGTGTCGACATGGCGATTACGGGGCTGGGCCGCCCGACTGACGCGGGCGCAGGAGCTTTTTTTTGGGAAGGGCGACGCGGCTCGGTTGCCCGGTCCGCCGCGACAGGCGCGACGGATGGGCGGCGTGGCCTCTACTGCGGGAAGATCTCGCCCGGGTCGACGCCCCAGAGCACTGTCTTGGGCACCCAGCCCGCGTGATCGCCCGCCCCGATCTCGCACCAGTCGCGCTGGCACTGGCGCAGATCCGCCACGACGCCTTCCTCGGCCCGGGCGCGCACCGCATCGTCTTCTGCCGGGCCTGCACGCAGGGACACGATCTTGTCGGCCACCAGCACCGTGCGCCGCCCGGTCAGCAGGGCGTGGAAGACCCAGCCCGAGGAGCGGTCGCTGTCCAGGATTTGCCGCCAGTCGCCGAACTCGCCGATGACCTTCACCG
>JBCBJZ010000316.1:0-581 GCA_038522635.1 Pseudomonadota bacterium | reverse complement strand
GGTGAAGGCGTTTGGAGCATCGATACGACCACCGGCGCGGTGACCTTCACGCCGGAGGCAGGCTTCACGAGCGATCCCACGCCGGTGACCTATACGGTCGCCGACAACGAGGGCAACCGCACGGCACCGGCGACGATCACGCTGACGTTCACGCCTGAACCGCCCGTCGCTGGCGATGACCAGGTCAGCAACGTGCAGACCGGTCAGCAGGTGACGCTGAACGTGCTTGGCAACGACCAGGACCCCGATGGGTCGCTTGAGCCCACGAGCGTGGTGATCACGTCGCCCCCGACCGGAGCCACGCTGAGCAGCGATGGCAAGACGCTGACGGTGCCGGGCGAGGGTATCTGGAGCGTTGATACGTCAACGGGTGCGATCACTTTCATGCCCGCAAGCGGTTTCACGAACGATCCAACGCCGATCACCTACACGGTCGCCGACAACGATGGGAACGTGTCGAACGCTGGCACCGTGGCGATCGACTACACCGCGCGGCCGCCGCTCGCCGGCAATGACCAGATCAGCGGCGCGACCACCGGGCAGCCCGTGGTTGTCGCAACCTTGTCCAACGACACCGATCC
>JBCBJZ010000315.1:0-585 GCA_038522635.1 Pseudomonadota bacterium | reverse complement strand
CTGAGCTTTACGAAGCAGAGGAGTTTTTCTCCAAAGGCCAAAAAGGCTCTTCAGCCATGCCGCACAAGCGCAATCCGGTCCTGACAGAGAACCTGACCGGCCTCGCCCGCTTGGTGCGCATGGCCGTCGTGCCTGCAATGGAAAACGTCGCGTTGTGGCATGAACGCGATATCTCGCACTCATCGGTCGAACGCGGCATCGGACCAGACACCACGGTCCACTTAGACTTTGCCCTTCATCGCCTTGCCGGCGTGATCGAGAATCTGCTTGTGTATCCTGAGAACATGCAAGCCGTCATGGATAAAATGGGCGGGCTTCACAATTCACAGCGCGTGCTCCTCGCCCTCGTCGAAGCGGGCAATAGCCGCGAAGACAGCTACCGTATGGTCCAACGCAACGCGATGAAAACCTGGGCAGGAGAAGGCGATTTCCTCGGGCATTTAAAAGCCGATGGTGACGTCACCGCCAAGCTGTCAGATGAAAAGCTCGAAAGCCTGTTTGATGATCGCTATCACTTCAAACGCGTTGAATACATCTTCGAGCGCGTCTTCGGACGCAAGTCGTGACACTTGGACAATAACGATA
>JBCBJZ010000314.1:0-591 GCA_038522635.1 Pseudomonadota bacterium | reverse complement strand
GATGCGCCGCCCGGGGCAGGCCCAGCGTCACACGCGGGTGGGCCATCAGGGCGGCCACGGCGACCGGATCGGCGCCGGCTGCCGCACGGGCGACGGCCAGGGTGCCCAGCACCAGCCCGCCGGCCTGGGTCAGCGTCAGCGGGCGGCCCAGGCTGTCGTCGGGCAGGATGCCGAAGCGGTCGAGTTCGGCGGCAATGCGCCGGGCGAGCGTCGCGTCGCGCGTGACCACGGCGATGCTCTGGCCCGGCTTGGTCAGCCCCTCGCGCACCGCCAGGGCGACCGCCGCTGCCTCCGCCCGCTGGTTCGGCGCCTCGATAAGGCCGAGGTCGGCGGTGGCGGCCTCGGCCGTCTCGGCCAGGGTGTCGCGCGCCGCGACCCAGGCATCGGTGACCGGAGCGGGACGCAGCGCCTCGGCCAGCAGGCGGCGCCGCGCCCTCAGGCGAGGCCGGGGCGTCTCGGGCAACCAGGGCAGCACGCCGGCGGGCACCATCTCCAGCAGGTCGAACAGGCGGCGAAAGGGCCCCATGGGATGGTCCGGCCCCGCCGCGCGCCAGATCGCCGGATCGATCTGCGGGTCGAAGGCTGGCAGCA
>JBCBJZ010000313.1:0-595 GCA_038522635.1 Pseudomonadota bacterium | reverse complement strand
ACCGCCTCATGCGCATAGCCATCGGCATCCGATACAATCGTTGCCACCACCGCGCGATTTTTGGGTCTTACGAGCGCTTTATTGGCATCCTCATTGAGCACTTCGCCGGACGCCTGCCGGTCTGGCTCGCGCCGGTTCAGGCGGTGGTGGCAACGATTGTATCGGATGCCGATGGCTATGCGCATGAGGCGGTTGCGAGGCTGCAGGCCGCGGGCCTTCGCGTCGATAGCGATCTGCGCAATGAGAAGATCAACTACAAGGTGCGCGAACACTCGCTCGCCAAGGTTCCCTATCTGCTCGTCGTCGGCAAACGCGAGGCGGAAGAGGGCACGGTGGCCATGCGCATTCTGGGCGAGAAAGAGCAGCGCGTGCTTCCCCTTGATGAGGCGATCGCGATGCTCACCCAGGCCGCGACCGCGCCTGATCTGCTGGCCAGCTAGCGCCGGTGGAGGCTATCGCCGGGTTCAGCGCGCTGCAGATCGCGGTTGCGGCGCTTGCGACCTTGGGCGCGGCCTTTATCCGAGGGCTGACCGGGTTTGGCTTTGGCATCGTGCTGGTGCCGATCCTCGCGCTGGCTGTGGCGCCTCTCGAAGCG
>JBCBJZ010000312.1:0-596 GCA_038522635.1 Pseudomonadota bacterium | reverse complement strand
GCGGGCACAGGCACCGGCGATTTCCTGGACGAATTGCTCGGTGGTCGTCCGGACGCGCCGGCCAGCCAAGCGCGGCCAGCCTTCGATCGCGATGCCCTTGTCCCGGATGCACTGCAGCCCGGCGGATCGCCGCTCGACGACGCGTTGGGGCTCCTGCCGCCGGCGGAGGTGCCGGGCCTGCCGGACGGCAGCAGTGCGCCGGATCATTCGCCGGCGACGCAGGACCATTTCGCCGCGCCAGCGCAGCGCCAGTCGCTGATCCCCGACGACTGGGACGATCTGATCGCACCGCCGGCCGAAGCGGCCGCGCCGGAAGCCGGGCAAGGCTCGCGGGACAATCCGTTCGGCGCGGCGAAATGCTCCTGCGTCGCCGGCGAATGATCCGGCGCGCTGCTGCCGTCCGGCAGGCCCGGCGCCTCCGCCGGTGGCGGGAGCCCCAACGCGTCGTCGAGCGGCGATCCGCCGGGCTGCGGCGCATCCAGGGCAAGGGCATCGCGATCGAAGGCTGGCCGCACTTGGCTGACCGGCAGGTCGGGATGACCACCCAGCAGGTCGTCCAAGAAATCGCCGGTACCTGTGCCCGCACCGTCCAACGC
>JBCBJZ010000311.1:0-596 GCA_038522635.1 Pseudomonadota bacterium | reverse complement strand
AACCTGACGGGCCCAAGAGGGCAAAGAACTCCCTCTCATAAATATCGAGGCTGACATCGTCTATCGCGATGAAATCGCCAAACCGTTTGGTTGCGGCAAGACCACGTTGATGAGAATGCTCGCCGGTTTCGAAGAGCCAACGACTGGGCGCATCGATCTGGCCGGACAGGACATTGCCCACGTACCGCCCAATCGCCGGGCGGTGAATATGATGTTCCAATCCTATGCGCTGTTCCCGCATCTGTCTGTCTGGGAGAATATCGCCTTTGGCCTTCGTCGCGAGAAACGGGCGCAGGGCGAGATCGCCGCACGGGTTGATGAGATGCTACGGCTGACGCGTCTTGAAAAATTCGCTCGCAGGAAACCGCATCAGATCTCGGGCGGACAGCGCCAGCGTGTCGCACTGGCCCGTGCGCTCGCTAAGGCTCCGAAACTGTTATTGCTGGATGAGCCGCTTGGTGCGCTCGATAAGAAGTTGCGGCAAGACACCCAGTTCGAGCTGATGGACATTCAGGAGAAGACCGGCACCACTTTCGTCATCGTGACCCATGACCAGGAAGAAGCGATGACGGTAGCCAGCCGGATCGCGGTCATGG
>JBCBJZ010000310.1:0-603 GCA_038522635.1 Pseudomonadota bacterium | reverse complement strand
CCGGCGATACGGCTCCTCCGCCCACGCGGAGATCGACCCCATTTCAGCATCGTGTTCACCCTCATTTCTTGGGCTCCTCCGCCCACGCGGAGATCGACCCGCCTTCTGTTGAGCCTTCGTCATGGAGTTCAAGGCTCCTCCGCCCACGCGGAGATCGACCCACGACAGTCGAACAGCAATACGGGCGTGACCCGGCTCCTCCGCCCACGCGGAGATCGACCCCGGCCTGAGCAGGCGATGCGCCCCGCGTCAATGGCTCCTCCGCCCACGCGGAGATCGACCCGCTCCAGTTCTCGTGAGGCTGAGAATGTGCGCGGCTCCTCCGCCCACGCGGAGATCGACCCCACGTCGAAGTGGATGCCATCGCGTGCTGTAGGGCTCCTCCGCCCACGCGGAGATCGACCCAGACGTATCATCACCGGACACCATTCCTGGAAGGCTCCTCCGCCCACGCGGAGATCGACCCTGCGCCAAAGCTAGATGGATTGGTTTTAAAAAGGCTCCTCCGCCCACGCGGAGATCGACCCTCAAATGGGATTGACATCAGGCCGCGATGATCGGCTCCTCCGCCCACGCGGAGATCGACCCTGCGAGTGGCTCAAG
>JBCBJZ010000309.1:0-605 GCA_038522635.1 Pseudomonadota bacterium | reverse complement strand
CGCCATCGACGCGGGCCTTCGACGGCGCGAGGCCGCGGCGTGACCCCGATCCTGGTGGCGGAGGGGCTGACCAAGCGCTTCGGCGCGCTCACGGCCGTGGGGGACGTGTCGCTCGACCTTCGCCCCGGCGAGGTGCACGCGCTGATCGGCCCCAATGGCGCGGGCAAGACGACGCTGATGCAGCTCCTCTCGGGCCTCCTCCTACCCGACAGCGGCCGGATCCTGTTCGAGAGCGCGGAGATCACGCGGGCCAGCCCCGCCGCCCGCGCCCGCGCAGGCCTCGGCCGCAGCTTTCAGATCACCGCCGTCGTCGCGGGCTTCACCGCGCTGGAGAACGCGGCGCTCGCCGCCCAGGTCACCGCCGGCTCAAGCTTCCGCTTCTGGCGCGCCGCCGCCCGCGACATGGCCCTCACCACCGCCGCCATGGCCGCGCTCGAAGAGGTGGGGCTTGCCCCCCGCGCCGGCGTGCGCGCGGGCGACCTCAGCCACGGCGAGCGGCGGCTCCTGGAGCTTGCCATGGTGCTGGCCGCCCGCCCCCGCGCGCTGATCCTGGACGAGCCCATGGCGGGCCTCGGCCATGCGGAGGGGATCGCGCTTACGGGCCT
>JBCBJZ010000308.1:0-606 GCA_038522635.1 Pseudomonadota bacterium | reverse complement strand
GGAGATCGACCCGCTCGCATCCATTGGTCGCGTTCGATAAAGGTGGCTCCTCCGCCCACGCGGAGATCGACCCTGAAAGGCATCCCGGACAGCGGCGACATTGAAGGCTCCTCCGCCCACGCGGAGATCGACCCTTGCTGGCGGCGGGCGCCACGACGTTCAACCAGGCTCCTCCGCCCACGCGGAGATCGACCCGCATCCGCGGTTGGCACAATGAAGCGGTGAAGGGCTCCTCCGCCCACGCGGAGATCGACCCCGCCCACCGCGGTCGGCGCGTCGCCACCATCGGGCTCCTCCGCCCACGCGGAGATCGACCGCAGCCGTCTCGCCTCCAGCAGCATTCCGACACGGCTCCTCCGCCCACGCGGAGATCGACCCCCGCACCGTGGGCGCGGCTATATGAGCCGCCAGGCTCCTCCGCCCACGCGGAGATCGACCCCTGCCCTACAATGCGCAGTGCCGCACCCTTTAGGCTCCTCCGCCCACGCGGAGATCGAAGTCTCTCGCGACGCGAGCCCTACGCTGGCCTCGGCTCCGCCAGTTTTCCCGTTGAACATGACGTCTGACAACACAACAGCGGAGAACACGTGCAGGCATGATGATGGA
>JBCBJZ010000307.1:0-621 GCA_038522635.1 Pseudomonadota bacterium | reverse complement strand
ATGGCCTCGACGATCGCCATCTGCTTCTCATCGCCGGTGCGGAAGACCTGGTCGTCTTCGTCCATGCGCGCGACCGGCAGATTGGTCGGGATCTCGATGACGTCCAGCCCGTAGATCGACTGGAACTCCTCCTGCTCGGTCATCGCGGTGCCGGTCATGCCGGCGAGCTTGCCGTAGAGCCGGAAGTAGTTCTGGAAGGTGACCGAGGCCATGGTCTGGTTCTCGGGCTGGATCTGCACGCCCTCCTTGGCCTCCACCGCCTGGTGCTGGCCGTCGCCCCAGCGGCGTCCCTCCATCATGCGGCCGGTGAACTCGTCGATGATGACGACCTTGCCGCCCTTCACGATGTAGTCGCGGTCGCGCAGGAAGATCTTATGGGCGGTCAGCGCCTTGTTCAGGTGGTGCAGCAGGCTCACGCTCTCAGGATCGTAGAGCGAGCCGTCCTCGCCCAAGAGCCCAGCCTCGCGGAACAGCGCCTCAGCCCGTTCGTTGCCCTCTTCGGTCAGGGTGCAGGACCGCGCCTTCTCGTCGAGCTCATAGTCATCCTCCGACAGCTGGGGGATGATCTTGTCGGCGGCCATGTACTGGCCGGAGTGATCCTCGGCGGGCCCGGAGATGATC
>JBCBJZ010000306.1:0-624 GCA_038522635.1 Pseudomonadota bacterium | reverse complement strand
AGGCGCTGGGCGGCATAGGCGACGCCCTGGGCATGGTTGCCGGAGGAATAGGCGATCACCCCGCGCTGCGCCGTCTCGGGGTCGAGCGCGGTCAGCGCAGACCAGGCGCCGCGGAATTTGAAGCTGCCGGTGAGCTGCAGGCATTCGGGCTTTACCAGGACCCGACGGCCAGCGAGGCGGTTGAGGAGCGGGCTTTCCAGCAGCGGCGTGCGGTAGGCTATCCCCTCAAGGCGCTTGGCGGCCGCTTCCACCTCCTCGAAACCGATCACCTCCTCGGCGCCAAGGTGCATCGCGTCGTCCATTCTCATCCCTCGCTCGGCTGGGACGCCTTAAGGCCCAAGAGAAAGTCGTCGATCGCGGCGACTGCCTCCGGTTCGTCAAGAAAGGGCACGTGACCGCGATTTGCAACCTCGACCCAGGCAAGATTGGCGTGCTGGCGTTGCATCTTCGCCGCGGTCTCGGCGCTGAGGATGTCTGAGTTGGCGCCGCGCAGCAGCAGCATGGGCAGGGGCATGGCGGCCTCGAACAGGGGCCAGAGGTCGATCTGCGGCAGTTCCATGTCGAAGGCCGCGGCGGCCGCAGCGCGCAGGTGGTGGTCGTAGGAGAGATGCGGGTGCCCGGACG
>JBCBJZ010000305.1:0-628 GCA_038522635.1 Pseudomonadota bacterium | reverse complement strand
CGCTGGCCTATATCGCGGGGCTGGTCCTGGGATGGCGCATGGTGGTGGTGCTTATGCGCCGCCCGCGCCTCTGGCCCGCCGAGCGACCGCCCATGACCCCAGCGCAGCCGGAGGAGTTGCTGACCTGGATGGTGGTCGGCGTCGTCGGCGGCGGGCGGTTGGGCTTTGTGCTCTTCTATAACCCGCTCCATTACCTCTCGAACCCGCTGCAGATCTTTGCGGTCTGGGAGGGGGGCATGTCCTTTCACGGCGGCTTTCTCGGCGTGATCCTGGGCGTGATCCTATACTGTCGGCGCAACAGCATTCCGGTGCTGCAGGCGGGCGATGCGGTGGCGCTGGCGGCGCCTGCCGGCATCTTCTTCGGGCGCATCGCCAACTTCATCAACGGTGAGCTTTGGGGACGGCAGACCGAGGTCTCCTGGGGCATGGTCTTTCCGGCGGTCCCGCAGGCCTACTGGGGCGGGCCGGTGAACCTGCCGCGCCATCCCAGCCAGCTCTACGAGGCGGCGACCGAGGGGCTGATCCTGGGCCTGGTCATGTGGTGGCTCGCGATGTCCCGCGGCTGGCTGAAGCACCCCGGCGCGCTGATCGGTGTGTTCTTCATCGGCTACGGCGCCGCGCGCAGCTT
>JBCBJZ010000304.1:0-649 GCA_038522635.1 Pseudomonadota bacterium | reverse complement strand
CGCTGCTGGCGATGGCGATCACGCTGTTGATCGCCCTTAGCCCGGCGGCGCGGTCGCTGGAGGCGACGCTCGGCATCGATGTGCTGCATACCCTGCGCGGCGTCCATGAGCCACCGCCCGGTGCGCTGGTGGTCACGGTCGACCGTGACAGCGTGCGCTGGCTGCAGCGAAACAGTGGCCGGTTGTCTCAGGCCTCGCCCTTTCTGCATGACTGCCTGACCGACGGCGCGACCGAGCGGCTGGCGCAGGCCTATGCCATCGAGCTTCTCCCGCGCGAGGTTTACGGCTGCCTGGTGCGGCGCGTGACCGAGCATCAGGCGGGGCTGATCGTCTTCAACATCAACTTCGGCCTCTCCCTGCCGAGCGATGACACCTTTGCCAAGGCCCTGAAGACGGCCAACAACACGCTGCTTTTGGAGCGGATCGATCAGCGGTCCGGCGCGCCCGGCGGCCCTGGCTTCACGATCCGCTCCAAAAGCAGCGTGTTGTTGGCCGTCTTCAGGGCCTTGGCAAAGGTGTCATCGCTCGGCAGCGAAAGGCCGAAGTTGATGTTGAAGACGATCAGCCCCGCCTGATGCTCGGTTACGCGCCGAACGAGGCAGCCGTAGACCTCACGCGGGAGAAGCTCGATGGCATAGGCCTGCGCTAG
>JBCBJZ010000303.1:0-652 GCA_038522635.1 Pseudomonadota bacterium | reverse complement strand
ATCCGGCTGCACGCCCGCGGCTGCTCCGCCCACGCGGAGATCGACCCCGACGTGTTCGAGCCGTGGTACGGACATTGCGGGCTCCTCCGCCCACGCGGAGATCGACCCGTCAATACACACGACGTCACCCGTCGCAATACGGCTCCTCCGCCCACGCGGAGATCGACCCGTGACGCCAGACCCAATCAACATCATCACAGGGGCTCCTCCGCCCACGCGGAGATCGACCCCGATCTTCCGGAACCCCGGCCCGCACTTCCGAGGCTCCTCCGCCCACGCGGAGATCGACCCGTATGCGTGTATCCGAATTCGGCCTGCGTTCGGGCTCCTCCGCCCACGCGGAGATCGACCCGTCGGGCTGCCAAAACCGGCAGATCGCGTGCGGGCTCCTCCGCCCACGCGGAGATCGACCCTTGATACGTGGTCATCTCGACAACGATCCGCGGGCTCCTCCGCCCACGCGGAGATCGACCCGACGAATTGGGCGGACGTCACGTTGAGACGCAGGCTCCTCCGCCCACGCGGAGATCGACCCGCGGCGATCACGCGGCGGACGCAACGGCTCAAGGCTCCTCCGCCCACGCGGAGATCGACCCTCGATGTCAAAGATGCATCCATCGATGCCGTAGGCTCCTCCGCGTGGGCGGAGGAG
>JBCBJZ010000302.1:0-654 GCA_038522635.1 Pseudomonadota bacterium | reverse complement strand
CGGTCAGATGCTCCGCCACAAACGCGGGCAACTCCAGCTCGCGGTCCTCCAGCACCAGCGCCGCGACAAAGACCACCAGAAGAAGAAGCACCGCAGCCTCAAGGAGCAGCGAAAGCGGGCGCGCAAGGAGCGGTCGCCGCCTCCGCCTCCTGCTCGAGGCACGCGAAGGCGTTTTGGGTGCTGGCGGAGGCTCAGCCGGGCCCTTTCCGGGCTTCCGCGGGCCACCCTGCGCCGCCCCTCGTCTGTTGGCTTGCCTCGACATCCCCCTTTATCTTCCCCGCATCCGTCCTAGAAAGGAAGCCGATGGCTGACGCTGACAAGGACATCCCATGATTGAGCCCGGTACGCCCGCCCCCGACTTCTCGCTACCTCGCGACGGTGGCAGCGAACTCGCACTTGCCGACCTCAAGGGCAAGAGCGTCGTTCTCTACTTCTACCCCAAGGACGACACGTCCGGCTGCACCAAGGAAGCGCAGGCTTTCACCGAACTCCTCGGCGAGTTCGAGGCAGAAGGTGCCACCGTCCTCGGTGTGTCCAAGGACAGCGTTAAGAAGCACGACAAGTTCCGCGACAAGTACGATCTGAAGGTCACGCTCCTGTCGGACGACGAGGGCGATGTCTGCGAACGCTACGGCGTCTGGGTCGAAAAGAGCA
>JBCBJZ010000301.1:0-655 GCA_038522635.1 Pseudomonadota bacterium | reverse complement strand
TCATGGAGAAGCTGGCGGTTAGCTACAACATCAACATCATCGGCGGTTCCCACCCGACCAAGGACGCGGAAGGCGAGATCAAGAACACCAGCTACGTGTTCCTGCGCGACGGCTCGGTGCACGCGCAGGAAAAGATCCATCCAACGCCGAGCGAAGCCTATTGGTGGAACATCAAGGGCGGTGATCGGGTGGATGTGATCAACACGGACTGCGGTCCGATCGGCGTGCTGATCTGTTACGATTCTGAGTTTCCCGAGCTAGCGCGTCACTTGGCTGACCAAGGTGCCATGCTGCTGTTCGTGCCGTTCTGCACCGATGAGCGGCGCGGCTACATGCGGGTGCGCTACTGCTGCCATGCCCGTGCGATTGAGAACCAGTTTTACGTGGTGTTGTCCGGCGTGGTTGGCAATCTGCCGAACGTTGAGAACATGGACATTCATTACGCGGAGAGCTGCATTCTAACGCCGTGCGATTTCGCATTTGCGCGCGATGGCGTGGCAGCCGATACCGCGGCCAACACCGAGACGATCGCGTTCGCGGATTTGCGGCTGTCGGACCTGCGGGCAGCCCGCCATGCGGGGACGGTCCGCAATTTCCGCGATCGCCGCTTCGATCTCTATCGGGTGGAGTGGCAGGACCGCCGGGGGCTTTGATA
>JBCBJZ010000300.1:0-656 GCA_038522635.1 Pseudomonadota bacterium | reverse complement strand
TCGGTCTTCTCGGGCTGACGAGCCCGCGACTGTGCCTTGCGCCGCTTGAGGTTCGCGCGCAGCGCCGCTGCCAGGCGGTCGTCGCGGGTCGTGTCCCGGTCCTTGGTCATGGCGTGGGTGTCTAGGCCGCCGCGCCGCCGCGGTCCAGAACCCTCCGCGCGAGGGGCGGCTTGGGCCCGCGGTTATGGCTTGCAAATCTCGTGCGCTCGGGTAGGTAACCGCCGTCGCGCGGCAGGCTGCATTGCCGCCGCGCCAGCGCTGCCGTAGCTCAGGGGTAGAGCACTCCCTTGGTAAGGGAGAGGCCGAGAGTTCAAATCTCTCCGGCAGCACCATTCATCTTTCGCTAGATCCTCCGGCGACGTGGGACGTGACGAGCCGTCGGCCATTGTGTAGTGCCTGCAGGCCCGCTGGGGCGGCGGCGAGGGTTGAGTGGAGGCTGGGATGGCCCGTTCGCGCGATTGGCGCATCCATATCGGTGTTCACAAGACGGCGACGACGCATCTCCAGCAGGTCCTGCAGCGCGTCAGCGAGCAACAGGCGGCGCGCGGCACCCGGATCATTCCCCACGACCACGCCATCGCCGCCACCCGCGTCGCTGCGGGCCGCAAACGCGGGATCCGGGACGTGCGGCGCACGGCGCGGCTCGTCCTGCATCA
>JBCBJZ010000299.1:0-657 GCA_038522635.1 Pseudomonadota bacterium | reverse complement strand
CCCCTGTCTTTCCCCTCAGTCTCGCCGCCGACCCGTCGCCGGCCGCCCTGCGCGCGTCGCGGCCTGACCGAGGAGAGACCCATGACGCTCGAGATCCCCCGCCACGCGCCGCTCTATGCCGCGACGGGCGAGGCCGCGCCGCCACCACCGCTCAGCATCACCACATCGACGCTCACCAGTCTGGACTTCAGCGTCACGGATCTGGCGACCGGCGGGGCGGTTGCGATCACCGTGCATCGCCTGCCGGGGCCGCTGCCGGAACGGCTGTCGCGCCTGCAGCTGCGTGTGAACCAGGCGGCTGCGCAGGATCTGCCGCAGCCGGTGAGGCCTGGCGTGACGGTGATCGGGCCGCTCGCCGTCGACGAGGTGGCGGCGATCGCCCTGCGTGTGGTCGATTTCGATCCGGAGACGGGGACCGAACGTTTCGGTGACTGGTCGCCCGCCGCGGTGGTGACGCCAACGGGTTTTGCCGCGGCGAATCTCTTGTCGGATACGCTCGATCCCATTGCGAACAGCGCGGGGCGATGGATCGGCAGCCCGGCCTGGACGGGTAGCGTCGATGCCGAGGGCTTCGCGGGTTTCGCCTCGGACGAGGTCCGCCAGGAGATCGACCCGCGGGCGCGTCCCGAGGGCGCGGCGGTGCTTCTGGCCGCGGCG
>JBCBJZ010000298.1:417-666 GCA_038522635.1 Pseudomonadota bacterium | reverse complement strand
TGCACCTTCTGCATCATCCCCTATGGCCGCGGCCCCTCGCGCAGCGTGCCGGCGGGCGTGGTAGTGGAGCAGATCCGCCGCCTGGTTGCGCGCGGCTTCAACGAGGTGGTGCTGACCGGCGTCGACCTCACCTCCTGGGGCGGGGATCTACCCGGGCGCCCGCCGCTCGGCGATCTCGTGCAGCGGATCCTGCGCCTGGTTCCCGATCTGCCGCGCCTGCGTATCTCCTCGATTGACAGCGTCGAGGCG
>JBCBJZ010000298.1:0-407 GCA_038522635.1 Pseudomonadota bacterium | reverse complement strand
CCGACACGATCCTGACGCGCATGAAGCGGCGCCACTTGCGCGAGGACGCCGTGCGCTTCTGTGCCGACATGCGCGCGCGCCGGCCGGAGATCGTGTTTGGCGCCGATCTGATCGCAGGCTTCCCGACCGAGACCGAGGCGATGTTCGAGGAGAGCCTGCGCCTGGTCGAGGACTGCGGCCTCACCTGGCTGCATGTCTTCCCCTATTCCGCGCGCAAGGGCACGCCGGCTGCACGCATGCCGCAACTGCCGAAGGCCGTGCGGGCCGAGCGGGCGGAGCGGCTGCGCACGGGCTTCCCCGGTATCGCCGCGGTGTCGGAGCTGGCGGAGTTCATCGCCACCCCCTCGCAGCGCCACTACTGCATTCCGCGTGAGCGCCTTCAGGGCGAGGTGGCCGAGGCGTGAGCG
>JBCBJZ010000297.1:0-669 GCA_038522635.1 Pseudomonadota bacterium | reverse complement strand
TTAATGGTGCCGGGCTCCTCCGCCCACGCGGAGATCGACCCACTAGAGGTGCATTGTGGGCAGACATGCGCGGGGCTCCTCCGCCCACGCGGAGATCGACCCGTTTCTGTCCGGATTTGGTATTCAAATCGCAGGGCTCCTCCGCCCACGCGGAGATCGACCCTCGTTTGCGGTTGCAGAACGCCCACAGCACGGGGCTCCTCCGCCCACGCGGAGATCGACCCTGTCGCGAAAGCATTTGAAGAATTTAAAGCCAGGCTCCTCCGCCCACGCGGAGATCGACCCAGCGCCACACGAATGCGATGGCAGAGATGCAGGGCTCCTCCGCCCACGCGGAGATCGACCCGTCGCGCTGTTGAATTTTCTGACGCTCTCGACGGCTCCTCCGCCCACGCGGAGATCGACCCGTCGCAAACGCGCCGTTCGCATTGTTGGACAGGGCTCCTCCGCCCACGCGGAGATCGACCCTCAATTTCCTCGCCATTTGCAACCGCGCGAATGGCTCCTCCGCCCACGCGGAGATCGACCCGTATCCGCATGACTTCATCAAGCCGACCGCCAGGCTCCTCCGCCCACGCGGAGATCGACCTTTCCTGGCCACCGATCGCCACCAGACCAGACGGGCTCCTCCGCCCACGCGGAGATCGACCCTGACCATTTAATGTGATT
>JBCBJZ010000296.1:0-685 GCA_038522635.1 Pseudomonadota bacterium | reverse complement strand
CGACCCCGTCGGCACCATGAAATGGCCGTCCGGCGTTTGGCTCCTCCGCCCACGCGGAGATCGACCCGCAGTTTGAGTTTTTAGGTGCATTGATTATTCGGCTCCTCCGCCCACGCGGAGATCGACCCGGTGGAGAATACACCCCAACCATCTCAGCAACGGCTCCTCCGCCCACGCGGAGATCGACCCCAATCGAGCGGATCGAAGGGGTCGATTTCGTCGGCTCCTCCGCCCACGCGGAGATCGACCCCGCGCGGCCGCCACGGCTCCGCCGGCGCGCCCGGCTCCTCCGCCCACGCGGAGATCGACCCGCCGTGGGTGTCGGGGTGCAAGGCTACGGCGCGGCTCCTCCGCCCACGCGGAGATCGACCCGACACGACGTCAGCGGGTGCAGCCTGCCAAGCGGCTCCTCCGCCCACGCGGAGATCGACCCCAATCGGCCCACCGATGCTGGAGGTATTTTCGGGCTCCTCCGCCCACGCGGAGATCGACCCAGCCGGACTCGCTGGCCGGACTCGCTGAAAAAGGCTCCTCCGCCCACGCAGAGATCGACCCGCCATCGCATCATCCTTGCGGCGATAAATTCCGGCTCCTCCGCCCACGCGGAGATCGAAGTCTCTCGCGACGCGAGCCCTACGCTGGCCTCGGCTCCGCTGTTGTGTTGTCAGACGTCATGTTCAACGGG
>JBCBJZ010000295.1:0-686 GCA_038522635.1 Pseudomonadota bacterium | reverse complement strand
ACTCGTTGGCGACCAGCAGCATCGGCGTGTCGGGGAGCGCATCCAGCCGGTCGATCCAGCGTGCCCGCGGCAGCCGCACGCTCTGGACCGCCCTAAGCGTGACGGAGGTCTCGACCAGCCACAGGGGCCGCGTGTCCAGCGCCGGGGCGACGCGCAGGGCATCGGCCATCAAGGTGCCCCGTCCCGGCCCCAGCTCGATCAGTGGTGCGGCCTGGTCCAGGGCTTGGGTCACGGCCGCCTGGGCGAGCCACAGCCCCACCAACTCGCCGAACATCTGGCTGATCTCCGGCGCGGTGGTGAAATCACCGGCGACACCAAGCGGATCGCGGGTGGTGTAATAGCCGTGCTGCGGATCGCCGAGGACGAGGGCCATGTACTCCGCGACGCTGATCGGTCCACGGGCGAAGATGCGGGCGCGTACCTCCCGCATCAGCGGGGTCTCTTGCAGGGGGCGCTCGTCCTCCGGCTGGTGGTTCACGCGGCCCCCTTCGCGGTGTCGGCGCTGCGGCGGGCATAGAGCAGAAAGCCGATGCCGATGGCGATCATGGGCAGTGACAGGACCTGGCCCATGGTGAGGCCCATCGCCTCCGGTCCCAGGCCGAAGCGGATGACCTGCCCCCAGGGGTTGTCGGGGGTGACGTACTCGATGTTCCCCTGGCGGAAGTTCTCCACAAAGCTGCGCGCGG
>JBCBJZ010000294.1:0-706 GCA_038522635.1 Pseudomonadota bacterium | reverse complement strand
ACGCGACCGTTGCGGCTGCGCCTGATGTCATCGCTGGTGAGCAGGCGTGGTGGAAAGCCGAAGAAGGAATGGATGGTCTGCCCGCCCACGTTGACGGCCGCGAGCCCCGTCGGCCCGAGCACCACCAGATCGTCCATCACCATATCTTTAATGCAACGCAGCAGCGTGGATTTTCCGGTGCCCGCGCGTCCGGTGACGAACAGATGGCCGGTTTGCGTCTCAAGGAAATCGAGCGCGGCGTCGAAGGCGGGCGTGCCCTCTAACGCGTCAGGCCCCAATTCTGGCCGAGCGTGCCCGGCCGAAGCGGCCGCGCGCTCATCGCTGTTATCGTCACCCGCCGCACCGTGCATGGCTCGCCCCCGCTCGATCACCGGGCAAACGATGATCGTCATTTAAGCGCAGAGCAACTTTGGACGCCAAGGCAAGGCGTGATTGTTTGAGGCCGGAATTCGTAACTTTGCGCGCATTGCTCCAGCGGCGTGCGCCACCGCGCTGTGATCGACGTGCCAGGGTTGGCGCGCGCACGTCAAGTCAGGGGTGTTGGGAGGGATCGGGGCTACATGCGGTTCCACGTGCTCAAGCGCGACGGGATCCACACGCGGTGACGTGCATGTTCGCAACGCTGCCCGACGCTAGAGCAACGGGCGCAAAGTGTGAGTCGCCGGCTTAAACACGCATGCCTTGCCTTTGCGCCCAAAGTTGCTCT
>JBCBJZ010000293.1:0-738 GCA_038522635.1 Pseudomonadota bacterium | reverse complement strand
CGGCCGAGACGGCTGACGATGGCGGCCTTGAGCCAGCGGCTGATGGCGACGAAACCCGCTAGGCTGGAAGCTGATTGGCTGGACCGCGCAAGCGCACGCGCCGTGATCGAAGCCCTGGAGGCCGTTCGCCCGGGTTCTGCGCGATTTGTCGGCGGCTGTGTGCGAAACAGCCTCATGAAAAGAGCGGTTGATGATGTGGATATTGCCACGCAGCTGCCACCCGAGACCGTACTGGATACTCTGAAACGGTCTGGGCTTCGCGCTATACCGACAGGGTTGGAGCACGGCACCATCACAGCTGTTTCGGACGGTGAACTGTTCGAGATCACGACATTGCGCCGGGATGTGGAAACCGATGGGCGCCGGGCGGTGGTCGCCTTCACCGAAGACTGGGCCGAAGATGCTGCACGCCGCGACTTCCGCATGAATGCCCTTTACGCCGAGCCGGATGGAACGCTGCACGATCCGACCGGCGGCGGCTTGAATGACGCCGAAACACGGCGGGTCATCTTCATCGGCGATCCGGACCAGCGCCTCCGCGAGGACTATCTGCGCATCCTTCGTTTCTTCCGTTTCAATGCTTGGTACGGTGCCGGTATAGACGCTGACGGATTGGCAGCCTGCGAGCGCCAGCGCAGCGGGCTGGAAAAGATCGCGTCCGAGCGGATCTGGAAAGAGTTCAGAAAACTGCTATCGGCGCCAGATCCGACTGAAGTCCTCCAGGCAATGGAGCAGAGC
>JBCBJZ010000292.1:0-797 GCA_038522635.1 Pseudomonadota bacterium | reverse complement strand
CCCGCCGAAGCTCGTCATCCTCGAAACCCCTTAGATGCCTCTTGATCTTACCGAAATTCCGCTTGGTGAACTTCGGGTGACGCAGAAGGTGGTTGATCGCCGTTTCGAGTGAGTACTCCAGCTTGAGTTGCTCCCGGAGTTTCTCGCGCTCGCCCTGTGCGGCGAAGCGAGCGACGAAGAAAGCTACCACCACCGAAACGACTGCACTTGCCGCCAATTCCATGTCGCCTACTCCGCCGCGACCAGGGTTTCGGGTTCGTCGGGGGGGAGGATGGTCTCGCCCGGTTTGACGCGCGTGAACTGGACCGGGGCGCGGGTGACCTCGACCGTCTCGCCCTCCTGGCGGGCGAGGGTGAAATAGGAGGCCATCAGGTCGCCTGCCTCGGGGTGGTCCTCGCGGAAATGGGCGCCGCGGGAGTTCTCGCGGGACAGCGCTGCGCGCGCGATCACCTCGGCGGTGTCGCAGAGCGACTCCAGGTTCAGCCAGTCGTGCCAGGTGAGGTTGAAGGCGAGGCTGCCGCCCGCCACCCCCACCTCGGCCAGTTCCGCCCGGATCTCGGCGATGCGCCCAAGCCCGCGCTCAAGCCGCTCGGCGGTGCGCAGGACGCCGACATCCTCCCACATCGCCTCCTGCAGCTTCTGGCGCAGCGGCTGGATCGGGGCAGGGGGCTTCGACAGCGGATGGCAGGCGCGGGCGATCTCGGCCTCCAGCACCGTCTCGTCGGCCTCGCGCAGGGCCATGGCGCGGATATCGCGGCCCATCACCTCCCCCGCGATGCCGCCATAGACGGTAGAGT
>JBCBJZ010000291.1:0-862 GCA_038522635.1 Pseudomonadota bacterium | reverse complement strand
GTGGCCAAGCTTGGATGGAACCCCGCCGCCACCGTCGTTCGAGACCTACGATCAGGTGCGCGCGGCCCTCCGTGCGATCGAGGTGGGCATCTATTCGAATCTGCGCGCTTCGAAATACGGCGCCCTGAACAAAACGATGTTCGGCTCCGTCACCGCCATCCGGCAAGCCTACAAGCGCCATTGCGACTGCCGCTTTTAAGCAGATGGGACAACCATCATGGAGCGACGGCGCGCCATGCAGCATGCATCGCGTCGGGCCGGGCGTGTGACGACGTGTGTTGGCCCGGCTCAATCCGCCGTCGGCGCCCCAGGCTCAATCCGCCGTTGGCGGAATATCGAACACCTTGGCGGCGAAGGCCGGATAGGTCCGGGCCACATCGCGCGCCACGTCCCCGCGTAGCGTGGCCAGCGTCGCCGCATCGGGCAGGGCGGTCTGCGGCACGTCTTCGTCACGACCCTCAACGACGAAGCTGAACCCGGTCGCCTCGCGCACCTGCGCCACGCTGACACCAGGGTGGACGCTCGCCAAGCGAAACCCGCCCGCATCGCGGTCGAAGGCGAACACGCACAGCCCGGTCACGAGCGCGTGCGGTCCACCCGGCCGATACACGCCTTGCGGCGAAGAGCCTGCAGCGCTGATGAAATCCACCGCTTCGACCATCACCCGCGGGGTATGCTCTTCGCGAAACAGAATGACGCGCGGCACCAGCATGTAGAGGTAGGCGGAGCCAAAGGAGCCGGGAAACCGCACTTTGTTGTTGGGGTAGTCGCCGAGGCCAACGAGGTTGATGTTGCCGGCGCCGTCGATCTGGCCGCCGGATAGAAAGAACGCGTCGATGCGACCTTGCGCGGCGCAGTCGAA
>JBCBJZ010000290.1:0-862 GCA_038522635.1 Pseudomonadota bacterium | reverse complement strand
CGTGCGGCGGCAAGTTTGACGAGGGCGAGATAGTTGCCGTCGTGCTTGTCGTAGCGCGTCGCAACGGCGCGGAAGTGCTTGAGTTTGCTGAAGAAGCGCTCAACCACATTGCGACAGCGATAGAGCCGTGCACTGAACGTAGGCGGGTCTCGCCTCTGCGGCATGGCTCGCACGTTGGCCCATGCGCCTTGGGCCGCCATCGTTTGGCGCAGCGCGTCGCTGTCGTAGGCGCGGTCGGCGAGCAGGATTTGCCCAGCGCCCAGTCCACGCAACATGTCGGTCGCGCTGCGCCCGTCGTGAGCCTGTCCCTCGGTCAGTTTGAGAACGACAGGCAGGCCATTGGCATCGACAAGCGCGTGGATTTTGCTCGTCAGCCCGCCGCGCGAGCGCCCCATTGATCGGGTTCCAACGAGGTCCCGCGCGGTGGTTTGCGACGGGACGCCCTCGACTTCAGACCCCCTTTTTTGGTGTTGGCCGCGTGTTGGTGAACACGGATTGACGTGGAGTCGATCGATTGCAGATCACCGTTGTAAGCGGCTGAAACCGCTTCAAAAATCCGGTCCCAGACGCCCTGTTTGCGCCACCGCACGAAGCGGTTGTAGCAGGTCGTGGAGGGGCCGTAGCGCTCGGGAATGTCGGCCCAGGGCGAGCCGGTTCGCAGCCGCCAGTAGATGCCATTGAGAACCTTGCGGTCGTCGGCGCGCGGCACGCCGCGTGGCTTGTTCGGCAGCAGCGGTTGAATGATCGACCACTCGAAGTCGGTGAGTTCATAGCGACGTGTCTGCATCAAGCCCTCCTCGGTTGGAGCGCTTGAATCAGTGTTCGTCGGAAAACGGAATCCCGATTATGAGTTTATGGCCTA
>JBCBJZ010000289.1:0-866 GCA_038522635.1 Pseudomonadota bacterium | reverse complement strand
CGTGGAGGCCAAGGCCAAGGCCGCCGGCCCCGTGCGGGGCTTTGCGGCGGCCCTGAGCGCGGCGTCGGAGACAGGCTATGGGCTGATCGGGGAGATCAAGCGGGCGAGCCCCTCCAAGGGGTTGATCCGCGCCGATTTCGACCCGGCGGTGCTGGCGGCGGCCTATGCGGCGGGCGGGGCGGCCTGCCTCAGCGTCCTGACCGACGGGCCGAGCTTCCAGGGCGATCCCGCGCATCTGCAAGCCGCGCGTGCGGCCTGTGGCCTGCCGGCGATCCGCAAGGATTTCATGCTTGACCCCTATCAGGTGGCCGAGGCGCGGGCGCTGGGCGCCGACTGTATCCTGGTGATCATGGCGATGATCCCGGACAGCCTGGCGGCGGAGCTGGTCGCGGCAGCTACACACTGGGGGATGGATGCGCTGATCGAGGTGCATGACGCGGCGGAGCTTGACCGGGCGCTCGCCCTGCCCTGCCCGCTGATCGGGATCAACAACCGCAACCTGCGCACCTTCGAGACGCGGCTGGAGACGACGGAGGCGCTGGCCGCCCGGCTGCCGGCCGATCGTCAGCTGGTGGCGGAGAGTGGGCTGTTCACGCCGGTCGATCTCGCCCGGCTGGCCCGCGTGGGCGCGCGGCGGTTCCTGATCGCTGAGAGCCTGATGCGCCAGGAGGACGTCGCCGCGGCGACGCGCGCGATCCTGGCCGATCCGCTGGGCTGGGCGCAAGACACGTTGCTCAATCTCGAGCTTTTGCTGCCCTATATCTGGCAGGTCTTGGCCATTCTTGGCGCGCTTATTCTTGGCAACCTGCTGGCGCCGCGGGCCCAGAACTGGGTCGCGCATGTATGGGTTAGATTGCCTGAAAATC
>JBCBJZ010000288.1:0-907 GCA_038522635.1 Pseudomonadota bacterium | reverse complement strand
CGGAGTCTCTGATCTCCTGCCGGATCGACCGCTTCCCCTCTTTCTTCAGGGTCGACAGGAACTGCTCTATGTTCGATATGTCCGGCTTGGCAGGCTTGGCCGCTTTTGCCAGCGCGGCTGGTTGAACGGGCTTTGCTTTGGCCCTTGCTTTCGCGCTGCGCGTCGAAGGCTTAGCAGGCGTTGCGTTTTTCGCGCCACCGCGTGAAGCCGAAGGTTTGGCACGCTGTTGCGCCGGTTCGGGCGTGGCGGACATTGTTTTTGCCGCTTTAGCCGTCGTTTTCGGCGTAGCCCGTTTCACGCTTTTTCTCGTGGCCGCTTTTCCCTTAGCCGCTTTTTGCGCAGCAGCGGGCTTTGTCTTTCTCTTTTTTACCGGTGCTGTTGCGGTTTTAGCCATGGTGGTATCTCTAGCGTTTTAGCGATCACGATTAGAATAGAGTTTGGATAACTGATTTCCAGCTTTTGACCAAACCCTTATAATGTCCGAGACGATTAACGAAAGATTAACCCGTCATCTCGGGCATATGTTCCTCTACGAGGCTGGCCAGTGAAGTCTGCGGCCGTGCGCCCATGTGTGAGATCACTTCGGAAGCGGCCAAGCAGCCCAAACGCCCGCAGGTTTCCGGCGGCAGATCACGGGAAAGACCGTACAACACACCGGCTGCGAAAAGGTCACCCGCGCCCGTGGTATCGACCACCCGGGCTACCGGAAAGGCGGGCACATCGTAACGGGCGCCGCCGGTCACGATCGTGCACCCGTTGGCGCTTTGGGTCACCGCCGTAAACGAAGGTCCGCCTTGCTGTAATTGCGTCAACGCATCATCGACCGACTGGGTTTGATAAAGTGCCGTGATCTCATCCTGGTTCGCGAACAGGATATCAACGCCGTTGGCAACAAGCTGCTGAAAGG
>JBCBJZ010000287.1:0-976 GCA_038522635.1 Pseudomonadota bacterium | reverse complement strand
GAGTCCACCTGAAGCGGATGAAGAATAGCAAAACAAAAGCTTAGATGTCGGTTCCGCTTCAAGCTGAAGCGTACCGACCAACCAGGCGGTCCCGCTATCAAAGCGAGGCCGCCTTCGTCGTAGCGGGTTCCAGGATTAGGTCAGGGTTCGCTGGCGTCAGAGCACTTCTCCCCGATCATGGGGTGTCAAACAAACATATAAGCATGATCACAATCAAAAAGATGGAACGTTCTATTTTTAAGACAAAGCTACAGCCGCTGGATGCATTGGTGGTTCGACCGTGGCGAATGAGCGAACGACCGGACAACAGCAAGAGCGGTCGATCGGAATGGTGCGTAGGTGCTCTGGCGGTCCGCGCTTGGCGTGGTGGGTTCCGGATGGCACGTCAGGGCTCGTTGGTGTCAGTTCGCAACGGCAGAGGACTTCTCCCCGATCGTGGGGAGTCAAACAAACTCATAAGCCTGGCCACATTAAAAAAATGGAACGTTCGATCTTTAAATCAAAATCACAACCATTGGATGGATTGGTAGTTTGGCTGCGTCGCGAATGAGCAGTTACCGAGCGAACAAGAGAACAAACGATCGGAATGGTGGGTAGGTGCTCTGGCGG
This sequence comes from Pseudomonadota bacterium, assembly GCA_038522635.1. Classification (GTDB taxonomy): domain Bacteria; phylum Pseudomonadota; class Alphaproteobacteria; order Rhizobiales; family Hyphomicrobiaceae; genus JBCBJZ01. The sequence continues at coordinate 367 of JBCBJZ010000287.1, read as the reverse complement.
TCCGCCACCCCTGCCGCGTTAACGGTCGCCGCAGCCTGATCTGCCCTGACCGCTAGGCCTCCCAAAAACACGCTCCCAACTCACCTGCGGTCCCGCTCAGACAGCGGGGTCGCCTTCTGCGTGGCGGGTTCCGGGATGGCAGGTCAGGGCTCGTTAGCGTCAGAGCATGAGGGCGGCGGACTTCTCACCGATCATGGGGTGTCAAACAAACTCATAAGCATGACTGCAATCAAAAAGATGGAACATTCGTTCTTTAAATCGAACTTACAGCCGCTTGATGGATTGGCAGTCTAGGCCATAAACTCATAATCGGGATTCCGTTTTCCGACGAACACTGATTCAAGCGCTCCAACCGAGGAGGGCTTGA
>JBCBJZ010000286.1:0-993 GCA_038522635.1 Pseudomonadota bacterium | reverse complement strand
CACTCACGCCTTCCCTTTGCGCCCAAAGTTGCTCTGCACTTGAAGATTAGATCATCTTTGGGCGATTTCGGGCTCACCTGTGGTGATCCCGATAAATCGCCCGATGATCTAGTGTGAGACGCCTCGCGCATGATCTTTACATGGTTTCAACGCGGTTGTGTCAGCTTGGCTTAAGGGTTTTCGGTGCGCGGCGGTCCGTCTCAAAGAACACGGAACCGATGCTCGCTTCGTTTTGCCGTTGGTCTTGCGCCGTTTCGTTGCGTCCGCCAGCGTTGATGAACTTTGGGGAAACGCGATGCGTACGGTTCAGATGTTTTTGTTTTTCGTGTTGCCGGCGTTGGTGATCGCGATCTCCGTGATCAAGATGTCGCCGAAGGAAAAGCGGGCCGCCGCCGATGCGGCGAGCATGATCCAGGGGCGCCACCACACCTTAAAGATCGATTGTGGGCGCGGGCGGGAGCCGCGTGTCATGCCGGTGTTCGGGCGCAGCCGCGAAGAGGCGATCGCCAGGATCAAGCAGCAAGTGCCCAAGTGCAGCGTGACGGCCACCGGTGCGGTGAGCGATCCCCTTTGGCAGCAGGCGTTGGAGAAGAGGCTCTGATCGTGCGCGCCTAAGAGGAATGGCCGCTGCGATGAGGACACGGCGATGACCGTTGAGAGACCCGACAGCGACGTCGCGTTGCGCGAAGACCTGCGCGCCTACGCACGGCAGGTGTCGCGCGAGACGGCGTCCGACCCCAGCGACACGGTGGATGCGCATTTGCGCAGCAGGCCTGCGCAGCGCAACCTGGTCGCGTTGATCGCGATCGGGGTGGTCGCGGGCGTTGTTGCTTTCGCCGCCGGTATCATGGGCCATACGCCGACGTCGCTGCGCTAACAGCGTTTGTCCCCTCAACGGCGCGTCCGACCATCCGCCTAGATCATCGGGCGATTTATCGGGATCACCACAGGTGAGCCCAAAATCGCCCACAGATGATCTAATCTTGAAGTACA
>JBCBJZ010000285.1:0-1000 GCA_038522635.1 Pseudomonadota bacterium | reverse complement strand
GCGATGCGCGCGCGCCCCCTTTCAGGCCAGGTTGCGCAAGCCCGCAAGCGAACACAGCACCTCACGCGCGCGCACGACGCGCGCCCCGCACGACAGGACAAGCCATGATCTTCAAGGGCGTCGATTTCTGGCCGCACAAGCGCATCTTTCCTGTGATGGGCCTGCGCAAGTATTTCCTGTTCCTGACGATCGGTCTGGCGCTCCTCTCCGTCATCGAGTTGTTCATCCTCGGCCTCAACTTCGGCATCGACTTCAAAGGCGGTTCGCTCTTCGAAGTGCGCTCGTCAAAGGCTGAGATTTCGATCCCGGATCTCAAAAGGCGTATGAACGCGCTCGACCTGGGCGATGTTCAAGTCCAGGAGATCCAGTCGCTCAACGCCACCTCCAAGAACGAAGCGCTGATCCGCATCGAGCAACAGCCCGGTGGCGAGAAGGTGCAGCAAGAAGTTGTGGTGAAGGTGCGCGAAGCGCTCAAAGGCACCGGCATCGAGATCAGGCGGCAGGAGGTCGTCGGCGCGGCGGTCTCCGCAGAACTCAAACAGGCCGGCTTGATCGCCGTCATCTGCGCGATGATCGGCATTATGCTCTACGTGTGGTTCCGGTTCGAATGGCAGTTTGGGGTCGCGGCCATCCTTGCCCTCGTGCACGACGTGTTCATCACGTTGGGGCTGTTCTCGCTGTTGGGCTTGGAGTTCAACCTATCGATCGTAGCGGCCTTGCTGACCCTTGCGGGGTACTCCATCAACGACACCGTGGTGGTGTTCGACCGCATTCGAGAGAACCTGCGCAAATACAAGAAAATGCCGCTGGAAGAATTGCTCAACCTGTCGATCAACGAGACGCTATCGCGCACGGTGATCACCTCGGTGACCACGTTCTTCGCGGTGCTTGCGCTCTTCATCTTTGGTACCGAAGCGATCCGCGGTTTCTCGTTCGCCATGCTGTTCGGCATCGTGATCGGCACCTGGTCGTCGATCTTCATCGCCTCGCCGTTCCTGCT
>JBCBJZ010000284.1:0-1023 GCA_038522635.1 Pseudomonadota bacterium | reverse complement strand
CGGCGCGCCGGAGGCCGATATCCTGGTGGGACCGGGCAACGCCTATGTCGCAGAGGCCAAGCGCCAGCTCTTCGGCGAGGTCGGCATCGACGTCTTCGCCGGCCCCACCGAGAGCGCGGTGATCGCCGACGGGACCGCCGATCCCATGACCGTGGCCGTGGACCTTGCGAGCCAGGCCGAGCATGGGCCGAACTCGCCGGTCTGGCTGTTCACCACCGATCGACCGCTGGCCGAGGCCGTGGCGGCGATCATGCCCGGGCTCGCCGCAGGCATGCCGAGCGGCGAGACGGTGGCGGCGGCCTGGGAGAACCATGGCGAGATCATCCTTTGCGACAACCGAGAGGAGGTCTGCAGCATCTCCGATCGCTACGCGCCTGAGCATCTGCAGGTCATCGCCGAGGATCCGGCCTGGTGGCGCGAGCGGCTGCGCAATTACGGCTCGCTGTTCCTGGGCGAGGGGGCGACGGTGACCCATGGCGACAAGTGCTCGGGCACCAACCACATCCTGCCCACGCGCCGTGCGGCGCGCTATACGGGCGGGCTCAACGTGATGAAATTCCTGAAGGTTCTGACCTGGCAGGAGATCGGCGCCGAGGCCGGTCTGGCGATGAATGCCGCGGGATCCCGCATCAGCCGGATGGAAGGTATGGACGGCCACGCCCGCGCCTGCGATTGGCGGCTGCGCAAATATCACCCCGGTCGGAACTGGGACTTCGAAGTCGCCGATCAGCCCCGCCTCGGCTGAGACCATCAACGCCGGCTGCAGCGCGGCGATCGGCGATGGTCACGAGCCTGACGGCGCGGGTCCGGCAATGGTTAGTCGGTGCGGGCGGCGCAGTGGGCGAGAACAGCCTCGGCCAGCTCGCCCAGCGGGCGCTCGGCGACCACGGCGCCGCGGCGCATGGCCTCCCGCGGCATGCCGTAGACGACGGAGCTCGCCTCGTCCTGGCCGAAGGTCAGCGCGCCCGCCTCTCGCATGGCAGCGTGACCCTCGGCGCCGTCGCTACCCATCCCGGTCATGAT
>JBCBJZ010000283.1:0-1025 GCA_038522635.1 Pseudomonadota bacterium | reverse complement strand
CTCGCCCGCTCTGGCAGGGGGTGTGAGGATATGTTCAGCCCCGTGTGCAAATTTGAAAGCGCTACGTTTTAGATCAAAGGCGCGCACCACACTTTCGTGGGCAATGCGTCCCAACGCGATGATCACTTGCAAGCGGGGCATGGTATGCAGTTGCGCTTTGAGAAAAGGCAGACACTGCGTGATTTCCGCACCGATCGGTTTGTTTTGCGGCGGAACGCATCGCACCGCATTTGTAATGAGGGCATCGTTTAATTTCAGACCGTCATCCGCATGCCCGGCATAGAGGCCTTGCGATAGGTGGAACTTTGCAAGCGTGCTGTAAAGGAGATCTCCGGCGTAGTCGCCCGTGAAGGGGCGGCCGGTTTTGTTGGCGCCTTGAAGCCCCGGTGCCAAGCCGACGATGGCAAGGCGTGCGTTGATGTCTCCGAAAGATGGCACCGGAGCGTTGAACCATCGGGGCTGCGCGCCAGCGTTTTGGTCCCGAAAAGACTTCAAACGTGGGCATAGGGCGCAGTCTGACGGTGGCGTCGCAGGTTCCATCTAAGACCGAGATGAATACAGTTCGCGGGCGTCCGCAAGAACGGAGTTAGAATGAACTTAGTTCTTGGCGAATTAGGCTAGCCGTATACTTAATCTAGCCCTTCGCACATCTCGATATCATTCCATACCGAATTTAAAGACAGAACGATACCGACTTAGTCTTCGTTATAATACTCGTCGTGATAGTCACCGTCGCCGAAGCGCGCTGGAGCGGGCGGACGTTCGCGATCCCGAGAGCCAGCCTGCACTGGGCGTGCCATGCCGCCTGCGCGCGCAATTTTCGCTTCCATCCTGGATAGATCGAAAAATTGGTCGGCTTGCCGCCGTAGATCATCAGCGACCATAGGGGGTTGGGTTGCTAATGTAGAAACGACACTAACTCGCACGCCTTTTTTCTGTAAGGCGGCAACAAGGGACTTAAAGTCACCATCACCAGAAAACAGGACAACGTGGTCCAGTTTGTCAGCTAGTTCCATGGCATCGAC
>JBCBJZ010000282.1:0-1131 GCA_038522635.1 Pseudomonadota bacterium | reverse complement strand
TTGCGAAATCGCATCGACACCGCATGTTAGGCGGCGAATGCTACATTGCAGTTTCAACGCCTAGCCGGTTGGCGAAGGCCCAAAAAAAGGCGATGTGTCTTGCATTGGAGCGAGGCCACGCCCATAATATTGCAGTGCAGCAAATTGACAGCGTTGCGGGCTGTCAAGTAGAGCTGACACCGCTCGCACGGGGAAGGAACTCGCAATGCGCTATCACGCGTACGAATTGGCTCACGCCTACATCTCGCCTATGCGGTTTGGCGTACAGGCGCTTCACTCGATGGCGGAGTCGCCGCTCAATCCCTTTTCGTACACACCCGTGGGCAAAGCGCTGTCGGCAGGCTGCGAAGTTTTCGAGAACATCACGCGCCGCTACGGCAAGCCGGACTTCAACATCGACACCATGAAAGTGGGCGGCCGCACGTGCGCGGTTAGCGAGCACAACGTGCTGGAAAAGCCGTTCTGCCGCCTCAAATATTTCAAGCGCGATCTGCAGCGTCCGGGCCGCAAGGACGACCCGACGGTGCTGATCGTTGCGCCGATGTCGGGCCACTACGCCACGCTGCTGCGCGGCACCGTCCAGGCGATGCTGCCCGACCATGAAGTCTACATCACCGATTGGATCGATGCGCGCCAGGTGCCGCTCAGCCAGGGCAACTTCGACCTGGACGACTTCATCGACTACGTCATCGAGTTCGTCGACTTCCTCGGCCCCGATACGCATATCATTGGCGTCTGCCAGCCTTCGGTGCCCGTGCTCGCCGCGGTCGCGCTAATGGCCAAACGCGGCGACCCTTGCCAGCCGGCCTCCATGACCTTGATGGGCGGCCCGATCGACACGCGGCGCAACCCCACGGTGGTGAACAAACTCGCCGAAGAAAAGCCGATCGAATGGTTCGAAAGCCAGGTGATCTCGAGCGTGCCGTTCCCTAACCCGGGCTACATGCGGCGGGTCTATCCAGGCTTCATGCAGCTCACCGGCTTCATGACCATGAACCTCGACCGCCACGTCAACGCCCACTGGGATCTGTTTTCAAACCTCGTGAAGGGTGACCAGGACAGCGTCACGAAGCATCAGGAATTCTACGAAGAATACCTGGCGGTCATGGACCTTACGGCGGAATTCTTCCT
>JBCBJZ010000281.1:0-1135 GCA_038522635.1 Pseudomonadota bacterium | reverse complement strand
CCTTTGCGCCCAAAGTTGCTCTGCACTTTAAGATTAGATCATCTTTGGGCAATTTCGGGCTCACCTGTGGTGATCCCGATCAATCGCCCGATGATCTAGCGTCGTTTCGCGGTCTGCGTTCAGGCGGCACCGGCCTCTAAGCCGTCGAGCCGGCACGCATCACATCGACGCCGATGCCCACGGCCAACGCCACCGTCAGCAGCACGACGAGCACCACCACAATGCTGCGATGGCGCGCGTTGTAGCGTTCGATCTCGACATCCTTGATCGCTCGCGGGGCGAGGCTTTGGTAGGTGAACCCGGCAACCTGCTGGGCGACCTCGGCGCGCACCGAGCGCTCCACGATGCCGCCGTCACGGATCGCGATGCCCGCGCGCGCGGCGATCATCTCGGCGATCCGCATCAGCGGGAAGCTGTCGGTGTCGTTGGCATGCACGTAGCCCAGCTTGTGGCGGCTGCCATCGCGCGTCACCAGGATCACCGTGCGCAACAGGACGGGCACCACCGGGGCGCCGTAGCATTCGCGGTGCGTTTCAACGGCGATGATGTCATCCAGGTTGAGCGTGGTGGTGGTGTAGCGCAGGAACGGCGTGGGGCCGTTGTTGCGCGGGACGTTAAATTTGACTTTGTCAGCGCCGATCGTGACGTAGGTCCGTACCGCGTGGTTGAGCTGAATCCACAGGATGATCATGATCGCGGTGAAGGCGAGGGCGAGCAGGCCCAAGCCCACCGTGCTGCCCCACAGCCCGTAACTGAGCCGCATGGCCAGCATGGCGGGCAAGCTGACGTAGAAGGGCAGCAGGAGCAGGAAGGCGAGGCAGAGCGCGCTTTTGCGCACAGCGCCAGGTTCGAAGGTAACCAACGGCGGCGTGTGGAGGTCTTCGCCCTCGGAGGGCGGCGCGGTAAGGGCAGGTGTTTGAACCGTTGGCCTGGCCGCAGGCGCCTTCGTATCTGTCGCGGCGTCCACCGGTTCCGCCTGTTCGCGAGAGGCGTTCGGGTCACTGATGGGCGTTGGCATGGCACATCCTGGTTCATCGATCATGGGGAATCGTTCGCGACCCCGGTCCGCCTAGCGTCGGTTCGCTTCAGCTTGAAGCGGAACCGACATCTAAGCATTTGTTTTGCCGTTCATCTT
>JBCBJZ010000280.1:0-1354 GCA_038522635.1 Pseudomonadota bacterium | reverse complement strand
TCCAGTGCTGCCGGTAAAGCCTGGGCGAACACTGCCAGGTCGGCCGCAGGGGCCGCCGTCACGCGGATGCAGCGATCGAGCGGCGCCACGAACGGCATGCGCACGAAAACGTCGCGCGCGATCAGTCCCTCCAGCACGGCCCGCGCGAAGGCGCCGTCGCGTCCACAATCGATCGCCACGAAGTTTGCGGCGCTCGCCAAAGGTATCAGCCCGTTCGCCCGGGCAATCGTGTTGATCTGACGGCAGGCTTCGGCATTCAGCCCGCGCAGCTTTGCCAAATGCGCGCTATCGTTGAGCGACGCTAGCGCGCCCGCCTGCGCGATGCGGTTGACGCCAAAGTGGTTGCGCACCTTGTTGAAGCTTGCCGCCACGCTCGCTTCAGCGATCGCATAGCCGATCCTCAGACCCGCGAGGCCATGCGCCTTTGAGAACGTGCGCAGCCGGATCACGCGCGGATCATCGGTGCGCAATGGCGGCGCAGTGTCGTGCGGTGCGAGGTCCACATAGGCTTCATCGAGGCACAGAAGCGCGCTCGCCGGTAGCGCGTCGATAAAGCGCTCGATCGCGGCAGCGTTGTGCCAGGTGCCCATCGGGTTGTCGGGGTTGGCTAGATAGACCAGGCTCGCATCGTGCTCATGTGCGGTCGCGGCCAGCGCCTCGAGGTCTTCATGGTCGTCGCGGTAAGGCACGAACGTCAGAGCGCCGCCGAAGCCGGCCACGTGGTAGTTGAACGTCGGATAAGCGCCGTGGGAGGTCACAACCGCAACGCCGGGCGCGATCGTCATGCGCGCGATGTAGCCCAACAGCCCGTCGATGCCTTCGCCGACCACGATGTTGGCAGGTGCAATGCCGTGGTGGGCGGCGAGCGCTTCGCGTAGGTCATGGTTTTCCGGGTCTGCGTACATCCAGGCGCCGCGTGCGGCGCGGGCCATGGCGTCGGTGGCAAGCGGCGAAGCGCCGAAGGCGTTTTCGTTCGCACCGATCCGCGCCTTGAAGGCTTTGCCGCGGGCGCGTTCTTGGGCTTCAGGGCCGACGAATGGTACTGTGGCGGGCAGGGAACGTACGAGAGCGGTGAAACGCGGAGCGGCCATGACGGTTTACTTTCGAAAGGCGGTGGCGTCAGCTGGGGCGGGTGCCCTGCGTGCGAGGCATGGAGGGAAGGCGCTTGGACGGTGGGGTCGGCAAAAGAACATGCGGGCGCTATGACGGGCAAGTGCGATCGGGAAAAGGTGCGGGCTCGGAGCAACGGGCGCAAAGCGCGGATCACCGGCTTACACACTCACGCCTTGCCTTTGCGCCCAAAGTTGCTCTGCACTTTAAGGTTAGATCATCTTAGGGCGATTGATCGGGTTAG
>JBCBJZ010000279.1:0-1355 GCA_038522635.1 Pseudomonadota bacterium | reverse complement strand
GGAACCGACATCTAAGCTTTTGTTTTGCCGTTCATCTTTCGCTTCAGGCGATTCCACCTGAAGCGGATGAACTCTAGCTTCTGCGCACGCCCGTTGCGGTTCCACCGGCGGGGCGCGAACGATGATCTGATGAGGTTTCGACCATGTTCGACATGCAGGCATGTCTCGCACGCGTCAGCGCGTCCGTCCCTCGCGCTATCCGCGTCCTCCCTGCTGCCCTCTTCATGGCTTTGGTCTATGGAGCTGCGCCTGCGGCCGCTGATGTTGCCACCGGCCCCGCCGCGATCGCGCTGATGAAGGAACGCGGCCATGCGGTGTTGATGCGCCATGCGCTCGCCCCCGGCACCGGCGATCCAGCCAGCTTCGACATCCACGAGTGCAAGACGCAGCGCAACCTTGACGACCGCGGACGCGCTCAGGCGAAAGCGATCGGCTCGCGGTTGCGCGCAGGCGGCGTCAGCTTTTCGCGGGTGTTGACGAGCGCGTGGTGCCGCACCAAGGACACCGCGAAGCTGATGGGCATGGGGCAAGTTGAAATTTTCCGCCCGCTCAATTCCTTTTTCCAACTGCCCAAGAACAAAGCTGGGCAGATGATCGCGCTGCGCAGTTTCCTGGCCCAGGCCGCCGTCGAGAAGGCAGCTGCGCCCGTACTGCTCGTCACGCATCAGGTGGTGATCACCGCGCTGACCGGCGTCTTCCCGCGGTCGGGCGAATTGGTGGTGATCAAGCTAGCCCCGAACGGGCGTCACACGGTGGTCGGCCGCGTCCAGCCGAAGTGACGGGTGGCGTTGCGCAGCGGGCGTGCTCGTGGCGGCATGATGCGGCGTTCCGCTTCACCTTCAGCAGCGGACGCGTTGTGTTTGGTGGCAAGCGAAGAATGGTGCTTAACAATGTTTGGCGAAATCACCGGAAGCGCAGATAGCGAATGCCCCTGGCTTGTGATGGTGCATGGAATGTCCCAAAACCGTTTGGTGTTCGATCGTCAAGTTGAGAGGTTCTCAGCATCCTATCGAATCCTGCTTATCGACCTTCCGGGACACGGCCTTGCATCCGATCACACGGGTCCGTTTGGTCATTCGGAATACGCCAATCACGTGGCGCGGTGTTTGAATGAGAACGGCGTTAAGCAGTTTCATTATTGGGGGACCCACACTGGTACAGCATCAGGCTTGCTGAATGCCGTGGCGACTCCCGACAGGTTCTTATCCCTTTTACTCGAGGGACCGGTGCTGCCAGGTCAAAATGTCGAGTGCGTCACACGTGAGCTGACCCGCGCGCGTACACTCGCCGCGACTAAAGGCGTTCCTGCCGCAATAGCTGCGTGGTGGTCCGAGGCGCCCTGGTTCGAATACATG
>JBCBJZ010000278.1:0-1389 GCA_038522635.1 Pseudomonadota bacterium | reverse complement strand
CAGCGGCGCCGGGGCTCGCCTAGAGTCGGGTCACTTCAGCTTGAAGCGGAACCGACATCTAAGCTTCAGTTATGCCGTTCATCTTTCGCCTCAGGTGAGTCCACCTGAAGCGGATGAACTCGAGCGCCGGTTTCGCGCGCCATACGCACACGCCAGACGCTTTGACCCGGCTGCGCCCGACCGTGACCGGGCCTTTCGCGCATCCGTCGATCTGACAGGAGATCTGAAGATGACGAACCGTGCCCACCTTGATGATCTGCCCTTGGCGCTCACGTTCGACGACGTCCTGCTGCAGCCGGGGCCGTCGGAGGTTTTGCCAAGCGAGGTGAAGGTCAAAACGCGCGTCACCCGCGATATCGAGATGAACATCCCCGTGATGTCGTCGGCGATGGACACCGTCACGGAAGCGAAGCTCGCGATCGCCATGGCGCAGGCGGGCGGCATCGGAGTCATACACCGCAATCTGACCCCGCAGGAGCAAGCGGGGCAGGTGGAGACGGTGAAGAAGTTTGAATCGGGCATGGTGGTCAATCCTGTGACCATCGCCCCCTCGGCGACGCTCCAGACGGCGCTCGACCTGATGAGTCATCATGGGATTTCGGGCATCCCCGTGGTCGAGCCGCGGGCGGGCGCTGGCAACGATGGGCGCCTTGTCGGCATCCTCACGAACCGCGATGTGCGTTTTGCCTCCAACCCGCGCCAGCCCGTTTCAGAGCTGATGACGCGCGAACGCCTCATCACGGTGCGCGAGGGCGTTGATCGTAAGGAGGCCAAGCGGCTGCTGCACCAACACCGGATTGAAAAGCTGCTCGTGGTGGATGATGCCTACCGCTGCGTGGGCCTGATCACGGTCAAGGACATCGAGAAGGCGGCCAAACACCCCACCGCCTGCAAGGATGAAAAGGGCCGCTTGCGCGTCGCCGCGGCGACATCGGTCGGCGATGAAGGCTACGCGCGCGCCGAAGCGCTGGTCGCGGCAGGTTGCGATCTTGTGGTGATCGACACCGCCCACGGGCACTCGGCCAAGGTCATCGACCAGGTCGCGCGCATCAAGCGCATGAGCAACGCGACGCAAATCATCGCCGGCAACGTCGCCACCGCCGATGCGGCGAAGGCTTTGATCGATGCGGGCTGCGATGCGGTTAAGGTCGGGATCGGGCCAGGCTCCATCTGCACCACGCGGGTGGTCGCCGGCGTCGGCGTACCGCAGTTAAGCGCCATCATGGATGCGGTCAGCGCCGCATCGCGCCAAAACGTGCCGGTGATCGCGGATGGCGGCATCAAGTTCTCAGGCGACATCGTCAAGGCGCTCGCCGCGGTAGGCTTTGTACGTGCGCCCCTGGTAAAGATAGGTTTCGCCCGGGCTCTCATCCGTCCCCGCCAGCAGCG
>JBCBJZ010000277.1:0-1415 GCA_038522635.1 Pseudomonadota bacterium | reverse complement strand
TGAGATCCACACCGCGTGGATCGGTGATCGTCGGGACGCTCACCCGGCCACCCTTCGACGCCAGATCTTCAAGAAAGGCGACGCCCGCTTCGCCCACCGCCTCGGGGTCGGCCATCATGTGCGCCTGGCTGACGCTGACCATGTCGGCGGCATCGAACATCGCGCCGACCTTCACCTGGTGGTCGATCGCCCACGCCATCACCGGCCCCATGGCGCCGGCCCGCATGGCTTGCTCTTCTTCGTTCAGCTTCATCGCCGGCCCCTTGCGCACCGCGTTTCCAGAGCAACGGGCGCAAAGTGCGCCATCACCGAAGTTGCTCTGCACTTAGGATTTAGATCATCTTTGGACGACGCCGCACATGCTTTAACGCCAACAACCGCCTTGCGCTTTGCCAAAACGCCCTGGATGCGTATGGTTGCGTGCTATCCGGCCACCAAACTGATTCGCAGCCCCAGCACGAGATACCGTTGGCCGCGAACCTCCGGGGCCATCGGTCATCTGATGGAGACATGAAATGAGCGACTATCTTGCTGATGTGACCCGCTACGTGAAAGAGCCAGACGAGGAAGCCGTCAGCGGTATCGTCAAACACCTCGGTATCGCGCTGAAGAGCACCGACGCCTCGCTCGTCTCGTGCTCATCCAAGGATGAGCTGGCCCGCGTGCGCGACAGCTGGCTGAAAAAGAAACTGGCGCTGAGCGACAGTGACGCCGATCTCGATGCGTCGATTAAGGCGATCTGCGAAACCATGAAGGGCGACAAGCGCAAGCAGCGGGTGACTTTCTACTACCTGCTCGCCGAGCACTACAAATTGCTAAGTGCGCTGCACCCCAAAAAGAAGACGTCGTAAGGTCGTCGAACACGGCACCACAATGAGAAGGCCCCGCACCATCGCGGGGCTTTCTTTTTTAGCCGCCTATCGATCAGGCGACAGGCGCGCGGATCTCACCGGCCAAATGCCCGGTCTTGATCCATAGCAGGCAGCCTTCGTCGGATACCGGCGCATGGCGCGTGCCGACCGGTGAACGCACCCAGGTGCCTGCCCCGTAGTGCCCCTCTTCATCGCGGAAGCCCCCTTCCAGGACGAGCAGCTCTTCGCCACCGGGATGCGCATGCGGGGTCACCACGGCGCCCGGTTCAATCCGCACCATGCGCACGGTCTCTTCGCCATGCCGGTAGAGCGGTAGCACCGACACGCCCGCATTGGCGCCCGGCTGCCAGGCCGGGTGGTCAGCGGCGGTATCCAGGGTCACGGCCGTCTCGCCACGCGTCTGCATCTGCCAAAGCTTCACGAAAATAGTGCAGCCCTCAGGCCCCACGCGCGGGGTGTGGGCGGTGCCCGGCGGATTGCGCACGTAAGTGCCGGCCGGGTACGCGCCGTGCTCATCGGCAAACACGCCTTCCAGGACCAGGA
>JBCBJZ010000276.1:0-1512 GCA_038522635.1 Pseudomonadota bacterium | reverse complement strand
GGCCGCAGGCCTCAGGTGCCCGGCCTCATCTTTCAGGCCTCAGATGCCCGACCTCATGTCCTCGACCTCATGTCTCATGCCTCGGGGTCAGCAAAAGATCGACAAAGGCGCGGACCGACTGGGTTGCCGGCGCGTGAACGCAGCCATCGAACTGCAGCGCGCCCGCCGACGGCTCCAAGTTGAGTTCGAGCGTCCGTGCACCGCTTTCAGCCGCCAATGCGGCAAATCCGGCGGCGGGATAAACTTGGCCGCTCGTGCCGATCGACACGAAGAGATCGGCGCGCAGCAGGGCTGCTTCGATCGCCTCCATGTGGTAGGGCATTTCGCCGAACCACACCACGTCGGGACGCAAACGGCCGACGGCACCGCAACGCCCGCAGCGCTCCGAGCCGTCAAGGTCACCCTCCCAGGGGACCTGCGCACCGCAGCTTGCACACAAGGCGGAGCGTAGCGCGCCGTGCATGTGGATGACCGCGCTGCTGCCGCCACGCTCGTGCAGGTCATCCACGTTCTGCGTGATGAGCATGACCTCGCCATCGAAGTCGGTTTGAAGCTGTGCCAGCGCACGGTGCGCGGCGTTCGGTTCAACGCTGCCCAAGTCGCGCCGGCGACCGTTGTAGAAAGCCTGAACCCGCGATGGATCACGCGCGAACGCTTGGGGCGTCGCCACGTCCTCGATCCTCACCGTCGACCAAACACCGCCCTTATCGCGGAACGTTGCGACACCGCTTTCCGCTGATACGCCGGCGCCCGTCAGGATGACGATGCGGCGCGGCCTTGGCGTCAAAACGCGGACCAGAACTTCGTGATCGATGGTGGTCTTCGCCATGATGGGCTCGCAGCCGGTGTCATTGTTCATCCGCCGCGCGTGGCATCACCGAAAGGTGACGCGACAGATCCAGCAGCGCTGAACTCGAACTTTACAGCGCCGGGATGATCCTGTCGGCCTCTTTCGCCCGCGCGATCTCAGCGTTAAGCGCCTCGACCTGCGCGGTGTGACGCGCGATGAGGCGGGCGACGTCGTCGGCGTGGAACAGTTGCGGGATGTGCTGGGGGCAGTTCGCATCCCACGCCGCGATCTCAAACAGGATCACCTGCTCTGCGCGCGCGTCATAGCCCTGCGGGAGCAACGAGGTGATCAGCGCATCGTCGCCTCGAACCGTCTTGGCGCGGCCCCAGAATTTGACCCGCTGCTGGCTTGCGTAGTCCATCACGAACAGGAACGCGCGCGGGTTTTCGGCGAGGTTGCCCGTGGTCACATATTGGCGGTTGCCGGTAAAATCGACGAACGCGAGCGTGGTTTCATCGATCACCCGTATGAAGCCTGGCGGGCCGCCGCGATGCTGCGTGTAGGGTTGGCCGGCTGCACTGGCGGTTGCGAGAAACACCGAGCGGGCCTGCGCGATGAAGGCGCTGGCCTGAGGCGTTAAACGCGTGGCAAAGCCGCGCCGCTCGGCATCGCGCTTGGCGAACATCGCGCGTGATCCCCGTGCCGTCTGTTCGGCTTTGACG
>JBCBJZ010000275.1:0-1532 GCA_038522635.1 Pseudomonadota bacterium | reverse complement strand
GCCGATGGCGTCTGGCCCGGTCAGGTCGCGCAGGACGGCCTTTTGCAACGCGGCTACGCGCGAGCTGAACGGTGGTTGCGCCCCAACCGCTATAAGGCAGCGGACGCCTTAACCAAAGTCAAAGCGCTCAAAGCCAGTGGTGCCGCGCTTGGCGTTGAACCCGTCAGCCCGCCGGTGGTGGTCAGCTTTGAAGAGACCGTCAATGCAGCCGGCATCCACCAACCCGCCTGCACGCTTTGCGGCGACTGTTGCGCAGGCTGCAACGTGGGCGCCAAGAACACGGTCGCGTTAACCTACCTCCCAGCGGCAAAAGCGGCAGGCGCTGCGCTCTTCACCGGCATCGGCGCACGCCATATCTCGCGCGACGACGGTGGCGCGGGCGATTGGCGCGTGGTCGTCGAACCGGTTGAGCCCTCCGCTGATCCCGAGGCGGATGGTTGGTCACGCGATCAGGCGGGAAGCTGGTCGCGCAGCCTTGCAGCACCCGTTGTGATCGTCGCGGCCGGGACGCTTGGCTCGACCGAACTTTTGCTCCGCTCCGCCGCGCGCGGCCTCGACGTGCCCACAACGCTCGGTGAGCGGTTTTCCGCCAACGGCGATATCATCGCGTTCGGCTACGGCGCCAACATCCCCGTCAACGCGGTTGGCGTCGGCCATCCCGCCAAGGTTGAAACGGCGACGGTCGGCGCCGCGGTTGCAGCCCAACTTGAACTGAAAGACGCGCAAGATCTGGCCAACGAGATGTGCATCCAGGAAGGCGTGCTGCCGTCAGCCGTCGCGCCCGTGTTGCCCGTCATGTTCGTCCCAAACGGCCGCCTGCTCGGTGCGCTCAAAAGCCTGGTGAGCGGCGTCTACGAAGGACCGTTCAAACACCTGCAGACGTTCTTCGCTGTCAGCCACGACAGCGCCTCAGGCCGCTTCACGCTCGACGGGAACCGTCTTGCGCTGCACTGGCCCAACGCCAAAGACGAGCCCGTCTACGCACGCCTGGATGCCGCCCTCGAAGCGATCGTGGGCGAAGCCGGTGGCGCTTACGTGAAGAACCCGCTCGGCAGCGTGATGGGTCACCAGCCGGCCACCGCGCACCCTTTGGGCGGTTGCGCCATGGGTCACGATGCAGGCTCGGGCGTGGTCAATCACAAGGGCCAGGTGTTTCGCGGTGATCGGGCGGGCGACACCCGCGTGCACGACGGCCTGTACGTGATCGATGGCTCGACCATCCCACGCTCGCTCGGCGTCAACCCGCTGCTCACGATCACCGCGCTTGCCGAACGCGCGATGTTGCACATGGCAAGCGACTTCGGCCTTGATGCGCGCGATGTCGATGAGCCTTCAGCCAAAGCCACCGCATCGACCGCCGTGGCCTAGAGCAACGGGCGCAAAGTGCGTGGCACCGGCTTAAACACTCACGCCTTGCCTTTGCGCCCAAAGTTGCTCTGCACTTTTAGATTAGATCATCTTTGGGCGATTTCGGGCTCACCTGTGGTGATCCCGATAAATCGCCCTTCTTAGATCATCGGGCGATTTATCGG
>JBCBJZ010000274.1:0-1597 GCA_038522635.1 Pseudomonadota bacterium | reverse complement strand
CAACCTTGGTACCTTTCGGCAGAACGGCGGCGTCAGCGGCTTTACACATCGGCGGTGTCACCGGCGCTGTTCGGCCAGTTTCCGCATGAGACGTTCGCCGGGCGCGGTCGCCGGCGTGTGGCCTTTGCCGTGAAGGACGGTGAGGCGATCCGCGGGATCGCTGACAACCAAACGCCCGCGGCGATGTCAGGCGCAACGAGCGTGCAACAACCGGTTCGTATCGGCCTGATGAACTGGTGCTTGAGCGGGCAGAACCAGCCGTTGACCGGCGTGACGCTCCACGCCATCACGATCTGGCCTGAGGCCTTGGATGATGCCGGACTTGACAGTTTGGGCGCCAGGGCGATGGCTGCGCCGGTCCATTTTGTTGGCGATAGTTTCCTCAATCTGGATGCCGTGCCCGATCAACTGCGGCTTCGGGTCAACGCGCGGCAAGGCTATCTGGGGTTTTCTTCTGACGGTGTTGGTGGATCAACGCTGGCCCAGCAGGCGGCACGCTTTGCGGGCTACACGGGAAGCGCGCAGAAGTGGTGGGATGCGACGCTCGTGATCGTCGATGGCGGGACGGAAGATCCAGCCGATGTGGCCCAGGCGTCGATTGCGCGCATGCTGAAGCATCTGACGCACGAGCGCTGGCTTTACGTGGAGGCGGGGTCGGCGCCGGCGTCCGCGGGCTACGGGGCGGATGCTGCAGCCTGGACCGCGTTCCGGGAAAAGCAACGCGTGCTGCAGCATTTTTGCGGTGACCACTACGTGCCGGTTTTGCGCGAAGCGATGCGGCGCTCGGACGGTTCGTTAGCGGACGAAACCAATGTGGATCAATTGCGCTGGCCGGTGTCGTTGATGACATCCGATGCGGACTTTCATCCGAACGCTAACGGGGCTACGATGTTGGGCGAGGTGATCGCGGATGCGTTGATCTCACGCCGATGGCTGTGATGGTGAAAAGGCGTGACGACACGCCTTAACATCGTGGTGCGCTCATTCGTGGAGCCAGGGCGTGCGATCGACACCGAGGCGTTCGCGCTCCAGGTCGCGGTAGGGCAGGGCCGTGTTCCAGCACAGCGTGAAGCAGGTGACGCGTGAGTGGGTGCGGATCAGAAAGGCGCAGCGGGCGAGGACAAGCGCGTCGATCAAGACTTCGCGGCCCTTCAGATAGGGGCTGACGTCGATGCCCTGGTCGTAATGGCCGTGGATGGAGGTGCCGTCTTCAGAGCGTGTGCAGTCTTGCGAGGCCACCAGGCCGGGGTAGCGCTCTTCGAACGCCTGCACGACCCGTTGATCATCGGAGGCAAGGTAGATCATGCTGTCGGGCATGGCTGCGCGCTGTTCGTCGACCGCCTCAAGATAGGCTTTCAGGTCGAGCGTTTTGCGACCTTCGGCGCCCGCCGCCGCATCAGTGAGGCGGACGTGGACCCCCAGGGCCGGGCGGTCTTTGAAGCCGTCTTGAACAATCCTTTCGACGTCGGCCACGATTTCATCGTGAGGTGTGCACCAAGCGCGTAACGCGCGGGCCACCGAGGCTTTCACGCTCTTTCCTGGGTAGCGTTCGAAATCTTGAACGCCTGGCTGGTATGAAAGCTGGAGGCGTGCGCGC
>JBCBJZ010000273.1:0-1709 GCA_038522635.1 Pseudomonadota bacterium | reverse complement strand
CAGCACCGTCAGCTCTGCCTGCCCGCCGGGGGCGAAGGCCAGCAGCACCTCCATCCCTGGGGCCATGCCGGTCAGGTAGATCGCCTCGACAAAGATCAGCGTCAGCAGGATCAGCAGGTCACCCCAAGAAAAGGTCCAGCTCGCCCCGCTTGAGAACATCGGGATCGTGAACAGCGCCTTGCGGAAGATCGCATCGGCGACGGAGCCGGCGCCCAGCGCCTGGATCTCTTCGGGGGTGGGCGTCGGCCACAACAGCGCGATGACGTTGTAGAGGAACAGAACGATAAAGAGCGTGGGGATGGCTCTTACTGACATGGTGCTGGCTCCCGTTCGTCGTTTGGAGTCGGGTGGTTGGTGCGTGGTGGGCGCGGGGCGGCCGCTCGGACGTGCTCGGCATCATCGCCGGTACGCCCTCACGGCTCTAGTCGTCCGACTTCACCGCGATGACCTGCCGCTTGTTGTAGCGGCCGGTTTTGAGGTCAATGTGGTGAGGGCGGCGAAGCTCGCCGGTATCTTTATCTTCGACGTAGGTCGGCGCTTCAAGGGCGTCAGCGGAACGGCGAAACCCGCGCTTCATCGGCGTGGTTTTACGCTTGGGAACGGCCATCGGTTCAAGGTCTCCAGATTGAGGCGTTGCGCTCTTCGGTGTCGGCTCTGCCCGCTCACAATGCCAAGAACGGAGCGTTGGCCCGTTTATGGCGAAGGTACCGCGGCAAGCCGTCGGCGCGCACGTGATTACAGGGACGCCGCCCGCCTCGCGAGCGCGTCATCAGCAGGCTTATACGCAGCTTTCATGGCCTTGACCAGCGCTAGCGCAACCGGCGCAAAATCGGCTCACCGGTGCAAACACGCACGCCTCGCCTTTCCGCCCAAAGTTGCTCGGCTCTATATGCTTCAGATCAGCGCTGTGCGCAGCGCGTTGTCACACCGGCCAGATGCCGTTGCCTGACCACAACGCCGGCCTGCTTCGACAGCCAGGCGCTCGGCGCCGCCGGGTTGCGACGCAGGGGCAGAGGCAGGGCCTTGGCAAGCAACGCGGCTTCGCGCCAGTTCACCTGCGACGCGCGCTTGCCGAAATAATGACGCGAAGCCGCTTCAACGCCGAAAATCCCAGGGCCCAGCTCAACAATGTTCAAATAAATCTCAAGCATCCGGCGTTTGGGCCAGACCTGATCGGCGGCGAGCGCCAGCGGGACCTCAATCGCCTTGCGCGCGGCATGGCGCGAGGGCCAGAGCCACAGATTCTTGGCAACCTGCATGCTGATCGTACTTGCCCCGCCCTTGTCTTTGCCCGATTGCCAATCGCGATAGGCGGCGCGAAGACGAACCCAATCGACACCGCTGTGCTGACAGAATTTCGCGTCCTCCGCGATGACCACGGCGGCGATCAGCGGGCGCGAGATGCGCTCGATCGGCACCCAACGTTGCCGCACCGGCGTCCCGGTCAACGTTTGCCAAGCGATCAGCGTGGTGGTGGGCGGGTTGACCCAGCGGTAGGCGATCAGCGTGGTGGCGAAGAGGAGCGTGACGCAGGCTGCAAGCTTAATGAACAGCGACAGTGCGCGGCGCACGCGTGAGCGTGGTTTGGCCGGCGGCTTGTGTGGGAGTGCTGCGCTCGTGGTGGTGGTGACCGGCGCTGAAGGCGTGGCGTGCGCCTGCACGGGCGTGGCGGGCGGAGGCGGTGGCGGCGGTTCTGGCGCTAGCAGTTC
>JBCBJZ010000272.1:0-1747 GCA_038522635.1 Pseudomonadota bacterium | reverse complement strand
GGGTGGACTCACCTGAGGCGAAAGATGAACGGCAAAACAAAAGCTTAGATGTTGGTTCCGCCTACGGGTGGGGGGTCACCGTGCGCGCGGTCGGGGCCGAGCATGCCCGCCAGGGCGTTCGCGTCAGTCTTCGCGGAAGGCGTAGAACATCGCATCGGTCAGCGGCTTGAGGAAGTAACTTAGCACGCTGCGATCATCGGACTCGATAAACACCTCGGCCGGCATGCCCGGCACCAGCCGTTGGCCCGCACCGATCCGCGCGATCTCCTTCTCGCTAAGCGAGATCTGCACGGCGAAATAACTGCCCGCTTCATCGGTGATCTGCGCCGGCGACACGTTCAACACGGTGCCGCTGAGCCGCGGAGTGCGCCGCGCGCTCAGGGCGGTCAGACGCACGGTTGTCACCTGCCCCTTGCGGACCTGATCGATGTCGTTGGGTTGAACGCGCGCTTCGATGATGAGCGCTTTATCGCGGGGGATGATCTGCAGGATCGACGCGGCCGGACGGATCACACCGCCAACGGTATGGATCGCGAGCGCGTGCACGAACCCGGCTTCGGGCGCGGTGATCGTGGTGCGCCGCAGCCGCGTGGCGAGCGCCTTGCGCCGCTCTTCCAGTTCGCTCATTTGCGCTTGCACCGCGCGAAGTTCGTCCGCGATGCGCTCCGTGATCGTCTTCTTCGCTTGGGCGAGCCGTAGACGCGCTTCCGCGATTGCGCCAGCTGCACGCGCGGTATCGCTGCGCAGCCGCCCGACTTCACCAGCCAGGCGGGCCGCTTCACGCTCGGCCGCGGTGACGCGCTGGCGCGAGGCGTAGCCCTTCTTGAAGAGCGGGCGCAGCGTCTCTAGCTCGCGCCGTGCCAGTTGCGATTCCCGCGTGCGGGCTTTGAATTGGGCCTCCAAACCGCGCAACTCGTCCTGGAACTGCGTGATGCGTTGAACGAGCACACGGCGCTCGTTGCTTTGGCTGCTGCGGCGCGCATCAAACAGCGCGCGCTGCGTGGCGATGATGCGCGTTAACGCCGGTTTGGCGTTGGCGGCCATGCTGGCGGGAAGCGTGAGCGTGGCCTTGTCGTCGCGCTCCGCCATCAGCCGGGAGAGCTGCACGGTGAATTCATCAAGCCGCCCCTGAACGACCGCCAATTCGGCGCGCGCGGCCGTATCATCGAGCGTGATGAGGACCTGCCCCTTGCGCACCGCATCGCCGTTCTTGACGAGGATCGAGGCGACCACGCCACCGTCGGGATGCTGCACGGTGCGGTAGTTGCCCTGAACCGTGATGACGCCTGAAGCGATCACGGCGGCCTTGATGGTGACCGCCACGGCGAACAGCAGCATGAACGCGCCCGACAGGATCAGCGTGCGGTTGCCGATCGCGGCCCAGACTGTGGTGGACTGCCAGTCGGTGGGGCGCCCTTGGCGGGAGGTGCTGAGCGAAAACATCGGCGTCTTCCGTCCTTAAGCGCGGCTTGCTGTGGCGTTGGCGGAAGCGGGCGCGGTCGCGGCGCCAGCGCTTGCTGGGGCCGGGTCTTGCGGTGCGCCCTCTTCGGTGCGGATGGCGGGATCGCTTGCGCGGCGCTGCGGGGGTTGGCCACCGCCTTGGAACAGCTTCAGCACCTCTTCACGCGGTCCGAACGCGCGCTGCACGCCGCGTTCAATGTAAAGCAGCGTGTCGGCCTGCTGGATCGCTTGCACGCGGTGCGACACCAAAACAACCGTTTGTCCGCGCTTGCGCATGCCATCGATC
>JBCBJZ010000271.1:0-1750 GCA_038522635.1 Pseudomonadota bacterium | reverse complement strand
GCGAGAGAGAACGCGAACGCCTACGCGTACAGCACGCTCAACCGACGGGAGCCTACATCACGCAGCCTGGGCCACGCGCTGGAACGCCACCACGTTGCTGGCCTCGTCCACCCGCCGGTCATCACGCCGCTTGCGGAACCAGCGCAAGGCCGTGTTCAACATCAGCGCTGCATCATTGACCGGCTGCATCAACAGACCATCATCCACATCCAAGTGCTCGCGCAAACGGCTCTCGATCGCGGCCGGCGCTTCATCGGTGCGCACGTACCACGTGCTGGCCAGCGGGCGCGCCCAGGCTTCGCCCAGGTCCATGATCTCAGACGCAAGGATGTTACGCACCGTCGCCGGCTCAGCCAGATCGTAGGAGATCAGATAAGTCGCCGTGCGCGCGTCGTCCGCGTTCGTTTGAGCGCCGTTTTCGAGGGTTGAGGTCTGGGCAGCGTCGTTCTGGGCCATCGCGATGCTCATGGGGCGTTCCTTCCAGGTTCTGACCGGGCCAGGTTATGACCAAGTTTCTGGCTCTGAAGCGCTCGGTGCGGGGGAGCAGCGCCGCGTCAGAACGTAGAAGGAACATGATGCGATTCGGCCGGAACGTCCAGAGTAAGTTCCATCAATGTTCTTATTTCGATAGAACGAAACGCGTCTCAATTTGGCCATCGGCCTGCCGTCGCGCGCGCACGAATGCGGCGCGATCGGCTTTGCTGGCCGCGGCAGGACATCCGGATCAGTTCGTGCGCGCAACGGGCGCCAGAGCCGGGCATTAGCTGCCCGATGGGCCGGCCTGGGAGGGATCTTCTCCAGGGGGCGCGCTGGCGGCATCGCCGTCCTGCGTCGCCGGCTTGGCCGTGGCATCGCCAGGCCCGCCCTCGTTCGCTGGCGGCGCCTTGACCGGCTTCATCCCACCTTCCGATACCGCCACCATCGCTGGCCGCAGGACGCGCTCCCCGATCGTAAAGCCGGTCTGGTGGACCTGCTTGACGGTTCCGGCCGGCACGTCGGGATCGTGCACCTGGAACACGGCCTGATGCAGGTGCGGATCGAACGGCGAACCTTCCGCGGTGATCGGCTTGATGCCGTGGCGCTCCAGCACACCGAGGAAGCTGCGCTCGATCATGGTCACGCCATCGAACAGCGCTTTGACGCTCTCGTTGTCCTTGATCTGGTCGTCGAGCTGCGTGGCAGACGCCCGCTGCAAATCATCGGTGACCTTGATGATGTCCTGGGCAAAGGCCGAGACGGCATATTTGCGCGCGTCGGTGACGTCTTTGTCCATGCGTTTGCGCAGGTTTTGCGTGTCGGCCATCGCGCGTAGCAGGCGGTCGTTGAGATCCGCCTTTTCCGCTTCAAGCGCGAGGATCAGCTTGTCGGCATCAGCCGCCGCGGCAGGGTTGGCGGCAGCTGCGCCATCGTCGCCGGATGTTGGCGCACCAGCCTCAGCGGCGTCTTCCTTGCTGTCGCCGCCCTCATGGCCTGGCATGCGCAACGTCCCCGTCGGACGCTTCGGTGGCTCGGCAGCACCGGCATCGCTTGCCCCCTTGCCAGAGGCGCCCGCGGCATCAGTAGCATCTGACGCGCGCACCGCCTCATTATCGTTGCCAGCCTGCTCACTGGCAGGTTTCGCCGTCGGCCCTTCGGACCGCCCGGTGGGATCATTCGTCATCAAAGGCTACCTTTCCGCCTGATGAAGCGCTGCAAGCCGATCGTGTTTACGGCAGGCCTGCGCCAATTCGTGTCACCAACGCCGCCCCGC
>JBCBJZ010000270.1:0-1750 GCA_038522635.1 Pseudomonadota bacterium | reverse complement strand
GAACGCGTCAGGCTGCGCGATCCTGATAGATCGGGAACCGCTGGCAAAGCTCACGCGCTTCACGCTTGATGCGCTCTTCCACTTGGCCGTTGCCATCCGGCCCATTCGACGCAAGCCCGTCGAGCACCTCACCGATCATCCGGCCGATCGCGCTGAATTCCTCAGCACCAAACCCGCGCGTGGTCCCGGCCGGGCTGCCAAGGCGAATGCCTGACGTCACCATCGGCTTTTCCGGATCGAACGGCACGCCGTTCTTGTTGCACGTGATGTGCGCGCGCCCGAGCGCCGCTTCCGCGATGTTCCCGGTCAGCGCTTTGGGTCGCAGATCAACGAGAATGAGGTGCGTGTCGGTGCCATCGGCCACCAGATCGTAGCCGGCTGCGCGGATCGCCTTGCCCATGGCCTGGCAATTTTCCACCACCGCAGCCGCATAGGTCTTGAACTCCGGGCGCAGCGCCTCGCCAAACGCCACCGCTTTACCGGCGATCACATGCATCAACGGGCCGCCCTGCAGGCCGGGAAAAATCGCGGAGTTGAATTTTTTGCCGAGCGCTTCATCGTCGCTCAGGATCATGCCGCCGCGCGGGCCACGCAGCGTCTTGTGCGTCGTCGTGGTCGCAACATGCGCGTGCGGGAACGGGCTGGGGTGCAGGCCTGCGGCGACGAGCCCCGCGAAATGCGCCATGTCCACGTGGAGGTACGCGCCCACCTCATCGGCGATCTCGCGGAAGACCTTGAAGTCGAGCGTGCGCGGATAAGCGGACCCGCCGGCGATGATGATCTTGGGCTTGTGCTCGTGGGCCAGCGCGCGCACCTGGTCGAAGTCGATCCGGTGGTCGCTTTCGCGCACGCCGTACTGCACAGCGTTGAACCACTTGCCCGAAAGGTTGGGGCCGGCGCCGTGCGTCAGGTGTCCGCCAGCGGCGAGCGACATACCGAGGATCGTGTCGCCCGGTTTAAGAAGCGCCAGGAACACGCCCTGGTTGGCCTGACTGCCGGAGTTCGGTTGAACGTTCGCGTAGGCGCAGTTGAAAAGGGCCTTGGCGCGGTCGATCGCCAGGTCTTCGGCGATGTCCACGAATTGGCAGCCGCCGTAGTAGCGCTTGCCCGGATAGCCTTCGGCGTATTTGTTCGTCAGCACGCTGCCGGCCGCTTCGAGAACGGCCTTCGACACAATGTTCTCTGACGCGATCAATTCGATCTCGTGCTGCTGGCGTTCGTTTTCCTTGGCGATCGCGTCGGCCAAGGCGGGATCGCTGGTCGCAAGATCAGCGGTGAAGAACGAGGTGAAGCCGTGAAGGCTAGCCGCATCGGCCTCGTGAGCGGCGGTCGACGGGGATGCAGCGGCAGAAACTGGCGTAGACATGGCGGGCTCCTTCATGGCGCGCGCGGACGATGAGCGCGGGCGATGATCTGGGATGGCGGGGCTCTGCGGCGTAGCGCGTGAGCCGGGCGACGCGTCAAAACGCGAAGCGCTCAAGGCGGGAGCCGAACGATGGCGCAACTTCGCCGCCATCACAAGGCCGGGCGCGGCGGCGGTCCAATTTGTCGCTTAGATTATCGGGCGATCGATCGGGATCACCATAGGTGAGCCCGAAATCGCACGCGCAGCCAGACGGAGCAAAGCGCCAGAACCCAGGAAACCTGCCCGCTGTAAGCCCCCAACCCAGCCGCCCTATCCTGGTCTGGCTGGCCTTAGTAAGCGGATGCCATGCGCCCCACGCCGTCACGGCGGTAAAGATCGCGCCGA
>JBCBJZ010000269.1:0-1778 GCA_038522635.1 Pseudomonadota bacterium | reverse complement strand
AAGGTTCGTTGTTTTAGGGTCGGTTCGAGTGATCGGCGTCACGCGACGTGCGCCGTCAGGTCACGCCATAGCCATCGCCCACCGTCGCGGGCCGCGAAATGTCGGCTTTAAATGCCGGTGCTTGCGCCCAACTTGACCCGCTCGATGACGCGCGGGTTCGGGGTTGCCGCATCCTTGATGATGAGCCCTGTACGCAGGCCGTCCCGGCATTGCGGCGAGGGCGCGGTGCAAAATGAAATCGTCCCGGCGGTCAGGCCTTTGAAGTCGCTGATGCGCGCCAGCCCGTCCCGCAACAAGGTGCGATCGGCTTTCAAGCTGTCGGCGGCGAGCCGCAGCTTCGTCTTGCGCGCGGCAAGGCGCAGGACCTGGAGGGCGTCGGCAAGTTGTGCTGCGCCTGGCGTCAGATCGGCCACGTTCAGCGCATCGCGCAAGTTGCGCCAGGCGGCACGCTGGGCGGGGCGGACCGCAGTTGCGTGGTAGCTTGCGAAACTGATGGTGCCGCCGCGGATTTGCTCGGCCAAGGCGGGTGAAGCGGCGCGTTGTTGCAGCGTTGGCGTGAAGCGGTCCGATAACGCGAGCCGGAACACCCAGGCTGAACCCTTGGCGGTCAGCCGTGCCGCCTGCGCGCTGCTCAGCAACAAAGGCACTTGCGCGCGCGTTGCGATATCGACGAGCGGTGAGGCGGCCGCATCGTCGCTTGCGGAAATCAGTGCTAGGACCTTGGTTTCGAAGGCCAACCGCGTGGCAACCTGCAGCGCCTGGTCGCTCCGCCCAGCGGTGGTGGCCGTCACACGTAAAACCCGTCCGCCGATGCCGCCGGCCGCGTTGATCCGTTCGACCTCAACGGTGAGCAGCCGGCCCAGCATCGCGCCTTGCTCATCGGCCGGGAGCACCGCGCCCACATGGATGTCGCCCAGTTTGGCGGCCGCGCCGCTCGCTGCGACGCGGCTCAGCAAAGCCGAAGCTGGAATGTGCAACACGCTGCTCAAAGCAAACGGGTCCTCATGGTGCGGTTTCGTACGGCCCTAGCGTTGGTTCGCTTCAGCGCGAAGCAGAACCGACATCTAGGCTGGCTTGGAAGTGTGCCAGCGTTCAGGCTATCAATACTCCGATACATCGGGGTTGGCTTTGAAGAAACTGCGTTTCAGTTTCTCCATGCGCTCTTGTTCGTGGGCACGCGCAACCAGCACATCGAAGTTCCGTTTCCACTGCATGCGCAACTTCGACGTCAACGACAGCGACCGCATCGACGCGATGTCAGGATCGAGCGTGCGCGAACGTTTGGCGTCCTCCCACAGATCATCGCGCTTCCATTCGGGCATGCCGAGGTCTTTGATGGCCTGCCAAATGGAGCGCTGCGGCGACATCACATCATCATCGTCGTCCCAATGCGAGGTCGAGATGCCGGTGTAGATGCTATCGCCGAATAGGCTGGAGCCGGTGGCTTCCATCTGGGCGGCTTCCACGGCCTTTTCAGCGATGTCGCGCGCGGCCATCGGAGAGACGGCGGCAGCGCCCAAAAATCTACGGCGGTTGAGGTTCATTGAAGTCGGTCTCCTGAAGCGTCATGCGGCGCGCCGGGCGATGGTTAAGACGTGAGGATGGCATGCGCCCGTCGAGCGCGCGGTCCCCGTTTCGGCTTAAGTCGCCTGTCGCGCCAGCGTCTCAAACGTGAGACGGGCGAACCTCTCGAAGGTCGGTTTTCAGCCGGCTCCTTCAAATTAAATCGCTGTAATGATTGGCGCCTAGTGCTCGGTTCGAAACCTCATAAAACACTG
>JBCBJZ010000268.1:0-1781 GCA_038522635.1 Pseudomonadota bacterium | reverse complement strand
GCTGATGGCGCTGATCGATATTGACCTGAGGGGAACGCAATGCAGATCGAGCAGATGCACGATCGGGTCGTTGTGATCGAACGTCCCGTCCTCACCTGGTTGCTGGGCGGCCTGGCCGCCGTGATCTGTCTGGGGTTGTTTGTCGCCTCGCTGGTCTCACCGCAGGTGGCCGCATCACCGAGCTCGATCAAACTTGCATTCTGGGCGCTGCTTCCAGCTGGACTGATCGCCATCGGCTTCATCCTGTGCGCCAACACCCGCACGTTTGCCTTCGACCGACGCGCTCGCAAGCTGGAACTCACCACCGCCTCACCGTTGTTTCAAACCGTCGAAGTGTTCCCTTACGGCATGATCGCCGGCATCCGCCTTGATGCCATGGCGCACGACCCAGATTTCCCGCAGACAAGCTACATCCCACAGCTCGACGTGCGTGGCCGCGAGCCGATCCGGCTCTCATCCTATGGCATGCTCAGCGATCGTGCGGAGCGACTGTTAAACGCGCTGGACCACGCGCTCGCCTAAAGTTGGTACGCTTGAGGTGAGATCACCGAAAAGCGGACCGCCGCTCACAGCGCTTCGGTGTCGAGCGCATCCACCTTGCTCACATAGAACGCCACATAACCCGCGATTTGTGCCACAGCCGGGTAGGGCTCGTCATAGGCCCAGGCGACATCGTTCGTGTCGCCGCTGCTGAAGTAGCGCGCATAGCCTTTGTAGGGGCAAAACGTGCGCGTTGGCGAAGCGGTGAGATGGTCCATCATCACGTCAGCCTGGGGGATGTAGTAGGCCAGCGGATATGACGCTTCGGCCAAGGCCAACGCACGGGCGCTATCAGCAATGATACGTCCTTGATGGTGCACCACCACGCGCACGCCTGCATCTTCGAGCGTGATCGGGTGGTCGGGCCCTGGTTCTTTGCGGCGATGCTCGTCCATGGGCGCCTCCTGCGATGCTTTCGTGCGTCCTCGCGGCTCTTAGATCAGCTGAGCCACATAAAAAACCGGCCCCCGCGTCACACGCAAGGGCCGGTTGATCGCTCTATCGTCCGCAGCAGGCGCGAAAGCGCCAGGCGAATGCTGCTGCTTTAAGACGTTGCGCCTTCAGCGCCGATCATCGCGGCGATCGTACGCGGACCGACCACGCCATCGGGGCGCAGACCGAATTCCCGCTGCATCTTCTTCACAGCACGCAGCGTTTGATTGCCGAAATCGCCATCCACTTTCACGCGGAAACCAGCACCGATCAGGATCTCCTGCAGGATGCGCACCTGCTTGCCCTTCGAACCTTTGCGCAAGGTATCGGTGATGCCGAAGTCGGTGTTGGGCCGGTCGTCGTAATCGTCGTCACCGCGCCGCGCCAGTTCAACGCCACCGCCGTTGCAGGGGCGGGCTGTGCGGGTGCAAACCCAGCGTTTCTTGCCGGTGTCCATCACCTTTTGCTCGCAATCGATCTTGCGATCGGCCGCATGGCGCCAGGCGTTCCACTTGCGACCCGCTTCGTCACGGGCAGCCCGTCGCCAGGCGAACAGCGAACTGGGGAATGCACCAAGCGTCCGCGACACAAAAGGGCGCCCGCTAGCGGTGATCGGATCAGCTTTGCATTCCTTTGCGGCGAGCGTGGGCGTCGTCGTCGAGATGGCCATGGTCAGCGTGAGGGCCACCGTCGCAAGGCCTGCGATCATAAAACGTCTCATGGAAATTTCCTCCTACAAGCGTGCAATCGTGGGCAGTGGTTGTGCGCGTTGATCGCGATGGCGTGAACGTAGATTGCGCCAAATGAAC
>JBCBJZ010000267.1:0-1788 GCA_038522635.1 Pseudomonadota bacterium | reverse complement strand
TAAGGCTTTAGTAACGCCCTGACCTTAGGTTCACGCCCAGCGTAATGACCTGAGTAAGGATGTTTTCCAATGGGTTATGGTTTTCTGGGCTCCCGCACGCTGGCGATCGCCGCGGTCGCGGGATTTTTTGTGTCCGCACCCCTCACCACCGCGCAGGCCAACCTTTTGAGCGACATGCACGCCAAGGTGCGCGTGGGCGGCAAGGTCTGCATGGCAAGCCACGTTCACACCGGTGAGAGCGGCACGGTCGCCTCCAAGCGGGCCGCGATGACGGGTGCTGCACGCGATTGGTCGTCATTCACGGCGTTCGAGTACGGGCGCAAATGGGCGAGCTTCAGGGCGTCCGTCGGCAAGCGCTTTTCCTGCACGAAAACCACCGGCGGGCGCCCTCTCTACTCCTGCGTGGTGCAAGCGCGCGCGTGCCGCTACTGATCCTGAACCGTCCACCGGGCGGTAGCGGCTCGGCTGACGCTACAAGTCGCGGAGCTGGCTTTCGTAGGCGAAGAGGCCTGGCAGGCCACCTGTGTGCACGAAGACGAGCGCATCGGGTGCCGGGCCGCCGGACGCAGCGTTGCGGACGCGATCGATGAAACCTGCGAAGGCCTTGCCCGTGTAGACTGGGTCAAGCATCAGCGCTTCGGTCCGTGCGCCAAGGGCGATGGCCTCAAGCGTGGCTTTGCCAGCTTTGCCGTAGCCGGGCGCCAGATGCGTATCGGCAACGTTGACGTCGTCGGCGTTGACGGGGTTCTCGACGCCAAGCAAGTCCGCGATGTGAGCGCAGCGTTGCGTGATGCGGTCGCGCTGCAGCGATGCGGCACGGCGTACGCAAATGCCCTCGACGCGCCAGGGAAGACCGAGGGCGCGGATCGCGAACAGCAGGCCTGCATGCGTGTGGCCACTCCCCGAGGCCACCACGATTTCGGCGCGTTCAACGCCCGTCTGCCGCAGGTCGACGGCCAGTTCAAGACCACCCGCCACGTAGCCAAGCGCCCCGAGCGGGGGATGGCCCGGACCCAACGGGATCACATAGGGCTTGGCCCCGGACGCTGACAGTTCAGCGGCGATCTCGTGCAGCCGTGCGTCAGCCCCATCTTCATCATCGGCGATCAAATGGGTGTGGATCGTTGCGCCCAACATCCGGTCGAGGAGCACGTTGCCGGAGTGCCGGTAGGCGGCCGACGCATCCGCGTTGAGATCGCCCACGCGCTCTTCCAGCAGCATGTGGCAGTCCATGCCAAGCGTGCGTGCGGCGGCGGCGGCGAGCCGGGTGAAGTTCGATTGCACCGCCCCCGTGATCAACACCGTATCGGCATGGGCGGCTTTGGCAGCGCCCAGATAGAACTCAAGCTGGCGCACCTTGTTGCCGCCGAATGCAAGCCCGGTGCAGTCGTCGCGCTTGACGAAAAGTGGCGGGCTGGCCCAATGCGCCGCCAAGTTGGCCATGGCATCGAGCGGCGTGGGCGTGTGGCCGAGCTTGACCCTGTCGAACCGTGCAAGCCGCTCAAAGAGCTGCCCCTGTCGCGCCTTCCAGGCGTCCTCGGTTTCATCGGCCGGTGAGAACGCGCGGGCTTTGGCTTGTGCGGAAGGCGGTTCGTGGCGCGTGGTCATCGGTTGGCCTGCTGGTTTGTCTGTGCTGTGGCGTGAATGCGGCGGGGCGAACGCTGTGGGCTGCTAGATCATCGGGCGATTAATCGGGATCACCACAGGTGAGCCCGAAATCGACCTAAGATGATCTAATCTTAAAGTGCAGAGCAACTTTGGGCGCAAAGGCAAGGCCTCAGTGTTTGA
>JBCBJZ010000266.1:0-1790 GCA_038522635.1 Pseudomonadota bacterium | reverse complement strand
CGGCCAAACCGCGCGAGGAAGGCCGCCGCATCTGCATCGAGATCATGCAGGAGTTGCGCGAGATGGCGGGCGTCAGCGGCGTCCACGTGATGGCCTATCGGCAGGAGGAAGCCGTCGCCGAAATGGTTGATGCATCAGGCATCCTCAAGGAACGCACACCTTGGCGGCGCGACCACAACCAGTTGGTCGAAGCGATCGAGACGTTGCACCTGGGACCGCGCGCGCGTGCGGACCTGCCCCACCACGCCGAGCCGACCCCGGCCCCCGCCGAATAACGCCGCCATCACGGCGGGGCCCACCGCCGTGACGCCCCAACCAACACCGATGACGGTCCAAAGACAGCCCCCTCGCCGATAGCAGCGCACACTTGTCACAAGCCGCGCTCACCACCAACGCGACCACAGGCCACCGTCAGCCGCCCCTCACCGCAGGACCTCGCCATGACCGAGACCGTTATCACCTCGCCCCAGCAAAGCGTCACGATCGGCTTCGACCACCCGTTCGTCATGATCGGCGAACGCATCAACCCCACAGGCCGCAAAGCGCTGGCCGCGGAAATGGCGCAAGGCAACTATGAGCGGGTGGTGGCCGACGCGGTCGCGCAAGTTGAAGCGGGCGCGCAAATGCTCGACGTCAACGCCGGCATTCCGCTCGCCGATGAGCCGGCCATCCTGGTCGCATGCGTCAAGCTGGTGCAGGAGACGGTGCCGGTGCCTCTATCGATCGATTCATCGATCGTCGCGGCTCTCGAAGCTGGCCTTGCGGCCTATCAAGGCCAAGCGCTCGTCAACTCGGTCACCGGCGAAGAGGAGCGGCTTGAAAGCGTGCTGCCGCTCGTCAAGAAGTACGACGCGAGCGTGATCGCCATCTCGAACGATGAGACCGGCATTTCGGAAGATCCCGACGTGCGCTTCGCGGTTGCCAAGACGATCGTCGAGCGCGCGCAAGACCATGGCATCCCTGCAGCCAACGTCGTCGTTGACCCGCTCGTCATGCCGGTCGGCGCGATCAACGATGCGGGTCGCCAATTGATCCGCCTGATCCGACGCCTGCGCGAAGAGCTCAAGGTCAACACCACGTGCGGTGCCTCAAACTTCTCCTTCGGCCTTCCCAACCGGCGCGGGCTGAACGCAGCCTTCCTGCCAATGATGGCGGGCGCCGGCATGACATCGGCCATCATGAACCCGCTGCACGCCGAGGACATCCAGGCCATCCGCGGCCTCGACGTGGTGATGGGGCACGATCCCAATTGCGGGCGGTGGATCGCGCGCTACCGCGAACCCCCAGCCCCCGGTGCCGAGGGCAGTGAACGCCGCGGGCGACGCGAAGGGCGTCGGCGTACCCGTGTCTGAGGCTGCGTTGGACAGCGGCCCCGTCAGCGATCGCGAGCATCTTGTGGTCTTCACGCCATCGGGCAAACGTGGGCGGTTCGCGCACGGAACCCCGGTGCTGCAGGCGGCGCGCAAGCTCGGCGTCGACCTTGATTCGGTGTGCGGCGGTCGCGGTATATGCGGACGCTGCCAGGTCACGGTCGCGCTTGGCACGTTCCCCAAGCACGGGCTGACGTCGGCGCATGACCACGTCTCTCCCAGCGGCGCCGTCGAAGCGCGCTACGAGGCCAAACGCGGCCCGCTCAAAATCGACCACCGCCTGGGTTGCCAAGCCAAGATCCTCGGCGACCTCGTCGTCGACATCCCCCCTGACAGCCAGGTCCACCGCCAGCTTGTGCGCAAGGATGTGAGCGGCGGTGCGATCGCGATCGATCCCGTCATCCGCCTGCACATGGTCAC
>JBCBJZ010000265.1:0-1795 GCA_038522635.1 Pseudomonadota bacterium | reverse complement strand
CATCTCCTTCTTCTTCGTCGCCTTCGGCTCTTCCTCCTCGGTCTCCGTCGTCGGCTTCATGCTGCTACGTAGTGCTTTTGAACGACGAACCAAGAAGCTGCTCGTCTCCTTGAACTTGTCATCCATTTCAGCGCCCGTCTGACGCATCGCTTCGATGCAATTGTCGAGCGGCATCAGGTGTTGGCCATCGCCACGCAGCGACAGCGATGCCGCGGCGACCGCCTTCACCGCGCCAAAACCGTTGCGCTCGATGCACGGCACCTGCACGAGCCCCGCGATCGGATCGCAGGTCATCCCCAAATGGTGCTCAAGCGCGATCTCAGCCGCGTTCTCGATTTGCGCCGGCGTGCCGCCGAGTGCAGCACATAGACCCGCCGCCGCCATCGCCGACGCGGAGCCGACCTCGCCCTGACAACCCACCTCAGCGCCCGAGATCGACGCATTGCGCTTGATGATCGAGCCGATGGCCGCTGCCGTCAGCAGGTAGTCGCGGGCCGCCGTCTCGCCGTTCACCCCGCAATGATCTTGCATGTAGCGCATGACCGCCGGCACGACGCCGGCCGCCCCATTGGTGGGCGCGGTGACGACTTTACCGCCCGCCGCGTTCTCTTCGTTGATCGCCATCGCGTAGACGCACAACCAGTCGTTGGCGACGTGCGGCTGTGAGACGTTGAGCCCGCGCTCCGCCTGCAGCGCTGCGTGGATCGCCTTGGCGCGGCGCTTGACCTTGAGGCCACCGGGCAGTTCGCCCTCTTCGACAAGACCACGGTTGATGCAGGCATCCATGGTGGACGCCAGCGCGTGGAGTTGCGTGTCGACGGCAGCGGCATCCAGCAACGCACGTTCGTTGGCGAGCATCATCTGCGCGATCGTGAGGCCGCTCTCTTGCGCGCAGGCGAGCAGGTCATGCGCGTTGGCAAACGGGTAGGGGACGCCGGCATCCTCGTCCGGCACGGCGGAGGCTGCGGTTGCCATAGGCGTGGGTGCATCACCCATCGCGTCTTGCGCGCCGCCAGCCGCTCCTGTTCCCGTTCCCTCACGGGCCGCCGGCATTTCCGCTTCCCGTAAGACGAAGCCACCACCGATCGAGTAGTAGACGTCACGCCGACGCAGATTGCCGGCTTCATCGAAAGCCTCAAAACGCAGCCCGTTGGCGTGTCCGGGCAGGACCATGTCGAAGTCGAACACCAGGTCTTGGGCGGGATCGAAGGTGAGCGGTGGCAAACCGTCGGGCGTCAAGCGACGCTCCCGCTTGATGCTTGCGACCAGGTCATCGGCGCCTGCGGGATCAAGTGTGGCCGGTGTCTCGCCGGCGAGACCCAGGATAACGGCGCGATCGCTCGCATGGCCCTTCCCGGTCCAGGCGAGCGAACCGTGCAGCGAACAGGTGATGCGGGCCGGCGGGCCCGCACCGGGTATCGCATCCCGCCGATCGCGCAGATCATCCAGAAACATCGCGGCCGCCGTCATCGGCCCCATGGTGTGCGAACTCGATGGGCCAACGCCGATCTTGAAGATATCGAAGACGCTCAGATACATGGGTGTCCTCAAGGATGAGCGGCACTCTAAAAATGGCGGCAGGTTGGGCATGCGGCAAAGAGAACCGTGGCGGGCCGGCTCAACGCCTATCATTTGCGCGCGTGCGCGGGAAGGCTGTGGCGGGATGCGTTCGTGTGTGACGTCGAAACGTGGCGGCCTCGCGCGCCTCTCTGCTAGACACAGATGATCAAAGGGCCGGGCAGCGGGTGTGCCCAAGCCCTTACCGACACGGCCTCAGGCACTTACCCTTTTTTAG
>JBCBJZ010000264.1:0-1948 GCA_038522635.1 Pseudomonadota bacterium | reverse complement strand
CGGCAGGTTCGCCAAAGTAGCCCGCGGGGATGAAGCGGTCGATGTAGGCTTGGCGAACCTGCCGATCTGGCCGTGATGATCGTCTTTCTGGCATCGCCCGTTGCGCGCTACATCAACGGCGCCGCGATCCCCGTCGATGGCGCCATGTTGCGCATTAGCTAGGTCATCTCAGCGATCCATCGGGATCACCACAGGTGAGCCCGAGATCGACCAAAGATGATCTCATCTTAAAAAAGCGGGCCGGCGCGCGCGTTCAACCGGCCAACCGCTCAGCTTCGCGGGCGCGCTCCTGCTTCTTGCGCTCGTTGGGATCAAGAAAGCGTTTGCGCAGGCGGATCGACTTCGGCGTAATTTCCACCAGCTCATCGTCGGTGATGTAAGCCATCGCGCGTTCAAGCGGCATCTTGAGCGGCGGCGTAAGGATCAGCGCGTCATCCTTACCGGCGGCGCGCACGTTGGACAGCTTCTTGCCCTTCAGCACGTTGACCTCAAGGTCGTTCTCGCGCGTGTGCTGGCCAACGATCATGCCTTGGTAGACCTTCGTCTGCGGCTCGACCATCAGCGGCCCGCGGTCCTCCAAGTAAAACAGCGCGTAAGCCACCGCGAGGCCGTCACCGTTCGAGATGAGCACACCGTTACGCCGCCCCTGCACGTGGCCCTTGTGCGGCGCATAAGCATGAAAAACGCGGTTCATCACGGCCGTGCCGCGCGTATCGGTCAGCAATTCGCCCTGGTATCCGATCAAGCCGCGGGTCGGCACGTGCAACACGAGCCGCTGGCGCCCACCGCCTGACGGGCGCATCTCCATCAGCTCGCCCTTCCGCTCTGACAATTTCTGCACCACCACGCCGGAGTGCTCTTCATCGACATCGATGATGACTTCCTCGATCGGCTCCAGCCGTTGGCCATCCTCGCCACGCTGGTAGACCACGCGTGGGCGCGATACGGTCAGTTCGTAGCCTTCGCGCCGCATCGTCTCGATCAGGATGCCAAGCTGCAATTCGCCGCGGCCGGCCACGTCGAACGCGTCGCTTTCGGTGCCTTCCGTGATGCGGATCGCGACGTTGCGCTCCGCCTCCTTGAGCAGGCGCTCACGGATCACGCGGCTTTGCACCTTGTCGCCTTCGGTCCCCGCCAGCGGGCCATCGTTGATGCGGAAGGTCATTGAAAGCGTCGGTGGGTCCACGGGCTGCGCGGGCAGCGGCGTCCCAATCGCGGGATCGCACAAGGTGTCGGCAACGGTCGCCTCACTCATGCCGGCAAGCGCCACGATGTCGCCCGCCTCGCCCAGCTCGATCGGCTGGCGCTCAAGGCCGCGAAACGCCAGCACCTTGGTGGCGCGGAACGTTTCAACCCTGCCCCCGTCATGCCGCAGCGCCTGCACCTGCTGGTTGGGCTTGATCGTGCCTGATGTGATGCGCCCGGTCAGGATGCGGCCCAGAAAGGGGTCGGCTTCCAGGGTGGTGGCGAGCATGCTGAATGCGCCCGTCTCCACCTTCGGGGCGGGCACATGGTTCACGACCAGATCGAAGAGCGGTGCCATGCTGTCGCGCGAGCCACCGGGTTCAAGCGCCATCCAGCCCTCTTTGGCCGAACCATAAAGGATCGGGAAGTCGAGCTGCTCATCATCGGCATCGAGCGCGGCGAACAGATCGAACACCTCGTTGACCACATCGTTGTGGCGTTCGTCGGGGCGATCGATCTTGTTGATCGCGACGATCGGCTTGAAGCCGCGCTTCAAGGCTTTGGAGACCACAAACTTCGTTTGCGGCAGGGGCCCCTCGGAGGCGTCCACCAAAACGATGGCGCCGTCGACCATGTTGAGGATGCGCTCAACCTCGCCGCCGAAATCGGCGTGGCCAGGCGTATCGACGATGTTGATACGCGTGCCTTGCCATTCGACGCTGGTGCATTTGGCGAGGATGGTGATGCCGCGCTCGCGCTCCAG
>JBCBJZ010000263.1:0-2043 GCA_038522635.1 Pseudomonadota bacterium | reverse complement strand
ATGCCGGGCTCACCTGTGGTGATCCCGATCAATCGCCCGATGATCTAGTCGCACCACGCCTGGACAGAGGGGCGGGTTGTGCTACCCAAGACGCCTGAGTTTTGCCCGCTTGCATCGTTCGCCTATCTGATCACGATCGATGCGGTGGAAGCCGTTCGCTTGCCGGTTGCAAAGCAACGCAAGCTATCGGCCAGCCGGTTCAAGCGCCGTGTGGCATGGGCCTTGTCCGCCCCTGTGCTGCCGCGCCCAGATCCACTAGCACCTGCCTCGCCAACCATCCCTATTCGTCGCCGCCATACCGATCGCCGCCATATGTGAGTGCACCATGCTGTTATCGCGCTACTTCCTCCCGGTCCTTCGTGAGACGCCCAAGGAAGCGGAGATCGTCTCGCACCAGCTGATGCTGCGCGCAGGCATGGTGCGGCAAGCGAGCGCGGGCATCTACTCGTGGCTGCCGCTCGGTTACCGCGTGCTGAAGAAGATCGAGCAGATCGTACGTGAGGAACAAAACCGGGCCGGCGCGATCGAAGTGCTGATGCCGACGATCCAGTCAGCAGACCTCTGGCGCGAGAGCGGGCGCTATGATGACTACGGCAAAGAGATGCTGCGCATCGTCGATCGGCACGAGCGCGACATGCTGTACGGACCCACAAACGAAGAGCAGATCACGCAGATTTTCCGTGACAGCATCCGCTCCTACCGCGATCTCCCGCGGAACCTGTACCACATTCAGTGGAAGTTTCGCGACGAGGTCCGCCCGCGCTTCGGCGTGATGCGAGGGCGTGAGTTCCTCATGAAAGACGCCTATTCGTTCGATCTGACGCCAGAAGATGGGCGCTTGTCCTACAACAAGATGTTCGTCGCCTACCTGCGCACGTTTGCGCGCTTGGGGCT
This sequence comes from Pseudomonadota bacterium, assembly GCA_038522635.1. Lineage (GTDB taxonomy): Bacteria > Pseudomonadota > Alphaproteobacteria > Rhizobiales > Hyphomicrobiaceae > JBCBJZ01. The sequence continues at coordinate 1,149 of JBCBJZ010000263.1, read as the reverse complement.
GAAGGCGATCCCCATGGCGGCCGACACCGGCCCGATCGGCGGTGATCTGAGCCACGAGTTCATCATCCTGGCCGAGACGGGTGAGAGCCAAGTCTATGGCCACAGCGATCTGATGGCGATGAAGCCGCCGCCCTTGGACTTGGCTCAAGACAAGTTGGCGGATGTGGTCACCGCATGGACCACGCCGTTTGCCGTGACGGATGAGAAGTACGACCAGGCCGCGTTCGAAGCGGCTGTGCCTGAAGACAAACGGGTCAGCGCGCGTGGGATCGAAGTAGGACACATCTTCTTCTTCGGCACGAAGTATTCATCAGCCATGGGCGCGCGGGTGCAAGGGCCTGACGGGGCGATGGTCGATCTGCAGATGGGCTCCTATGGCGTGGGTGTTTCGCGCCTGGTGGGGGGGATCATCGAGGCCTGCCACGATGATGCCGGGATCGTATGGCCGATGCCGGTTGCGCCTTTTGAAGTGGGTCTGATCAATCTGAAGGCCGGCGATGCCGCCACGGATGCCGCTTGCGAGACGGCCTACCGGCAGTTGCAGCAGGCGGGCATCGAAGTTCTCTACGATGATACCGACGAGCGGGCGGGTGGAAAGTTCACGACGATGGACCTGATCGGGCTGCCACTGCATCTGGTGGTCGGGCCGAAAGGTTTGAAAACGGGCGAAGTCGAGTTGAAGGAACGCGCGTCAGGCGAGCGCCAGACGATGACGCCGGATGCCGCTGTGCGCCGGGTGATCGAATTGGTGCAGCATCGGCGGTTGGGCCTTTAGGTCTGCTAGCGCTTTGGCTGACCGCAGCAGCGCTGGGCGTGTCGCTTGGCGAGGCGCGCGGCGCGAGGCTCTCAGTGGCGTGACGCGTCTCGTGGCGTGACGCATCGGGGCGCAGATGCGGGCCAGCCTTGGGGGACGGGCATAACGATGGCGCTATCTGAAACCAAGACGGCAACGCCGCGCGATCCGCGACCTTTTTCGGCCTTCGAATGGATGCTGGCGGGCCGCTATCTGCGTGCGCGACGCAAGGAAGGCTTCATCTCCGTCATCGCCGGGTTCTCGTTCCTCGGCATCCTGCTGGGCGTCGGCACGCTGATCGTGGTGATGGCGGTCATGAACGGGGTGCGCAGCAAGCTGTTTGAGAAGATCCTGGG
>JBCBJZ010000262.1:0-2086 GCA_038522635.1 Pseudomonadota bacterium | reverse complement strand
CCGGCGCCCGACTGCCCATGAAACAGCAGCATGCGCGCCTGCGGACGTGCCCCTTGCGTCTGCGTGACGCCGTGGAGCACCTCGTTGAACTTTGCGCGAGCTGCCTGGTGGACCTGCGCCACATCCACCGGATCGGCACGCCAAATATCTTCTTCCCAGGTGATCGAGTGCTCGAAAGCCGCCAACATCTGGTCTGGACCAAGTGCCTGGAGCGCTTCAACGGGCATGTAGGCTTCGTTCCTCAACGCGATAGATGATCGAAGGGTGGCGACGCCAACGCGTGCACCCGCCAAAGCGACCGCGCGAGCCACAATCGGCCCGTCGATCCCACACGCAAAAATACGGTTAGTCTTCGACGCGGATGTAGTGCCATACGGCGTTTTTCGCCGAGAGCGCCGACGCCTGTACACGCGCCAAATCCGACTTGTCTTTCAGATCGGCAAAGCCAAGTGCCACGAGCCCTGCCTGGTGGGCCGCGGCGAGCATCGCCTTAAATTCGATATCGCTCAGCGCCCAAGCAGCGTGGCGCTCTCGAATCAGCTGCGACACATCCGAAATATAGGCCTTGCGATCGCCTGACCAGCCGCGCGCCTGCGTTTTCGCAAGCGCCGCCACCTGCGCCGCGAACTGCTCCAGGTCCGGTCGCGCGGCCGCATCGACGACGGTTGCTGACGCATCATCAAGGGTAATCGCCTGCGCTTGGCGGGTGGCGCTAGCATCACCGTCACGCGATGTAGCAGCGCGTCGATCCACGCCGGCAGCCGGCGCGGGGCTTGACGTTGTGTCACCAACAGCGGCTGTTTGATCACGCGCAAGCCCCGGCGCGGGCTGCGTTGCTGGGGCCACTTCGGCTTTGGTGGCGGGGGGAACCAGATCAAGGCGACGGCGGATCAGCGCAAGTTGAAGCGCGCCATGGTCATGTTGTACCGCCCCCACCTGCTCCGCCGCCAACACCGCCACCAACCGGCGGTCGGTTCCAAAGTCGCGCGGACGCTGCGCCAGCTGCCCCGCCAACAGTCGCGCCGCTTGCGGCGATAAATCGGCACCGTCACGGATTTCCTGCCGGGCCCGGCGCGCACTACCGAAGGCGCGCACCAACGCGTGCGTCGCGAGGGCGGCACGCAACTTCGCTGGCGTTGGCTGCCCTGCACCCTTGAGCTTCAGATCAAAAGCGTTGACCAGCACGAACGCTCTGAGACCTTCCGGCGAGCCAAGGAACTTGGCCCGTCGCCCAACCGGCTGCGCAACGCCCAACGCCCAGGCCATTAAGCGGACAGCACGCTGCTCAGGCCAGGTCGCCGCAGCACGGGGCTGGCGCACACCAAGCGCGTTGGAGACCATCGCGATGCCGACTTCCGTGGCGCGCAGGCGTCCTTGTTGCAGCGTCAGCGCATTCGCGATCTGCAACGCATGGATCTGCTGTTCCAATACATCGCGCCATTCCCCAGGCGCAAGGCGATGCGCTACGTAGGGCTGCAAGTCGCGCGCGAGTTCCGCCCGGGCAACACCTTCAACAACGGCGACGCGGGCCAACACGAGTGTGCGAAGGCCTTCCAGATCGAGCGCCGATACGCCATGGGTTGCAGCGGCCGCGCCGTCACCCGCTTGTGACGGTGAGGGCGATGGCGAATGCGCGGCGTGAGCCCCAGAAGGCGCCCCAGTAGGAGCCTTAGCAATGGAAGGCGCAGCCTGATCCACAGAGGGCGCTGCCGTGTCAGTCGCGGCGCGTTCTGCGGCTAAAGGAGGAGCGGCGGGGGCACCCATCGGCAACCCTTTCGTTGCTTGCGCGGCGTGCACGGACGCTAGACCCCATGCCGCTTCGGCCCGACCGCCCTGCACGTCCGCTATCCGGGGTCGCAAGAAGGGCCGGCGTCAAACTGCGCGCCACAGGGCCGTGAACGAATCAACCAAGCGCACACCGGAACGCTTCGCCAAGCGGCGCGCTCACGCAACGGGCTGCCCACGCCTTGCCCACAACTTTTCCAACGCCGCGCCACACAATGGTGCCCGTCCTCGCCCCAATCGATCACAAAAACGGACGCACGGCGCCGCACTGCGACCCCATTGTTTGCGTCCTTCGAAGACC
>JBCBJZ010000261.1:0-2135 GCA_038522635.1 Pseudomonadota bacterium | reverse complement strand
CAGGGTCGCCGTACCCAAGATTGCACAGGAAGTTCGCCTTGATTTTGGTGCCGTCGAAGAACGCCTTCGTGACCCCGTCTTTGTCAAACCCTGACATGGGGCCGCAATCCAGGCCTAACGCGCGCGCCGCCATGATCAGATAACCGCCCTGAAGTGTGCCGTTGCGGAAGGCGGTTTCTTCGATCGCCGCATCATCGCCGGTGAACCAGCTCTTGGCATCGGTGTGCGGGAAGAGGCGTGGCAAGTGTTCGTAGAACTCCATGTCGTGCCCGATGATGACGCAAACGGGAGCGGCCATGGTTTTGTCAGCATTGCCGCCGGACAAGTGCGGCTTGAGGCGGGCTTTCGCGTCAGCGCTTTTGACGAAAACGAAGCGGGCGGGCGAACAGTTGGCGCTGGTCGGCCCCATCTTCACGGTATCGATCAGGCGCTGCAGCACATCGTCTTCGATTGGTTTGTCGTGCCAGCCGTTGTACGTGCGCGCGTCGAAGAAGAGCTGATCGAACGCGGGCTTTGAAAGCGGTTCATTCATCGCAGAAGGCCTTGCATTGAGGTTGCGCCAGCCGAAAGCGCCTTGAGGTCGCAAGCAAGTAGCGGCGGTCGGGGTCGCTTTGGGAACGCGCGCCGCCGTTACCGCTTCCACATTTGAAGCCGCGCGCCCCGTGAGCGCGCGCGATCAAGCCGGGCGAACCGCCTGCACGTCAGGGCAGAAGTGCTTGAGCAGGTTCTCAATGCCGTGCTGAAGCGTCATCGTCGAAGATGGGCAACCCGCGCAGGCCCCGCGCATGTGCAGTGACACCACGCCATCGCGGAAGCCGTGAAACACGATATCGCCGCCGTCCTGGGCGACCGCCGGGCGCACGCGCGTGTCGAGAAGGTCCTTGATCGTTTGCACGGTCTCTTCGTCTGCCGGGTCATAGTCTTCGACGTCGCCAGACGCCGCCCCCGGAGCGCCTCGCATCACGGGCTCGTTGGACATGTAATGTTCCATGATGGCGCCGAGGATGGCGGGCTTGAGGTGCTGCCATTCCGGGTCGCCTTTGGTGACTGAGATGAAGTCGGGGCCGAGGAACACACCGGATACACCGTCAATGTCGAACAGCCGTTGGGCCAGCGGGGAGGCTTCGGCCTCCTCGCCTGAACGGTAATCCACGGCGCCATCTTCAAGGACGGAGCGCCCGGGCACGAACTTCAGCGTTGCAGGGTTGGGCGTCGCTTCGGTTTGGATGAACATGGCTCTGATCCCTGTTGGATGGCTCGGTGGTGTTTGGCGTTTGGTCGACCTGACGGTCACGCGTCGCTGGTGGTTTCTACGTCGCGCAGCGCTGATCGGAAAATGCCGCCGTCGGCCGTTTCTAGAATTGTTCTAACTAAAATATAGGGTGTTCGTCGGGCGGCGTCAAAGGACCTGTGCGAGAAGCCTCGTGGCCAGGTCAGGCGGGTCGGGCACGTCAGCAGCGAAAGCGACCAAGCCCGACCATGTCTGATATGGGGTGCACGGCGCCTATCCGCTACAGCAAGTTCGACAGTTAAACAGTCCGGGCACACTGCCCCTACGCTTGCTGCCCGCCAACGCTTGCTGCCTCCAAGTCCCTGCCATCCCAACATAGGCACGCGTGCAGTGTCGCGCGCTTGCATCACCTGCGCCGCCGCCCCACTTAAAGTATCAGCGATCGTTGCCCATCCGGGGACGATCTCACCACGTCGCTTCATCTTGAGGACGCCCCGCATGTCTCGCATGTCTCTGCTTTCAAGCCCGCTGCTGTTGGGTTTTGAGGAAATCGAGCGGCTGATCGACCGCGCCGGCAAAAGCGCCGACGGCTATCCGCCCTACAACATCGAGCGCCTGGCGGCCGCCGATGGTCATCCCGAGAGGCTTCGGATCACGCTTGCCGTGGCCGGGTTTTCACGCAGTGAACTCGACGTCGCGCTCGTGGACAACGAGCTGACCGTGCGCGGCAAACAGGTCGACGATGATAACCGCGAATACCTGCATCGTGGCATCGCGGCGCGCCAGTTTCAGCGCTCTTTCGTGCTCGCTGACGGCATTGAGGTGATCGCCGCTGATCTTGCGCACGGCCTGTTGTCGATCGATTTGACGCGACCGCCTCCCGCCCGTGCCGCGCGCCGCATTG
>JBCBJZ010000260.1:0-2242 GCA_038522635.1 Pseudomonadota bacterium | reverse complement strand
GACGGCGCGATGATCGAGATGCATAACCCGGCGGACATGCCGGACGTGACCCGCATCGATCATATCGAAGAGCCGTGGATCCGCGCGACCGTCCTGGTGCCGGATGACTACCTCGGTGCTGTGCTGAAACTTTGCCAGGATCGCCGCGGGCGTCAGGTCGAGCTGACCTATGCGGGCACACGGGCGATGCTCGTCTACGATCTGCCGCTCAACGAGGTCGTGTTCGATTTTTACGACCGGCTCAAGTCGGTCACGAAGGGCTACGCCTCGTTTGACTACGCCATTTCCGGCTACGAGCAAGGCGACCTTGTGAAGATGTCGCTGCTTGTCAACGCGGAACCGGTGGATGCGCTCTCGATGATCGTGCACCGCCAGCGTGCCGAAGCGCGCGGGCGCGTGATGTGCGAAAAGCTCAAAGAGCTGATCCCGCAGCATCTGTTCAAAATCCCGATCCAGGCGGCGCTCGGCGGCAAGGTGATCGCGCGTGAGACGATCAGCGCGTTGCGCAAGGACGTGACGGCCAAGTGCTACGGCGGTGACATCAGCCGCAAGCGCAAGCTGCTCGACAAACAGAAGGCCGGCAAAAAGAAGATGCGACAGTTCGGCAAGGTCGAGATCCCGCAAGAAGCGTTCATTTCCGCGCTCAAGATGGATGCCGATTGAGGCTGGTTCATCTCAGCGATCGAAGGCAAGCCGTGCGTGTGTGAGCCAGTAATCCGCAGCTTTCGCCCGTTCCAATAGCCAGCACGATCACTTCGATGTCATGCGGTGGTTTCAGAATGCGCGCGTGTTACATGTAACGCGCTCTGGCGGCTTGCCCACTCAAGCGCGGCCCCCATCGATCCGCGGTTGAACGCTCGCGCCTGGCAGGCCCCCATCTTCCGTTAGGTTTCTTCCCTCCGCTTTTTTGAAGGACGCCCCATGCAGCCGACGTCGAGCAACGCCTCAGAGACGCGCACCCAAGTAACGCGCACCCAGGGCCCTTTCACGTTCGGCCTTGCCGCCGCTGCCGCCTGCGCTCTTGTGGGCACCTTTGCGCTCAGCACCGCAAGCGCACAGAAAGCGCCAGCGCCCACCCCGCTCGAACTGCCCCTCTCCATCAAAGTCGGCCAGCAATTCTCCCTCACAGCCACCACGGAAGAGGAGAAGTTCCGCAGCGGGCGTTTGTCACTGCACGCCCTGCGCTCATCGACCTACGATCTCAGCGTCGATAAGCGCGAAGCCGACCGCTTCGTGATGACCATGACGTTGCGCGCATCGAGTGCCAAGCTGATCAAGGACCCTACCGGGCGTGGGGCAGCGCAAGTCGCCATGGCGAACGCCCTCCTCAAGGCACTGAAGGCGGTGCCGGCGCGCTTCGAAGTGAGCGGGAAGGGCCAGCTCTTGCGCGTTCTCGACTGGGACACGTGGTCCCAAAAAATGGCGGACGCCACGCAGCAGGCGATCCTGGCCGCCGTCAAAGCACGAGGCACCGGGGACAAGGCGCTGCCCCCCGCCGCGGTTTCGTTCGCCACCACCTTCGTGAAGAAGGCCATCAAAGGTCACAATGAAAAGTCGGGCCTTGCCCTGTTGCGCCCCCTTCCGCTGATGTTCGGCATTCAGGGGATCACGTTGACGCCGGGCAAACCGCTCACGCAGAACCGTGAGCAGTTCAACCCCATCGGGAAACGCAAGCTCAAGACAGTGCGCACCATCACATTGGCGCCGCGCAAGCCGGACGCCACCGAAGCGCGCGTCGCGTGGACCACCAGCTATGACGGAGAGGCGTTGAAGGCCGCTTCGTTGAACCTCGTTTTGTCCGCGATCGAAAACGCGAAGGTGTCGAAAGAAGAACTCAAGGCGGTGAAGCAGCGCTTCATCCAAGGCTTCAAACGCATCGTTTTTGAACACACCGATAACGGGGAAGCGAGCCTTGCGCTCGGCGATGGCTGGGTGCGCAGCTTGACGGTGAAGAGCACCTTGAAGTCAGGCCCCGCCGGTAAGCTGCAGACGGCGAACCGGAAGAGGGTCACGGTGACGCTGACGCCCAAATCCTGAACGCACAAATCCTGAATGGCCAAGCGGGACGCAACGCCAAGCCAACGACTTGAACGGAAGTCTGCCATGATGCTTCAGCTGAAGAGGGTCATGAACGCCGTCGCCGAGCAGGGCCCGGGGCCCCGCGACCTCGCCCGATGCGAGGCCCTCGATCACGAGCAGGCCCCCCATCGCCAGGCCGAAGCCCCGCTGCTGGCGCGCCTCG
>JBCBJZ010000259.1:0-2244 GCA_038522635.1 Pseudomonadota bacterium | reverse complement strand
GACGCCCAGGTTTGACACAAGATCGCCAGACGCGACGGATCAACCCAGCGGCCCGGTTCCGCTCGATATCATTGAAGATGTAAAGGACCTTGTTCCGATCCCCTACATCGAAGTCCTGCCGACGAAATCCACGCCCTAAACGGATGCGATCCAGGGGCGCAAGGCGCATCATCAATGGATTGAAAACTGGTAGCGGAGGAGGGACTTGAACCCCCGACACGCGGATTATGATTCCGCTGCTCTAACCACCTGAGCTACTCCGCCGCAGCGCAGGTGTATAGGGAGACGGGTGGAAGGCTGTCAAGCCGTGCCGACGGTGGCGTGGTGGCCACTTTCAGGTGCTCGAACGCGGTGGGCTGCCGGGTGCTGGTGTGACACGCGGCGAGGGCTGTCGCGCCAGCAGGATGCGTCGTGCTGGACCGATGGCGGTGTTTGTGGTCCCGAAGGGCGTGTTGCCGGCGACTCGATCCAGATTGGCGCCGCGCGCGAGCGTGGAACGGGGATGCCCCCCCCCAAAAGCGCCAATGCTCTTCCGGCCCGACCCTGGCCCGACCCTGGCCCGGCGCAAGAGCCGATGTGGCGCCGGGTTCGCACCGGTCCCAACGCCTCCTCGAAACCAACGCCGCCCTGCGACCCCGCCTTTCAGCCAGCCGCGACAACCGCGGCACGGCAAACGCCAGTGCGTCTGCGTTGCTGATGGGTCGACCCGGCCGTGTGCTTTACGCTATGGGTGGGGTGGCCAATCCTTCGTGCGTCACTTGCGTCATGTGCTGCCCCTGTCCGTTGTCTGTGTCAGCTGCCCCACGTGCGGCCCATGTGCGGCCAGATGTGCTGACCAGGTCAACTGCCCGTGTCAGCTGCCTGTCGTCCTCCACCGCTGCACCGCGGTTGGCCGACGCTTAAAGCGCCGTGCACCGTGCCCGCGAAGCACCTTGGCCCAATATTCGTTTCCGCCTGCGCGTGCGCCCGCACCAACGCCGGCTCGTTCGTCCCCGCCCGGAGGCCCGCCCGATGACCGCACATTCAGCCACAACCGCTAAGCCTACGGCTGCGAACACGCGCGATGACGCTGCGGCGTCCCCCGCCGATGCCGTCGCCGCCAAGATCGCGCGCGCCCGCGCGGCTATGGATGCCTTCGACAACCACGACCAGGCCCGGGTCGATGAAGCGGTGACCGCGCTTGCTTGGTCGATCTACAAGCCGGAGCACGCCCGGGCTCTGGCCGAGATGGCGGTCGAGGACACCGGCTTGGGCAACGTGGCCTCCAAGATCACAAAGAACACCCGCAAGACGTTTGGCACCCTGCGCGATTTGATGCGCGCGCGCACAGTTGGGGAAATCGACCGCCAACCGGAGCGCGGCCTGGTGCTCTACGGCAAACCGGTGGGCGTTGTCGGCGCGGTCTGCCCGTCGACGAACCCGGCTGCGACGCCCGTCAACAAGGCGATGATGGCGCTTAAGGGTGGGAACGCCGTAATCATCGCGCCATCGCCGGCCGGGGCCATGACCACGGGGCGCACGGTCGACCTGATGCGCGCAGAGCTTGAAAAGTGCGGGCATCCTCCGGACCTGGTGCAATTGCTGCCGTTGCCGGTTTCCAAGGAGATGACCCAGCAACTCGTCGCGCAAGCCGACCTGGCGGTGGTCACCGGCTCGCAGGACAATGTGCGCCGCGCCATGCAGTCGGGCACGGTGACCATCGGGGTGGGCGCCGGCAACGTCCCGGTGATCATCGATACGACGGCGGACCTTGATGACGCGGCCGAAAAGATCACCGCTTCGAAGATCTTCGACAACGCCACATCATGTTCATCGGAGAACGCTGTCATCATCCTCGATGAAGTTTACGAAGACGCGATGGCCGCGCTGCAGCGTGCGGGCGGCTACCGTTGCGATGACGCGCAAACGCAGACCATCGCCAACACGCTTTGGATCGACGGCAAGCTCAACCGGCACGTCATCGCCAAGGACGCCGCGGTCACAGCCGACATCTTCACGTTGCCGCCCGCCGCGCGCGATGCCTCATTCTTTATGGTGGAGCAGGGGGCGGACGTGGGTGGCAAGCACTCGTTCGCCGATGAAAAACTGTCGCTCGTGCTGACCATCTACCGCGCACGCGACTTCGGTCATGCGCAGGCCTTGGCGAGCGCCATCCTCGATGTGACCGGGCGCGGCCATTCGGTCGGCATCCATACCAAGGACATGGCGCACGCTGAAGCGCTCGCGGCGGGGACCGATGTGGTG
>JBCBJZ010000258.1:0-2251 GCA_038522635.1 Pseudomonadota bacterium | reverse complement strand
CTCAAAGCGGGGCCGCCTTCGTTCGGGCTGCATTATGGCCGACGGACCAGATAGACCCGATCGATCGGCCGATAGTCTAGCCGCGCATGCGGGCGCCGTTGGCGTCGAACAAGGGTTGGGGCTGCAGCACGGCATCGCGGTTTTCGCCGAGCAACTCGATGTGCCAGCCGTCGAGCTCGTCTGCGATCTCTTTGTCGACGTAGCCCAGCGCCACCGACTTGCCCGAAGCGTGCGCGTAGCCGCCCGACGTCACCCAGCCACGCACCTTGTCCTTGAAGAAAATCGGCTCATCACCGATGACATCCGCGGTGGACGCATCGACGATGAAGGTGCGCAAGCGCAGCTTGCCGCCGCCGTCGCGTTCCGCTTCAGCCGCGCCCTTGCCGATAAAGTCAGCGTCCTTGCCAAGCGCGACGAAGCGCTCCAGCCCCGCTTCATAAGGCCCATAGATCGGCCGGTACTCGCGGGCCCAACTGCCGTAACTCTTCTCCAGGCGGAGTGCATTCAGAGCGCGCGCGCCGAACAGGCCGATGCCATGCGCTTCGCCGGCCGCCATCAGGTGCTCAAACACGTAGCGCTGGTATTCGGGCGCCATCCAGATTTCGTAGCCCAGATCGCCCGTGTAGCTCACCCGCCCCACAAGGCAGGGCGCCATGCCGATGTCCATGCGCGCGATGGCCATGAACGCGAAGGCGCCCGCCGACACGTCCTGGCCGGCAAGTTGGGCCAGCACGTCGCGCGCCTTCGGCCCCGCGATCGTCAACCCAGTCAACCCCAGGCCGACCGCGCGCACGCTCACGCTGCCGTCGGCCGGCCGATGCGCGTCGAACCATCGCATATGGTAGCGCTCAGCGATGCCTGAACCGGCGATGAAGAAGCCCTCATCGCCGAGGTTGGCCACCGTGAAATCACCGATCAGCTTGCCGTCGTCCTTCAGCATCGGCGCGATCGTCATGCGGCCGGGCTTGGGGATGCGACAGGCGAGGATGCGGTCGAGGTAAGCTTCTGCGCCGTCGCCTGTGATCGCGTATTTCGCAAAGCCCGAGATTTCCGACAGCCCCACGCCTTCGCGCACCCGGCGCGCTTCCGCCCCCACATGATCGAAGTCCGTCGAACGGTGCCATGAGAACGCATCCTTGACCCCGGGGGGCGCGTACCACAACGCCTGTTCAAGCCCGTAGGCTTCGCCCATCTGTGCGCCCTTTTCGACCAGGCGGTCGTAGATCGGCGTCGTCTTGAAGGGCCGACCGGCGGGCAGTTCTTCGTTCGGGAACTTGATCGAAAAGCGACGCGCGTAATTCTCTTGCACCTTCGCGTTGGTGTAGCGCAGCGTCGCATAATCGCCGAAGCGCGACACGTCCATGGCGAACACATCGAAGCCCGGATCACCCTCGATCATCCAGTTCGCCAGCGCGAGCCCAACGCCCCCACCCTGGCTGAAGCCCGCCATCACGCCGCATGCACACCAAAAGCCTGAAAGGCCTTGAACCGGCCCCACGAGCGGGTTGCCGTCAGGCGCGAACGTGAAAGGTCCATTGATGATCTGCTTGATGCCCGCCGTCTGAAAGGCCGGGAAATGCTTGAAGCCGACCTCAAGGGAGGGCGCGATCCGGTCGAGGTCCGGTTCCAGAAGTTCATGGCCGAAATCCCAAGGCGTCACGCTTTCCGACCACGGCTTGCAGGCGCGCTCGTAGGTGCCCATCAGCATGCCGCCGCGCTCCTGGCGCAGGTAGAGTTCACCATCGAAGTCGACGCAGTGGATCACCTCTGTGCCGGTCTCTTCGTTGATGCGGGCGACCTCCGGCATGTCCTCGGTCAACAGGTACATGTGCTCCATGGCGAGCACCGGTAGTTCCAGGCCGACCATGCGGCCCACCTCGCGCGCCCATAGGCCGCCCGCGTTGACCACGTGTTCGGTTTGGATTTCGCCCTGGTCGGTAATGACACGCCAGCCGCCGTCCGGTTTGCGCTGCAGGTCTTCAACCTTGGTGTGCCGGTAAATCTCGGCGCCGTTCAGCCGCGCGGATTTGGCATAAGCATGCGTGGTGCCTGACGGGTCCAGGTGACCATCGACATAGGTGCGCAAGGCGCCCACGAAGTGCGAGGGGTCCATCAGCGGGAACGCCTCGTGCGCCTCTTTGGCGCTGATCACCTCGGTCTCGATGCCGAGGTACTTGCCTTTGGCGTGCAGCGTCTTCAGCCATTCAAAGCGCGACCGTGTGCCGGCGAGCAGCACGCCGCCCGACATGTG
>JBCBJZ010000257.1:0-2259 GCA_038522635.1 Pseudomonadota bacterium | reverse complement strand
TGGTCGCCCGCGAATCGTGGGATATTGTTGGCTTCTCCCTTGCCAACATGCGTCTCGCCGATGCGCTGAGAGAGGCTATCAAATCCGTGCGGTCCGCCTCACGTAACAAAGCGCTGACGGTCATCGTCGGCGGTTACGCCTTTCAGGAAGACCCCACGCTCGTTCAACTTGTAGGCGCCGACGGCTCAGCCGCTGATGCCCTGGAAGCCGTCGCCGTTTGCGAAGCCGCCGTGGACACGGCCCGCCAAGCCTAGATGTGACGCTCCTAACGATCGCCCACCTTTTGCGATGCATATCCTTGCATCGTACCGAAGCCCGATAGAAGAGACCGATTGTGAAGCCGTTCAAGGCAGCCAAACGCAGCATTGGCGACCTCGATGCGAGGACCGCAGCATCGTTGATCGGCGCGACGGCGGACGTGGCGTTGGTCCTGGACGCAAGCGGGAAGATCAAAGACGTCTCCTACGGTTCGCAGGACATCGAAGCCTACGGTCTTGGCCGTTGGACTGGGCAACTGCTGCAAGACGTGGTGACGCTCGAGAGCAAGCCGAAGATCGACGAGATGCTGTCGACCGCGAACGGCACGCCGAGCGAAAAATGGTTCCAGGTCAACCATCCCGCCAAGGGCCGCCAAGACCTGCCCGTGCGCTACAAGATCATGGCCCTCAACCCCGGCCGCTCGGTGATCGCGCTTGGTCGCGATATGCTGACGGCCTCGCGGCTGCAGCAGCGCTTGATCGCCGCGCGCAATCAGATCGAGAAGGACTATTCGCGGGTGGCGCAGGCGGAAACTCGCTACCAGGCGCTGTTCCAGTTCTCGTCCGAAGCGGTGCTGCTGGTCGACGCGGGCACGCTCGACATTGCAGAAGCGAACCATGCCGCGACCACCTTGCTGCGCGCCGGATCGCGCGGGCTCGCCGGGCGCCGGTTGGCCGAGATCATCGCGGCGGGCTCACGCCCCGACGTTGACACCTTGCTCGCCGATGCGCGCACCGCACCGCGCGCTGACCCGGTCATGGTGCAGACGCATAACGGTGTGACATGCCGGTTGATCGCGAGCCTGTTTCGCGATTCCGACCGGCTGTTCTTCCTGCTGCGCATGACCAGCGAAGAAGACTTGAAGCACTCCGATGCGATGCGCGAGAGCGTGGCGCGCATGGAGGCGATTTTGTCGAAGCTGCCCGAAGGGATCGTGATCGTCGACCGCGAGCGGCAGATCCTTTCAGCCAACGCCGCCTTCCTCGATCTGATCCAATTGGCCACCGAAGAACAGATCAAGGGCGAACCGCTGACCCACTGGCTCGGCCGCGTCGACGTGGACACCGACATTCTGTTTGCCGGCCTCGACAAACATGAGGTCGTCACGCAGTACAAAACCGTAGTGCGCAGCCAGTTTGGCCAGGTGATCCCCATCGATGTCTCCGGCGTTGCCGCACTCAAAGAAGCGCCGCCCTGCTACGGGCTCATCATGCGCCGCGACCTGACGGCGGACGCGCCGGTCCCCGCGCCCTCCATGGTGGGCACCCCGCAAAGCATCGATCATCTCAAGGAACTGGTGGGGCGCACGTCGCTGAAAGAACTGGTGCGCCAGTCGACGGACATCATCGAGCGCATGTGCATCGAAGCGGCACTTGAACTGACCGGCGACAACCGCGCGTCAGCCGCCGAGATGCTGGGCCTCAGCCGCCAGGGCTTCTACCAAAAATTGCGCCGCCATCAGTTGGGCGGTTTGGGCGCCACCGACAGCTAGCAGCGGTCGGTGTTGGGTGGAATGGCCCGCCGACGCCGTTTGCTCTGCGATCGTGCGGCACGCTGAACTGTAAAATCAAGTTGACACTCTTCGGTGCCCATTTTTATGGTCAAAGGGTCTGAAGCCAGCGGTAGGCCTCACCATGACCCGACAGGCGACGTCAGCGCTGAGCCCCTCGCGGCCGGCGCCCACGGCCATCCTTGAACTGCTCAAACCCGTCACCTGGTTCGCACCGATGTGGGCCTACGGCTGCGGCGCGATTTCGGCCGGCATCGCCTTTGAAGGGCGGTTGGGCGAAGTGCTGCTCGGGATCGTGCTTGCTGGCCCGCTGGTGTGCGGGACGAGCCAGGCGGTCAACGATTGGTACGACCGTCACGTCGATGCCATCAACGAGCCCGACCGACCGATCCCTTCCGGGCGCATTCCGGGGCAATGGGGCTTGATTATCGCGCTGATCGGCACGGGGCTTTCAGCGGCGGTCGCCCTCGCGCTCGGCTGGTGGACCTTCG
>JBCBJZ010000256.1:0-2292 GCA_038522635.1 Pseudomonadota bacterium | reverse complement strand
CCCAAAAATGAGCCCAACACGGGCACCCGCGCCCATCGCAAAACTTGCCCCCCCAAAAGTCTCCCGCGTGACCGCCATGAACGCCCCCATCAACGCCCCCACCAGCACAATGAACGCCACCATCCGTCCGCTTACCGCCGTCCTGTTCAGCGCGGCGATCCTGATGATCGGCAACGGCCTGCTGGGCCTGCTGATCCCGTTGCGCGCAGGGGCAGAGGGCTTCAGCGGCGTCGACATCGGCATCCTTGGCTCAGCCTACTTCGGCGGCTTCGTCGCGGGTTGCTTCATCACGCCGTCGATCATCTCTCGGGTCGGGCACATCCGGGCATTCGCCGGCTTCACCGCGCTGCTCACGATCACGCCATTGCTGCAGGCGATCTGGACCGTCGCGCCCGCCTGGTGGCTGCTGCGGGTCGTTGCGGGGTTCTGCTTTGCCAGCCTCTACATGGTCATGGAGAGCTGGCTGAACGACGCGGCCAACAAACAAAACCGCGGCCAGATTTTCTCGCTCTACACCATGCTCAACATGGGCGGCATGATGGTGGGGATGCAGTTGATGGTGGCCGGGCCCACCGAGGGGTTTGAGCTGTTCTCGCTCGCGGCCGTCATCTTTTCGCTCGCCTGCTTGCCCATCGCGCTGACCCGCTCGGCCGCCCCAGCGCCGCCCAAACGGGTGCGCTTGCGGATCGCCTGGCTGTTCAAGGTTTCCCCATCGGCGTTTATCGGTTCGGTCTGCACCGGCGTTGCGAACGGGGCCTTCCTCACGCTCGCCGCGCTCTACGCGAAGGAGCTCGGCTTTGCGCCCGCGCTGGCAGCCCTGTTCGTCTCCAGCGCGTTGCTGGGCGGGACGCTTGCCGAATGGCCGATCGGCATCCTATCGGACCGGCTGGGACGCCGGTTCATGACGCTTCTCTCCTGCTCGATCGCGGCGGCAGCCGGCGTGCTGTTGTTCATCTGGGGCAGCATCGATGTTGCACCGATCGGCGTTGCCAACCCGCTTGAGACGGGCGCGCTTGCCGTCGTTCCCGCCCTGGGTCTCGCGATCCTGTATGGCGCATTCGCGTTTCCGAACTACGCGCTCAACGTGGCGCATGCGAACGACCTGGTGGCGCGGCGCCGCGCGGTGCAGGTGTCGGGCGGCTTGTTGTTGGTATTCTCGCTCGGTGCGGCGGTTGGGCCGCTGCTGGCCTCGCTGTTGGTCGATCTGTTGGGGTACCGCGCGGTGTTTTTGACGACCGCTGTGGCGCACATCAGTCTGGTCGCAGCGTTGTTGTTCCGCAGCGTTCTGCGCCCCGACCTGCCCGATACCCATCAGGAGGACTTCGTCGGTGCGCCGCGCACCACACCTGCCGCCTACGACTTCGACCCGCGCACGCCTTATGAGGAAAGCGATCCAGCGGTTGAACCGGCGCCCGTTGAGCCGGCCGCCGCCGAAGGCGCGAAAGAGACGGGCCCAGAGACGGGCCCAGAGACAGGCCAAGGGATGGGCGATGGGTCGGCAAAACCGACGAAGGCGCCCGAACCTGCAGCTTGAGCGCCGCCACACCGCGCATGCACCGCCACCACCGCCCGGCGGCCTGAGGACGGCGCTCCAGTTGCGATGCAAGAGCGAGCAGCTATAGTCCCGCGCTGCGCCACCCTACGAGCTCATCCCTGACGGAGCGCCGCCCATGTCCGGTCCCTCATCTGCCGCCTCGATGTCCGCTGCATCGTCCCGTTTGCCCGCGCCCGCCAGCGCCAGCCTCTACGACCTGCTCGACCAAGCCTTCATCACCCACGCTGATGCGATCGCGTTCGAGGTCCCAACGTCAGACGGCGCCGAAACCGTCACCTACGCGCAGCTTCGCGGCCAGGTCGCGCAGATGGCCAACGCGCTGCAAAGCGCTGGCGTAAAGCCCGGCGACCGGGTGATGGCGCAGGTCGATAAGTCGATCGAAAACGTGGTGCTCTACCTGGCGACGCTCGGCGTTGGCGCCGTCTACAATCCGCTCAACACGGCCTACACGGTCGCGGAGCTGAGCTACTTTCTGGGCGATGCGGAACCCGCACTTGTCGTGGTCAATGACAAAACGGCGGGCGCGCTTGCATCGGGCGCGCTCGACGCCGCAGCCCCGCGCGTTGAAACGCTGAACGCGAATGGCCAGGGCTCACTGCGGGCGCTGCGCGAGGCGGCGTCGGATGACTTCGCCTCGGTCCCGCGCGAGAGCGATGACCTTGCCGCATTGCTCTACACCTCCGGCACCACCGGGCGCTCCAAGGGCGCCATGATCACCCATGACAATCTAGCCTCGA
>JBCBJZ010000255.1:0-2325 GCA_038522635.1 Pseudomonadota bacterium | reverse complement strand
GAAGAAGCGCTTGTCTTCCGCCGACAGGTAGGCCGCGATCACCAGCTTCGGGATCGTGTTGTAGGGCACGAAAATGCGACGCTCTTTGGCGTATTCGGCAATCAGCGAGCCATCGTGCGCATGGATGCGCGTCATCACCGGCGGCTCGTAAGTGGCCAGCGTTTCGTAGTCGGGAAGGTCCTGCGAGAATTTCCAAACGAAGTAGCCGGCCGCGGCAGACGCGATCAGGAACACCACGACGCCGGACGCGAAAGTGAAGCCGAGCAGGTTGAGGATCCAGCTACGCCGCCGGCGCGTGCGCGTACGCTTTTCCGGCAGTGGTGGGGGTAGGATCGGACCGCGCATGACTGCTCCCCTTGTCGCGCGGGACCCATGCCGCCGCGCTCCCTCATTCTACATCGCCGTGGCTTCACGGCCGTCTTACATCACCGTGGCGTCACGGCCGTTATCGTGCTTGTGCGTGCAGCGCTTTTGCGCCGGACGTTTCCGCAGCGTGGTGTTCAACCGCAGGCTGTGCCCGCCACCCATCCACCCTTGACGGGCGTAGAGTCAGACCGTGTTCGTTCCGCGCAACCCCACGCCCGCCCGCAAGATGTAGCGGAGGTTTGGTTAAAGACTGGCAAGCCCAAGCTCTTGTTCACGTGAGGCGTCACGCGTTGCCGTTCGAGCACGCTTTGGCGCTGAAGCAAACGCCGCAAATGTCTCTTAAACGTGGCCATTTCCTTCCGATGCCAGCTTTCTCATCGCAAGCCAAGATGACAAACTTGGCGCCCGCCTGACAAAACTGTCTTGCACCGCACGGTTCGTGGCGGGCCGCGTTGGCGCATGTCGAAGCTTATCGGCGCTCGTTGCGGGCCAGTTTGCGGGCGAAATACTCATCCACCGCCGCGCGGATCGCTGCTGCAACTCGCTTCTGCCAGCGCGGCGATACCAGATTGCGGGCATCAAGGCGATTGGAGATGTACCCCAGTTCCACAAGCACGCTGGGCGTGTGGGTTTGCTTCAACACGTGGAAAGCGGCAGAGCGCATGGGGTTGCGGTTTACGGTCACCTTCTTGCGCAGGGCGCGCACCAAGATCTGCTGGAATTCAACGGAAAAGTTGGATGTCTCACGTTTGAGCAGATCAAGCAGGATAGACCGGACCTGGTTGCGCTCCTGCTCGCGCGCGGTTTCGACGCCGGCGAGGATGTCTGACGCGTTTTCCTTGGCGGCGAGATCGCGGGCGCGTGCATCGGAGGCTTCGGCTGACAACGTGTAGACGGTGGCACCGCGCACCAGCGGCGCGCTGGCGGTGTCAGCGATCGCGTCGGCGTGGAGCGAGATGAACAGGCGCGCGCGCATCCGGCGTGAGAGCTTCACCCGGTCTTCCAGCGAGACATACACGTCGCGGTCGCGGGTCATCACGACGCGGTAACGGTTCGAGCGGCGTAACGCCTTGGCGAGCCAGCGCCCAACCGCAAGCGTGATTCGTTTTTCGCGATCGCGGCTGCGACCGCTGGCACCGCTATCAAGGCCGCCGTGGCCAGGATCGATAACGACCACGGGGCGTCGATCATCAGGGCCGACGGGGCCACGTAGCCCAAGATCGCTGAGCGTTCGGCCTTTGCGGGCGGGGGGCGGTGAAGCGCGCGCTTGCGCGCGGGCCGCCATGAACGCGGCATGGCTCGATGCGCGCATGGTGACCGTGATCTCGAACACACCATCGCGGCGGCGGCGCGCCCGCGTGCGAAGGGCGATCGGGCCTTTCGCATCCAAAACGAGGCGGGCGCGGTCACGAGCCAGCATGCCAAAGCGATAAGCACGGGCAAGGCCGCGGCCCCGCCCTTGGTCGCCGAGGGAAGGATCGAACACGGCGCCTTTGAGATCGATCACCACGCGGTAGGGGTTCGCAAGCGTGAACACCCGGTAAGTCGTACGTCGACTGACCTGCAGACGCATCACGGTGCGGCGCGCATTCGCGCTCAGGCTGAGTGCGGTGACGGTGCGAGCGTTTGCGCGCTGCCGGCGGGGGGCGGCCCGTGTGCGCGGGCGTGCGGGCTCAGCGCGTTGGCGGACCCGAGGTGCGGTCTGCGGCTGGATTTGCGGTTGCCATGAAGACTGCGCAGTAGCTGGGCCGGACAACCACAGGAGGCCGCAGGTTGCCAGGGCCAGCGTCCCAAGGGCTATCGCCGAATGGGCGAGCGTCAAACCGGCACGCCGCAGCCGTACAAGCCGTAGCCGTAGTCGAGGCGCGCCACCAGCAACCGCCCGCGCCACATCGCGAGCGGCGCGCACCCACTTTGGCCCAGGTTCGAACACGGGCGCCTGCAGTGTAAGTGTTGACG
>JBCBJZ010000254.1:0-2391 GCA_038522635.1 Pseudomonadota bacterium | reverse complement strand
CAAGCCCTCCTCGGTTGGAGCGCTTGAATCAGTGTTCGTCGGAAAACGGAATCCCGATTATGAGTTTATGGCCTAGGCCTGCGGCCGCGCCTCATCCCCATCAGCACGCTCAAAGCGCTGCACCAACGCCGATCCCAGCAGTTCGTCGTAAACGGCCAGCGTTTGGTGCTGCATGGCGCGCGTTGTGAAGGCCTCGCGAACATGGGCGCGGGCACGGGCGGCGCGCGCGGCACGTTCATCGGCAGGCGCACGCAGAGCTTGCGTGATCGCCCGCGCCAACGCATCCGCATCCGACGGCGGCACCAGCCAGCCCGTGGACGCATGCGCCGCCACATCAGGTGGTGCCAGCACCGTCTCAGGTGGTGCCCCGATGTTGGTTGAAATCACCGGTGTGCCGATGGCCTGCGCTTCGGCCGCCGCCCGCCCGAACGCTTCAGGTTCGGTTGAGGCCACGATCGCCAGCGTGCCAAGTTTGAACGCGGCTGGCATGTCGGCACAGTGACCGGGCAGGCGAAAGATATCGTCGAGACCCTCACGTGCAATGTGCGCCTTCAGCCCGGCAAGATAGGCCTCGCGTCCCTGCGCATCGCCTGCAAGCACAACAACCGTGTTGTCCAGCAGCTCATGCGCCTGCCGCTTCACCTGCGCCACCGCATCGATCACTACCGCCTGCCCTTTCCAGCCGGTAAGGCGGGCGGCATGCACGATCACAGAGGCGTCAGGCGCGATTCCCCAGGCTTCGCGCAACGCGTCCACGCGTGCAGCCTCCACCCGCGTTGCATCGAACCGGTCGACATCAACCCCGCGGTAGATGATCTGCAGCCGTTCAGCCGGCGTGCCGTAGCGGGTCTGGATCAGGTCGCGCGTGTAGCGCGAATTCGCGATCACCACATCGCCGCGCGCCATCACCTGGTTGTAGGCACGTTTGAGGCGCCCGCTCTCATTGTAGGCGCCATGGTAGGTGGTCACGAACGGCACGCGGCGGGACCGGGCCGCCCAGAGCGCGCTCCAAGCCGGCGCACGGGAGCGTGCGTGCACGAGGTCGACGCCGTGCATGGTGATGTGGGCGGCGAGCGCGCGGGCGTTGGCCGCCATGCGGATCGGGTTTTTGCTGGCGAGCGGCAGCGCGATGATCAAGCCGCCAGCCTGCGTGATACGCGCTTCCATACGTCCACCGGCGGTCGCCACAAACGCCCGGCCGCCAGCGCGCACCACCGCCTGCGTCATCTCGATCGCGGACAGTTCAGCCCCGCCGGTGTCCATTTCGGGGATCACCTGGAGGATCGTGGGAGGGCTCAGTTGGGTCATCGAGGTGCGCGCGCTATGGCAGGTCTAGCAGATCGTCATCGGCACGACGTTGGGCGAGGTTGTACAATTGTTCCAGATCGTCCGCAGCACCCTTTTTCATGTGCGCTC
This sequence comes from Pseudomonadota bacterium, assembly GCA_038522635.1. Taxonomy (GTDB): domain Bacteria; phylum Pseudomonadota; class Alphaproteobacteria; order Rhizobiales; family Hyphomicrobiaceae; genus JBCBJZ01. Next base: position 975 of record JBCBJZ010000254.1, on the reverse strand, counting down.
TGGCGAACATGTCGCGCGTGGCGCTTGCGCCCGCGGCTGCGATCATCGCTGCTGGACAACCGCGCTGTTGCGCCGCCCTGGACGCCGGGGCCGCCCGCCCCGTAAACACACCCATGACCGATAAGCCCGTGACCTACATTTCCATCGGCGAAGGCGATCGCCAGCGCCGTATCGCCACCCTGCAGCACACGCCCGACGCCTCCGCGCATCCACGGCCAGCGCCCTACGACAGCACGCCTGCGCCAGGCCTCGTCTGGCTCCCGGGCTTCAAGTCCGAGATGACCTCCACCAAAGCGACCGCGCTCCAAGCCTATGCGGACGCCAACGGCCTGGTGCTCACGCGGTTTGACTATTCCGGCCACGGCCAATCGGACGGCGCTTTCGAAGACGGCACCATCAGCGCATGGCTGGAAGAAACGCTCGCCGTCCTGGCTCAGCGCACCACGGGCCCGCAAATCCTGGTCGGCTCAAGCATGGGAGGGTGGCTCGCCCTGCTGGCGTTGCGGCATGCCTTAGCGACGGGATCGACAACCGGGCAGGTTGCAAACATTCGCGCGCTGGTGCTGATCGCGCCCGCCTGGGACATGACGCAAACGCTCATGTGGGACGCGTTTCCGGCCGCCGTAAAAGCGCAAGTTGAACGCGAGGGCCGCTTCGAACGCCCTTCGGCCTACGATGATGGCCCCTACGTCATCACCCGCACGTTGATCGAGGATGGCGCCAAGCACCTCATCGCCGATGCGCCCTTCGATCCAGGCTGCCCCGTGCTCATCCTGCACGGGCTGATCGATCCCGACGTGCCCTGGGAGCATTCGATGGAATTGGAGAGCCTGCTGGAGGGCGACCGGGTGCGCATTGCGATGGTGCCCGATGGCGAGCATCGGCTATCACGCGATGAAGATTTGGCGCAGCTCTTTTCGCTCATTGAGGATGCGACGCGGGAAAGCGCCGATAACGCTTAGAGTCGGTTCGCTT
>JBCBJZ010000253.1:0-2419 GCA_038522635.1 Pseudomonadota bacterium | reverse complement strand
CGCTGCTGGCGGGGACGGATGAGAGCCCGGGCGAAACCTATCTTTACCAGGGGCGCACGTACAAAGCCTACCGCGGCATGGGGTCGGTCGGGGCGATGGCGCGCGGGTCGGCGGACCGCTACTTCCAGCAGGAGGTGAAGGACGCATTAAAACTGGTGCCTGAGGGCATAGAAGGCCAGGTGCCCTACAAGGGCCCGGTGGATGCCGTGCTGCACCAGTTGGTAGGCGGGCTGCGGGCCGGGATGGGCTATGTCGGGGCAGCGACGCTGGCAGAATTGAAGACGAAGGCGCGTTTCGTGCGCATCTCGTCCGCGTCCCTTGGCGAGAGCCATCCTCACGGCATTTCGATCACGCGGGAGAGCCCCAACTACCAGGGCAATCGCTAAGGCTACGGCCGGGTTGCCGATCGCGACAGGGTTGCACGGTTACAGGGCGGGGTGCGCTGCATTCGCGGGCAAGCCCTCTTCATGAGCGGCCGCAGATTGACATTTGCGCGCAGCGGAACCGGAAAGCCTTGCGTTCGGGCAACGCATTTCTCATCTTCACGCGATCATCCACGGGCGAGCCAGGCAACAGCACATGCGTGCGGGCGGACGCGTTCAAGCGGCCATCGACATCCTTCAGGCGATCGCGGAACAGCATCGTCCCGCACCTCAGGCGCTGGCCGACTGGGGGCGTCAACACCGCTTTGCCGGCTCCGGTGACCGTGCGGCCATCGGCAATCTCGTTTACGACGCCTTGCGCCGGCGCCGCTCGATCGCCTGGCGCATGGGCACCGACGCACCGCGCGCTTTGGCGCTTGGCGCATGCGGGGCAACGTTCGATCTGACAGTCGAAGAGATCGACCAGCTTGCCGATGGCAGCCAGCATGCGCCGGCACCCTTAAGCGAGGACGAACGCGAGGGGCTTCGGCGCCCCCTCGATGCCACCACGCCAGACGATGTCGCGGCCGACGTGCCAGCCTGGCTGCTTGAGCCACTGCAACGGGTGTTCGGCGCGCGGCTCGTCGAAGAGGGCCAAGCGCTGGCGCAGCGCGCAACGCTCGATTTGCGCGTCAACACCTTACGGGCCACACCTGAAAAGGTGGCCAAGGCGCTGCATCCGCTGCGGGTGCATGCGGTGCCGCTCGCACCCCATGGGCTACGCGTGCAGCCGGTGCGCGACAGCCAACGTACGCCGCATGTCGAAGCTGAGCCCGCCCACGGCAAGGGCTGGTTTGAGGTGCAGGACGCGGGCTCGCAGGTTGCGGCAGCGCTCAGTGGGGCTGGCCCGCGCATGCAGGTGATGGATCTGTGCGCAGGTGCAGGCGGCAAAACGCTGGCGCTCGCCGCGATGATGCAGAACACGGGGCAGTTGCACGCCTACGATGCCGACAAGCAACGCTTTCGTCCGATCTTTGCGCGTCTTAAACGGGCCGGTGCGCGCAACGTTCAGACGTTGACGCCGGGTGCGGTCGATGAACTCGAAGCGCTTCAGGAGCGCATGCATTGCGTGCTCGTCGATGCGCCCTGTTCCGGCTCAGGCGTATGGCGCCGCCGCCCGGACGCGAAGTGGCGATTGAAGCCGCAGGCGCTTGCCGATCGGATAGAAGAGCAGCGCAACGTGCTAACACAGGCGGCCAAGCTGGTTCGGCCCGGCGGTCGTCTCACCTATGTGACGTGCTCGGTGCTGCCTGAAGAAAACGTCGACCAGATCGCCTGGTTCTGCGCGCAGCATCCTGACTTCACCACGCTCGATTACGCGCAGGCGTGGCGTGACGCGCTGGGCGATGAGCCACCCTCTTCCGCCGATGGACGCCATGATACGTTGTTGTTGACGCCGGCTTCGCACCGGGTCGATGGGTTTTTCATCGCGCTGTTGCAGCGCGCGCAGGCCTGACGGGCTAAGAGGCTGAAGTGGTTGAAGGTTTGATCTTTGCCGCGCTGGTGTTCGCGGCCGCGATGAGCGGGGCGCTGTTCATGCCGGGTGCCTGGTATGCCGGTCTGAACAAGCCATCTTGGACGCCGCCGAACTGGCTTTTCGCGCCAGCCTGGAGCGTGCTCTACATCATGATCGCGTTCGCCGGTTACTACGTGTGGCAGGCGGCGGGCTTTGGCTTGGCGCTGGCCCTTTGGGGCGCGCAGTTGGTGTTCAATGCGGCGTGGTCTTATTTCTTTTTTGGCCGCAAGGCGATGCGGCTTGCGCTCATCGATTCAGTCTTGATGCTCGCATCGATCGTCGCCTTCATCGTCGTCACCTGGTCGATCAGCCCGATTGCGGCGATGTTGTTCCTGCCCTACCTCGCATGGGTCACCTTCGCGACCGTCCTCAACTACGCGATGATCCAGTATAACCCGCAAGAAACGGGCTGATCCGTGATCCGATCCGCGTCATCAGCGCGGCCGCCCAAGCGGGCCAACACGCAGGTGCATGCCGAGAG
>JBCBJZ010000252.1:0-2492 GCA_038522635.1 Pseudomonadota bacterium | reverse complement strand
CCTGACAGCCATCGCGAACGCGTTGAGCGTTACTTCGATCCGCTGCCCTTCTGGTACGAGCCGTTCGAAGGCACCATGGTGAGCGAAAGCGAATATCCCATCCACGCCATCACGCAGCGTCCGATGGCGATGTACCACTCTTGGGGCTCGCAGAATGCGTGGTTGCGGCAGATCCATGCGGCAAACCGGATCTATCTCAACACGGGCCTCGCTGAGAAACTGGGCATCGCCGATGACGACTGGATCTGGCTGATCTCGCATCTGGGCCGGGTGAAAGCGCAGGCGCGGCTGCAGGACGGCGTCAACCCGCACACGGTCTGGACGTGGAACGCGATCGGCAAGCGCGCGGGCGCTTGGGCGCTCGCCAACGACGCGCCGGAGGTGCGCCGCGGGTTCCTGCTCAACCATCTGATCAGCGAACTGCTGCCTGAGCGCGATGGCGGGTACCGCTATTCGAATTCCGATCCGGTCACCGGCCAGGCGGCCTGGTACGATCTGAAAATCCGTATCGAGAAGGCCTCGGCGGCCGAGCAAGGCGATACCGCGCCACGCTTTGAGGCCTTCGCTTCACCCCTCAAGGCCGAACGCCCGGCCGTATCGACCTACGGCGAAAGCTTCAAGGAGACCGCCTGATGACTGCGCTTCCCGCAACCACCGGGAAAAAGCTCGGCCTCGTAATCGATCTGGATACCTGCGTGGGTTGCCAGGCGTGCGCCACCTCTTGCAAGGAGTGGAACACGGGCGGCTATTCAGCCCCACTGACCGACCAGGAACCCTATGGCAGCGATCCCCACGGCGCGTGGCTCAACCGCATCCACGCCTATGAGGTGAAGGACGACGCCCCCGACGGGGACCGACGCACGGTCCACTTCCCGCGCTCCTGCCTGCATTGCGAAGAACCCGCCTGCGTGACCGTCTGCCCCACCGGCGCATCCTACAAACGCGCTGAAGACGGAATCGTGCTGGTCAATCCAGACACCTGCATCGGCTGCAAACTGTGCTCGTGGGCTTGCCCTTACGGCGCGCGCGAATACGACTACAGCCATGGCGTCATGAAGAAGTGCACGCTTTGCGTGGACCGGATCTACAACGAGAACATCGCCGTCGAAGACCGCGTACCGGCCTGCGTGCGGGCCTGCCCCACGGGCGCACGGCACTTCGGCGACCTGGGCGATCCCGTAAGCGACGTCTCCAAGCTCGTACAGGCGCGCGATGGTTTCGATCTGATGCCGCAGATGGGCTTCAAGCCGGTGAACAAGTATCTGCCGCCCCGGCCCAAGCAGGACGGGAAGGGCGCTGATGCGGGCTCCGCTGGCAACGCTACCGCCGAGTCTGCGCCGGTTGCTAACGGTGCCAACGGCGGCGCGGCTGATCGCCTGTTCGCCTGGGCCGATAAAATGCTCTCACGCGCTGGCTGACGCCTGCTTGATCGCGCCCAAACCTCGGCCTCGTCTATGGGGCTTTCCCGTCGGCCTCTCGTCGCTGTTGCCATCCCTTCGGAGCGTCTACCCATGCATCCCGCCTATTCCGTCATCGTCTTCACCTGCGCGTCGGGCGCCGGCTACGGCCTGTTGATGTGGCTGAGCGCGGTCCATCTCTTCGGGCGGACGCTTTCGCCAACCTACGCAATCGTGGGGCTGACACTGGCGTTGATCCTGATCAGCGTCGGATTGCTCGCTTCAACGCTACACCTGGGGCGGCCTGAGCGGGCTTGGCGCGCGTTTTCGCAATGGCGCACCTCGTGGCTGTCGCGTGAGGGTGTGGCCGCCGTTATCACCTATATTCCGGCAGGTCTGCTGTGGCTGTCGTTGGTGACCGGCGCGGGCTGGTCGAACCTACTGGGCGCGCTGGCCATCTTAGGTGCGCTCGTGACCGTCTACTGCACGGGCATGATTTACGCCTCGCTCCCCACCATCCGCCATTGGGACCAACCGCTCGTGGCGCCGCTCTACCTGTTGTTCGCGCTTGCGACTGGCGGCATCCTTTACGTGTGGCTCGGCTCGCTGTTCGGTGGCTTGCTGTTCGCCGAAGTCGCGATCGCGCTGCTCGCGCTTGGCTTGGCCTTCGGCACCAAAATGGCCTACTGGCGCCAGGTTGATACGCAAGCGCCGCGGTTCAGTGCGGAAGCCGCCACAGGGCTTGGCCGGTTCGGGCAAGTGCGCGCGCTTGAAGCGCCCCACACCCAGCCCAACTACGTGATGCGTGAGATGGGGTACACGGTGGCGCGCAAACACGCGGCCAAGTTGCGGCAGATCGTGTTGATCGCCGGCTTCGCGGTGCCCGCCGTGGCCCTGGCGCTGGCGTCGCTGACCACCAGCGGGGCCGAAGGCAGTGGCCTGATCGGGTTGCTCGCCCTGGTGGCGGTGGTCGCAGGGGGCGTTGGCATCCTGACCGAGCGCTGGCTGTTCTTCGCGGAAGCGGAGCACGTGGTCACGCTCTATTACGGTGCGAACCAGGCCTAAGTTCATCCGCTTCAGGTGGAACCACCTGAG
>JBCBJZ010000251.1:0-2536 GCA_038522635.1 Pseudomonadota bacterium | reverse complement strand
GGTGACTATTTCAAGCCCGACGCGATCGAGTTCGCCTGGACGTTGATCACCCGCGATTTCGGGCTCGATAAAAAGCGTCTGCTGGTCACCGTTTACGCCGAAGATGACGAGGCGCATGCGCTTTGGAAGAAGATTGCCGGGCTGAGCGATGACAAGATCATTCGCATCCCGACATCTGACAACTTCTGGTCGATGGGCGATACCGGCCCGTGCGGTCCGTGCTCGGAGATTTTCTACGATCATGGCGACCACATCCCCGGTGGCCCTCCTGGAAGCCCAGATGAAGACGGTGATCGCTTCATCGAGATCTGGAACCTGGTCTTCATGCAGTTTGAGCAGGTCACGCCCGATGAGCGGGTGAACCTGCCGCGCCCTTCCATCGATACGGGCATGGGTCTTGAGCGCATCGCCGCGGTGCTTCAGGGCACGCACGACAATTACGAGACCGACCTTTTTAAAGCGCTGATCCAGGCGTCGATGGAAGAGACGGGCGTTGATGCTGAAGGCGCGCGCAAAGCGTCCCACCGGGTGATCGCCGACCACCTGCGTGCGAGCAGTTTCCTGATCAGCGATGGCGTGCTGCCCTCCAATGAGGGGCGAGGTTATGTGCTCAGGCGTATCATGCGGCGGGCCATGCGCCACGCGAGCCTGCTGGGTGCGCGCGAACCGCTTTTGCACAAACTGGTGCCCACGCTCCAGCGCCAGATGGGGGAGAGCTATCCTGAGCTGATGCGAGCCGGCGCGCTCATCACCGAGACGCTGAAGCTTGAAGAGACGCGGTTTCGCCGCACGCTTGAGAAGGGCCTGAGCTTGCTCAACGACGCGTCGGGCGATCTTGGCAAGGGCGATCAGCTGCAGGGCGAGGTGGCGTTCAAACTTTACGACACCTATGGCTTTCCGCTCGATCTAACGCAGGATGCGCTTAAGGCGCGCGGCGTCGGCGTCGATGTCGAGGCGTTCAATGCGGCCATGGAGCGCCAGCGTGCTGAGGCTCGCGCCGCCTGGAAGGGGTCGGGCGAAACCGCCACGGAAACGGTCTGGTACGACCTTCACGAGCGGCTCGGCGCGACTGAGTTCCTTGGTTACACGACGGAGCGTGCGGAGGGCGAGATTGTGGCGCTCGTGGCAGACGGTGCGACGGTTGATACGCTCCAGGCCGGGGAAGCGGGCGCGGTGGTGGTCAACCAGACGCCGTTCTACGGTGAGTCAGGCGGTCAGGTCGGCGATACCGGCAGCATCGAAGCCGTCGGCGAGGCCGACCCATCGGCGCTCTTCAACGTCGCCGATACGCAAAGGAAGCTCGGCGCCCTTTTCGTGCATACCGGCACGCTCGAGCGCGGTACTCTCAGGGTCGGCGACGCGGTTGCGCTCAGCGTTGATACCGCACGGCGTCAAAGCGTGCGCGCGAACCACTCGGCAACGCATCTGCTTCATGAAGCGTTACGCACGGTGCTCGGCGACCACGTGGCCCAGAAAGGCTCGCTGGTCGCCCCTGATCGCCTGCGCTTCGATTTCTCACACCCCAAGCCGGTGACCACGCAAGAAGTGGAGGCCGTCGAAGCGCTCGCCAACGCGGTGATCGTCGAGGATACCGCTGTCACCACGCGGTTGATGGCCATCGATGATGCGATGGAGAGTGGCGCGCGGGCGCTGTTTGGTGAAAAATACGGCGATGAGGTGCGCGTGGTCTCGATGGGCGCCCCGCAGGGTGCAGACGAGCGCCCCTGGTCGATCGAACTTTGCGGGGGCACGCATGTCGCGCGCACCGGCGAAATCGGCCTTGTCCACATCGTAGGAGAAAGCGCGTCTTCCGCTGGCGTACGGCGCCTTGAAGCGCTCTGCGGCGAAGCGGCGCGCGCGCATTTGGTCGAGCAAGAAGCCCGCGTGCGCGCGATCGCGGCTGCCTTGAAGGTTAAGCCGGACGACGCGGTAGAACGGCTGGCTGCGGTTCTTGCCGAACGGCGCCAACTTGAGCGTCAACTGGCAGACGCCAAACGCCAGCTGGCGCTTGGCGGGGGCGTCCCTACGGGTTCCACCGGTGATGGCGCGAGCTCAGGCGATGGTGTGCGCACGGTCGGGGCGATCAAGTTCCTGGGCCGCACGCTCGAGGGGATCGCCGCCAAGGACCTTCGTGGTCTGGTCGATGACGGCAAGGCGCAAGTGGGCTCCGGCGTGGTCGCGGTGGTAACGCGAACCGAGGATGGCAAAGGCGCGCTTTCGGTGGGCGTCACCGATGATCTGAAGGCGACCTACAACGCCGTTGATCTCGTCAAGATCGGCGCGGCGAAATTGGGTGGTAAAGGTGGTGGTGGGCGGCCTGACTTGGCACAGGCAGGCGGCCCCGACGGCGATCAGGCCGATGCAGCGCTTGCGGCGATCGAAGCGGTCCTCGCGGGCTGAAGGCGTGCCTGAGGGCAGAGCAAAGAGTGCAAAGTGCGAATGACGGGCGCAGACACTCTCGCCCTGCCTTTGCGCCGATGACTAACGGAGAGAGGGGCGAGGGGCGGCGCCGTTGACGATTATGGCGGGTTGCATG
>JBCBJZ010000250.1:0-2555 GCA_038522635.1 Pseudomonadota bacterium | reverse complement strand
CTTAAAAGTCGGTCTCGATGCCGCCCTCTTCGCGCCGCTTTGTCACAAACGCTTGCAACTCTTCGGCGATCGCCGGATCGAGCTCCGGCGCTTCGTAGCTTTCAAGCATCTCCTGCCAGACCGTATGCGCCTTACCCATGGCATTGGGACTGCCAGCGGCCGCCCACGTTTCGAAATTGCGCCAGTCGGACAGGATCGGTGCGTAGAACGCGTCCTTGTAGCGAGCCTGCGTGTGGTCGGTCTGGAAATAGTGGCCGCCGGGGCCCACGTCGCGCATGGCTTCCATCGCCAGGCTGCCCTTGTCGATCTTCAGCGGCGTGAGGAACTCCTGCACCATCTGCAGCAGATCAAGGTCGACGATGAACTTTTCATAGGACGCCGTCAGGCCGCCTTCCATCCAACCCGCGCCGTGCTTGATCATATGTCCGCCCGCCATGGTGGTTGCCCATAGCGAGAGCACGCTCTCCCAAGCCGCCTGCGCATCGACCGTGTTCGCCGCACACGTGTTCGACGTGCGAAACGGCACTTGATAGCGCCGCGCCAACTGCCCGCCCACGATAGTCGCCTTCATGTATTCCGGCGTCCCGAAAGCGGGCGATCCCGACTTCATATCCACGTTTGAAGTAAAGCCGCCGTAGATCACCGGCGCGCCAGCCCTCACCGCCTGGGTAAAGGCGATGCCCGCCAGCGCTTCGGCGTTTTGCTGCACCAGCGCGCCTTCGATCGTCACCGGCGCCATCGCGCCCGCAAGCGTGAAGGGCGTGATCACCACAACCTGATTGCGGGCCGACATCTCCATGATGCCGTGCAGCATGACGGTGTCGTAGCGCAGCGGCGAAGACGCGTTGATGATCGTGAAGACGCTCGGCTCCTGCGCCATTTGTTCCGTCGAGATACCACGCGCGATGCGCACCATTTCGAGGCCGTCGAAATTGCGGGTGCGGCCGAGCGAATAGATATGGAACGCCTTGTCAGTGAGCGTGATGATGTCCTGCACGCAATCGAGGTGGCGCACGGAAGCGTGGATGTCGACCGGCTCCACCGGGTAACCGCCGACGATGTGGATGATGTTGGCCATTTGCGCCAGCTTCAAGAGGTCGCGAAACGCCGCCTGGTCGCCCGGCCGGCGTCCCCGGTCCAGGTCCGAAACATTCGGCGCGCTACCGATCTGACAGTTGGCAATCGCGTTTGTGCCGATCTCGATCGTGTGGGCCGGGTTACGCGCATGCACCTTGAAATCGGAAGGCGCCGATGCGACCAGATGATCGATCACACCTGAATCAAAGCGCACGCGCGGCCCATCGGGCTGCACATCCGCGCCTGCGTCCTTGAGGATCGCGCGGGCCTCGTCGTCGAGAAAATCGATCCCGATTTCCTTCAGCACATCGAGCGAAGCCTGGTGGATCGCCTCCAGTTCGTCGGCCGAAATAATGTCCATCGGCGCAAACATGCGGCGGGGTTGCACGAAGGGACGACCCGTTTGCTGTTCCGCTTCCACCTGCTGGCGCTTGGCCGCGCGCCCGCCTCGTCTCGATCGGCGCTGCGCTTGCGTCCCTGCCGTGGTGGTGGGATCAGACATCACCGTCTCCTCATTCGCCATGCGTGATCGCGTCCACGCGGCCAGGGATAACGCACAACATGACGCACCCGCTTGCCCGCGGGCGACACCTTCTTTCGACCTGCGCCGTTCTGTCGACAGCGAAGGCGAAGACGGTGGCCGACAAAGGGACCTTGAACCACCGGGACCGTGCGAACCTGCGAACCATCGCGCTGAGATGTCCCGCCGCGCACGCGCAAAGGACCCGATCGCCCGATGACCACCATGCTGCACACCCTGCTTTCAACCCACCGCACGCTTCTCGCCGATGGGGCAACCGGCACCAATCTGTTCGATATGGGGCTCACCACCGGCGACGCCCCGGAACTGTGGACGCTGGAGCAGCCGGAGAAGATCAAGAGCCTGCACCGCTCGTTCGTGGAAGCTGGCGCCGACATCATTTTGACCAACACCTTCGGCTGCAACGCGCGGCGGCTGATGCTGCATGACGCGCAGGACCAGACGCATACGCTCAACGCCAAAGCGGCCGATCTCGCCCGAGCGGTCGTTGCGGAAACCACGCGTGACGTTTGCGTCGCCGGTTCCGTTGGGCCCACGGGCGACCTCTTCGCGCCGCTTGGCCCCCTCACGATGGAGGATGCGATCGAGGTCTTCGCCGCGCAGGTCGAAGGCCTCAAGGCCGGCGGCGTCGATGTCATCTGGATCGAGACCATGTCAGCGCCCGAAGAGATGGAAGCGGCAGCGCGCGCGGCCGCCAGCGCCGGTATGGCCTACACGCTCACCGGTAGCTTCGACACAGCCGGTCGCACGATGATGGGCACCGCGCCCGATGCGTTCGTGGCGTTCGCCGCCGGGCTTGATCCGCAGCCGCTGGCGATCGGTGCCAACTGCGGGGTCGGCGCATCCGATCTGCTGGGTAGCGTGCTCGGCTTCAGCGCTACCGGCACGCCGTTGACGCTGATCGCCAAAGCCAATTGCGGCATCCCGACCGTGCATG
>JBCBJZ010000249.1:0-2587 GCA_038522635.1 Pseudomonadota bacterium | reverse complement strand
CGGTCTCGGCGGGCTGTGAGGGCATCGCGCCCAGGTAGATCAGCGTGAAGCCCAGCAGGCCTGCCACCCAGAACAGCGTGGGCCGCAGGATCGAGCGGCCGAAGTTCGAAAACGTCGCATAGAGGTAACCGGCCCAGAAGCGGAAGCCGATCCCGGGCAGCACCGACGCCCACCACCGAAACGGCCAGTCGGTGACCCAGCGCGCCGCGCGCGTCTCCTCGGCGGCGAGGTTCAATTCGCTGGCGGTGTCCTGGTTTTCGATGGCGTAGCGCTTGAGCTGGCGCGCCTTGGCCGGCGCATCGCGGTCCACGCTGACGGGGTAAGTGAACAGCGTGCGGCCCAGGAGCTTGAATGGCCTCGTCTCGAAGACCGTGCCAAGGATCGCGGGCTTGATGGCGATGTTGTCCACGCGTGGCGTGCGCGCCATGTCGGTCTGGGTGAAGTCCGGCGGGCGGCGAAAACGGGTGCCACTCAGGTCGAACGCGCTCTGAGCCTTGGCGCGCTTGAAACTGACAGCCCCGCGAAGCTCCGCGCCCTCGAAAGTGATCGGGCATGTGATGTGGCAGTCTTGGAATTTGACGTCGTTCTCAGCTTTCGTGCGTGAAAAATCTGCCCGTTCCCCCGCGAAACGCGCGCCAGAGAACCCTGCGTCTCCACCGTTGAACTGCGCGCGAAAGAATCGCGCGGCCCCGCCGCTAAACCGCGCGTGCTCGAATCGTGCGGACCCGCCGTTGAACCGCGAGGCATCGAAATCTGCGTGCCCGCCGTTGAACCGCGAGCCAGGGAAACCCGCTGACCCGCCATTGAACCGCACGTTCACGAAGCGCGCGGCCCCGCCATTGAAACGCACAATGACGAACGACGCGGACCCGCCGTTGAACCGCGCGCCATCGAACTTCGCAGCACCGCCGTTGAACCGCGTGCCATCGAACTGCGCGTCCCCGCCATTGAACCGCGCCTCATTGAACCGCGCGTCCCCACCGTTGAACCGTGCGAAGTTGAACAGCGCGCTTGTCTGACGTGCTTTATCACCGAAGCGCGTGGCTGCGAACGTCGCGCCCCCGGGAAAGGCGAACCCACTAAAGCTCAGCTTTCCCAGGGAATCTCCGAGCAAGCTCAGGCGCGACCCTAATGTTCCAAAATCAGCGAGGGCCAAAGCGTGGTAAATCGCGGCCTCGCCCTTGGCTTGACCTCGATCGTTGCTGGACCAGCGACCGGCTTCGAGGAGGCGGGCGCGTAACGCCCACATCTTGTCGGCCCAGGCGTTCCAGCGGCGGGCCGCATCGCCCTGCTGGTCAGGCCTGACATGGGTCACACCATGCTGCGCCCAACGCCGCAAACAGGCGTTGCGCCGCTCGATTTCGAACGCTTCTTGCAAAGCATCTGCATCAGATTGCGAGGCCTCCGCATCAGGTTGCAAGGCCGCCGCATCAGAGGCGAGAGACCGAAGGTCAAGGGGGTCCGGCGCGGCCGGCACCCAGCGGGTGGCGACGATCGCCGTCATGTGCCGCTTGTAAAACGCGCTCGCCCAAGGGTTCGCCTTGAGCAGCTCACGCATCCACGCCTGGGTGTCGAACGCGTCAGCCTTGGCCTGATCGAACGGCGGATCGTCGTCGAAAATCTTGGCCTTATCGAAGGCGCCCTTGTCGGCCACGCGCGTCCCCCAACGCTCACCCCATCGGCCGAAAGCCTACCGGGGTGAACGCCGCAGCGGCAAGATCGCAAGCACCTGCGGCGCCGCCACGGGCCACAGACTGTCGCTACGCCGCCGCAGCGGCCGCCCCAGCCGCAGCCGCAGCGCGCTTCAAATCAGGCGCGGTCGCCTCGTCCACCACAAGCGCCACCGCGTCATCGAGCGCCATCGCTTGCGTCTTCTGCGAGCCCAGCCGCCGGATCGAGACCGTGCGCTCTTCGGCTTCGCGCTTGCCCACCACGAACAGCACAGGCACCTTCGCCAGCGAATGCTCGCGCACCTTGTAGTTGATCTTCTCATTGCGCAGGTCCGTCTCGACGGCGAGCCCGCGCGCGCGCAACGCACTTGCCACCTCCTGCGCGTAACCATCCGCATCCGACGTGATGGGCGCCACCACAACCGGCAGCGGCGACAGCCACAGCGGCAAATGCCCCGCGCAGTTCTCGATCAAGATGCCCGTGAAGCGCTCAAGCGAGCCGAACATCGCGCGGTGCAGCATCACCGGCACGTGCTTCTCGCTATCGGGCCCGATGTAGAACGCGTCAAGGCGGCCCGGCAGATTGAAATCCACCTGAAGCGTCCCGCATTGCCATTCACGCCCGATCGCATCGCGCAGCACGTATTCGAACTTCGGCCCATAGAACGCGCCTTCGCCCTCGCTGATCGACGTCTTGACCTGGGGCCGCTCCGCCGCGATCGCCTTCAGGACTTCGCCCATCACCGCTTCGGCATGATCCCAAGACGCATCATCGCCCACGCGCTTTTCAGGCCGCGTTGAAAGCTTCACCACCATGTCGGTGAACCCGAAGTCCTCATAGATCGAGAACATCAGGTCGTTGACCTTGAGGCACATCTTCATCACCGAAGAGCAGCTCATGGAGGAGTGCCTCAAGG
>JBCBJZ010000248.1:0-2644 GCA_038522635.1 Pseudomonadota bacterium | reverse complement strand
CGTCGAAGCGCAGCGCGGTGAGCGCCTTGGCGATGGCATCAGCGTCGTTGACCGTGTTGGGCAGCCGGGTGGCGTGTTCGTAGGCGTTGTTGCCGATCACCAGCGCGACGCGGCGTTCAGCTTGAGCCTTCGTCTGGCCCTGAACTGGGGCGACCCCGGCCATAACGACGGCCGCTAGAAACGCCGCCAGCAAACCCCAAAGCAACGAACGGGCGACCGCCATCGCGCGCCTCCATCAACAAATGCAATGGCGTGAGCCTAGCACGCGCACCCGCGCGCAGCCATATGCGTCGCCCGCCCTACCAGCCGGCGGTGTCCTGCTTGCCGACCTTCGGCCAACAGCGCTCGAGCCAGACGCCGGTCTCCTCGCGCCCCGCCTGAAACAGCGTCTCCAGCATCGCGCGGTCGGGCGTCATCTTGCTGGTAGGCCCCAGGCTGGCCGTGTGTTCGCCCGAGCGAATGACGTGATAGCGGTGCTTGGCGATGCGGCGCAGGCGCGTGTCGGGCGGCCCCGAACGCACCGCCGCCGGCCCAAGCTTCAGCCACTTGCGGCGTGCGGCCCTCGCCAGCCGGATCGTCTCGATCTCGCGCAGGAGCGGCTGGTTGAAGCTGATGGTGTTGGCGCGGGCCGTGATCTCGCGCGCGTGGGTGGGCACCTCGTCAACCTCACGCGGGTTGAGCTGGATCAGCAGGGTATCGGCGTGGGGGCTCGAAGAGGCAAGCGTGGTGAGGTCGGGGTTGGCGGAAAAGCCCCCGTCCCAGTAGGCGCGCCCGTCGATCATGACGGCGTGGTGGATCGTTGGCAGGCAGGCCGATGCGAGCGCCACCTCCACAGTGACCTCAGCGCGGCGGAACAACCGTTTGTCACCGGTCAGAACATCGGTGGCCGCGATGATGAGATCGCCGCCGGCCTCGTGCTGGCGCACGCGCTCAAAGTCGATCTGGTCTTCGAGGAGCTGCCTTAAGGGGTCAAAGCCGAGCGGGTTGATCTGGTAGGGCGAAAAGTAGCCTGACATTTGCGACAGCGACGCCGATTTGACGAAGCCGTAGAAGAACGGGTTGAGCGAGAAGAGGTCGGGCACGGCGGCGGCGGCGACGCCCTCCCACACGGCGCGCAGTTTGGCGCGCGCAGCTTCCCGGCCCGAGCCCGCGTCGTTGCCGCGCGCTAATCCGTCGGCGAGCGCCAGGGCGTTGATGGCGCCCGCGCTCGTGCCGCTCAGCCAGCCGGGCTCCACGTCATCGCGCTCAAGCAGCGCATCAAGCACGCCCCAGGTGAAGGCGCCATGGGCGCCGCCGCCTTGCAGCGCGAGGTTCAAGGGGCGAGGGCGAGGCTTTGCGGGCACGGGATGACCGATCTGTTGTTGGCGGTTCGAAACGGCACTTGAAGCGCCAGGCGAACCGCTCTCCCAGGCTTTTGTTTCGCCGTTCATCGTTCGCGTTTCGGCGATCCCGCCTGTGGCGGTTCCTTGGCCGCAACATCAACCCGGGCGGGCGGCACGTGCGGCGATCACGTGGGCCATACCATCAATCGTCTTAACGCGCGCTTCGATCCCGAAAGCTTGCCGCAGATGATCGCGCGTCAGCACCGTCTGCGTTGGGCCGCTCGCCAGGATACGGGCGCCTTCAAGCAGGACGGCGTGGCGGGCGTAACGCGCCGCAAGCGTTAAATCGTGAAGCGCGACGATGATCGTGCGCCCTGCTGCAGCGAGCGCATCGATATGGTCGAAGAGCGCAAGTTGGTGGGCGGGATCGAGGCCGGCGGTGGGCTCATCGGCGAGGATGATCGGCGTTTCCTGCGCGAGCGCGCGTGCCACCAGGCAGCGGGCCAACTCGCCGCCTGAAAGTTCATTGCCCGGGCGACCGATCAACGCGGTCAGCGCCATCGTCTCGAGGGCTTCGATGACGGCGGCATCATCAAGCGGCGTGGCGCCCTTGAAGCCGCCATGCGGCAGGCGGCCGAGCGCGACGATGTGTTCAACGCTGAGCGGCCAATGGACGTCGCGGGCCTGCGGCAGATAGGCGATGTGGTGGGCACGTAAGCGGCGCGGCAAGGTCGCAAGCGTCGCGCCGTCCAGGCTCACCGTGCCCGCATGCAGCGGATGCAAGCCGGCGAGCGCGCGCAGCAACGTTGACTTGCCCGCACCGTTGGGCCCGAGCAGGGCGACCATGCCGCCGGGTTCCGCGATGAGATCGGCATCGCGCAGAACGGTGCGCGGGCCCTGCTTTAACGTGAGCGCTTTGGCTTCGATGATCATGGCGTCAACGCGCTTCGGGTTTTGTGGACCAGCCACAGGAAGAGGGGCGCGCCGAGCAAGGCGGTGAAAACGCCGAGCCGCAGGGCGCCGCTTGGTGAGGCCAACCGCAACACCACATCGGCATAGACCACCAGGATGGCGCCGCCGATGCCGGCGAGCGGCAGCAATTGTGAGGGCCGATGGCGCGCGAACGGGCGCAACAGGTGCGGGACCACCAGCCCGACAAAGCCGATCGTACCGGCCACACTCGTCGCCGCGCCGACGGCTAAAGCCGTCCCGATGATCAACAGCGCCTGCGTGATGCGCGGTTCAAGACCGAGCGACCGCGCCGCATCCTCGCCCAAACTCAGCGCATCGAGCGCGCGCGCGGTCGCGAACAGGCAGGCCAG
>JBCBJZ010000247.1:0-2686 GCA_038522635.1 Pseudomonadota bacterium | reverse complement strand
CAGCAGCCGTGCCGGTGCCGCTGACGCCATTGCCGTCGCCATCGCCGTCGAGCACAGCGCGCAACCGCGACGGTTCGGTCTCGCCCCGCCCGGCCGCGGCCACTGCGGCCGTGGCGGCGTTCGGCGCAGGCACGCTTGGCGGGCTGCGCTCGGTACGGTCCGAAGGCCTGGTGACGGGTGCCGCGACCACCGCCCGTCCCGGCCAGCGCATGCAAGCGGCGCAGCCCGATGATCTCAAGCGCATTCGCGGCATTGGTGTTCTTATCGAGCGGCGTCTGCAGGCCGCGGGCGTCACCAGCTACGCGCAGATCGCCAACTGGAACGACGAGGACGTGAGCGAAATCTCGCGCACTCTCGGGCTGACCGGCATCGCCCAGCAAAACTGG
Source organism: Pseudomonadota bacterium (assembly GCA_038522635.1). Taxonomy (GTDB): domain Bacteria; phylum Pseudomonadota; class Alphaproteobacteria; order Rhizobiales; family Hyphomicrobiaceae; genus JBCBJZ01. Next base: position 2,300 of record JBCBJZ010000247.1, on the reverse strand, counting down.
ATCGAGCAGGCCCGCATTCTGGCGTCCGGCGGCGATACCGAGTTCGCCCGCCGCGTGGATCGTGGCGAAGTCGGCAGCAGCCGCCGCCGTTAAGCAACGCGCGCAGTTGTGACCGTTTGATCAGCGTGCGCTAGCGTTGCCTGACGGGGCGCCAACCTGCGCGCAGCGCTTCGGCTTCGCTACAGAACCACCGCTCGCCCTTGGCAAGCTCGATACGGATGCGGCCGTACCAGCGGCTCCAGGGCGGATGATAGATGCGGCCGTGCGGTGAGATGTTGCCTTTGATCGCACAGCCGCGCGGGGATGCGTCGCTCGCCTGCGCCCAGCGTGTCTCGCGATAGGCCCACGGTGTGCGCGTCGGGGCCTGGAACACACCGCGCCGCTGTGACCGCGTGGCCCGCTCCAACCGTGCGAAGCGTTTGGAATACTTGACAAAAGCCCAAGCCAAACCGGCGCGCACCATCGATGCGTTCAAGTCCCGCGCACCCGCGTAGCACTGCGCAAGCAGGCGGCCGTAGCCATCACGCCGCCGCACGTTGCAATGGACGCGAGCGCTGCCGATTAGGTGGCGCAAGTGCCGGGTCGCAGCAGCGCCACAGGCCCATCGATCTCCCGGGCCGCCCGCGTTCGCCGGGCGATTGCGCAGCCCACGTGGCCGGGCAGCGCGCGCGCAGGTCTGGGCCGCCTCCGGCGCATCGATCCCCTCAAGGCGTATGCGGACGGTACGAGGCGCACCCACGGCCGAACCGCCGTCGATGGGTCCCATCGCGCGACCTGGCCCTGCCGGTGAGCTAGTTCGGTGGGCCCCTTTGGCAGGCGGCGTCACCAGCGTCAGATCCAACGTGTCGCCATCCACCACCCGGGCCCGGCCGGTCAGCCGCGTGGCACGGCGTGGCACAAGGGCGCCCGTCATGTAGCGCCCATCGGGGTCGATGAGGATCAGCGTTCTATCGGGATCGAGCGCCGGCCCGGGCTGAGCGGGGGCCGGGCTGGTGGGCGCGGCGGCCGGCGGCTGCGACCAGGCAAGCGGGAGGGCGATGGCAAGCGCCACCGCGACTTTGGCCGTGGAAAAGGTTGTATTGCGCACGATTTGATCGCTCATAGGTTGCAAGCGATCTGATTCGTGCGGCGCTCATGTGGCGGCGGTCAAGGCGTTCAAAGAAAAAATATGCTATTTTGGTTGAATTGTGAGGCGCTGAGTTTTTGGGTGATCAGTTTTTTCATTCAACAGAACAACATTTTAGGTGGTTCTCGTCCACCTAAGATCGGATGTTGTTCAATTATATGCGAAAATAGGCGATTTGGGGGCAGGGTGGACCGCCAGCAACCCTCATTGTGATTAATGTTCACGCAATGCAAAGGTGCGGGTCGGGTTCGGGGCGCTCTGCAGAGTGGGTGACGATGCGCCCCGCTTTAGAAATGCCGTTTGTCGTGCGCGTTCGATATGCCACCTGCGCCGCAAATTCACGGTAGGCTTGCTGTCAGCGGTCAGGGGCCGTGCTGTTGCCTTCGCCGCGACGTTCTTTGAGCGTCATGCGGCGCTCGTAAATCTTGCGGATGTAGGCTTCGATCTGCGCGTCGTTGGGTGACGTCTGCTGCACCCACGCGATCAGCTTACGCTGTTCCGCCGGCGTGAAGGTGCGCTCGAACCTCTTCTGAACCCGCGGCTTGACTTTGACGGGCTGCGCGAGCCCAGGGCTGATCCCCCTCGTGCGCGAAGAACCAGACGGTCCAGATGGCTTTGAGGCCGGGCGACGGGAAGGCGTTACCGGGTCGCCTGTGGGCGCTGACGTTGGCGTCCGAGCGCTGAACACGGCCGGGAAAATCCGGAACGTGCGCCCGCAACAGCGCACCGTCACGTACATGGCCTGCGCGCGCACCGTCGAGATGCCGGCCACCCGGACCATCTCGCGAAACAGACGGTCGACGTTCACTTGGTCCTCATCGTCGCGGTCGGCCCAGAAGAAGTCATGGATGACGGCGGCGCGACGGTAGCGGCCAACGTAGGGGGAGCCGACCAGCGACCAAAGCGAGCGCGGGATGGACGCGCCGTTGATGATCGCGCCCTTGGGGACCATCCAGATGCGGCCCGCGCGGTCTTTGTAGCCGAAGGGCAGGATAAGGCGCATGTCGCGGTCTTCGCCGCCGTCGACCCATTCGACGAAGACCTGGCCGATGAACTGGCCGGGCTCCACGTCGGCGTAGCGCTGCGCAAGGGCGCTGGCGCTGTCGGCTGGCCGCGCGGGTGCATCAGCGTCGGCGTCCTGTGCTGCGGCGGGCGCAGTTGTGCTGAAGCTTGC
>JBCBJZ010000246.1:0-2771 GCA_038522635.1 Pseudomonadota bacterium | reverse complement strand
GCGCTGGCTATACCCGGGCCTACCCGGGCCCTACTGTGGCGCTGGTCCACGCTCCGGCACGGGCAGCGGCAAGCCGAGCTGCACGTCAATGCGATAGACGATGATCGCGTAGGCCACCGCGAAGATCACGAGAGATGCCATGGTGGTGATGATCAACACACGCGGCAAAGCAAACTGGGTGGGTGCGCTTTCGGGCGTGCCGGGCACGATGGCGCCGTCCTCACCTTGCGTGCGCACGCCGAACGGCAGAACCATGAACAGCGTCAACCACCAGATGATGAAGTAGATCGCGAATGCGAAGATGAGGCTCATGCGGCCCAGCCTTGCTGTGGGGTTGCCCGAGCTAACGCCGATCTGCCACGCGACGCGCTCACGGCCGCAGCGAGCGCCACATCCACCTGCTTCATCACAACGCTAGACCTCTTCCAACTCAACCAGCGTGCCGCAGAAATCTTTGGGGTGCAGGAACAAGACCGGTTTCCCGTGCGCGCCGATCTTCGGTTCACCGTCACCGAGCACACGCGCGCCATCCTGTGTCAGACGATCGCGCGCAGCCTTGATGTCGTCCACCTCATAGCAAAGGTGGTGGATGCCGCCTTCGGGCGAACGCTCCAGAAATTTCGCGATGGGCGAGGTCTCCCCAAGCGGCTCCAGCAGCTCGATCTTCGTGTTCGGCAGCGTGATAAAGACCGTGCTCACGCCGTGGTCCGGCTGTGCCACCTTGTCCGACACCGTTGCGCCGAGCTGATCGCGGTACACGGCAACGGCTGCCTCCATATCGCGAACCGCAATCGCCACGTGATTCAAGCGTCCGATCATCGTCCCCTCACCGCTCCAAAACCATGACCATCGCCTTCGCGATCGGCCGTTTGCCCCACACCTGCGCCACCGCGCCGCGTGCGCTCTTCTCAACCGCGCGGCGCAGCGTATCGCCATTGCGCCGCCCACCCCGCGGCAAACTCGCGATCGCGCCTTCGACAGCGTCCAGGATCACGTCTTCCATGGCATCGCCGTCTTGGTTCTCGTAGGGCACTCCGTCGATCACCACGTCAGGTTCCGTCGCCAACTCGCCCTTCGCCGTCATCGTCACGCCGACCACAACGATACCGACGTTGCTCAACGTCTGGCGCTCGCGCACCGGCCCCGCATCGGACGGCAGGATCAAACGACCATCTCGGTAAAGCCGCCCCACAGGCACATCATCGATGATCTTCATCGGCTCTACGGAAAGGCTGACCAACTCACCGTTCAGCGCGGCGATCGTGTTGGTGATGCCAGCCTCTTTGGCAAGCCGTACCTGCTCGTTGAGATGACGCGCTTCGCCATGCATGGGCACCAGCGCTTTCGGCTTCAGCCAGCCGTACATCGCGCGCAGTTCTTCGCGACGAGGATGGCCGGTCACGTGCACCAAAGCCTGCGCGTCCGTGATCACCTCGCAGCCCATCGCTTCGAGCGCGTTCTGGACCGCGCCGACCGACTTCTCATTCCCGGGGATCGTGCGCGAAGAAAAGATCACACGGTCGCCGCGCGTCAGCGAAACGTCGGGATGATCATCGCTCGCAACCCGTGCCATCGCCGCGCGCGATTCACCTTGGCTGCCGGTGCATAGGGCAACAACGTCCTTGCGCTCCAGGTAGCCAAACTCACGCTGGTCGCTGTAGCGGAAATCTTCCGGCAGATAGCCGGTCTCTTTCGACACATCGATGATGCGATGGAGCGCGCGCCCACAAACGACCAGTTGCCGGCCGGCCGCATAGGTGGCATCCGCGACCGCTTTGATCCGCCCGACGTTGGAGGCGAAGGTGGTGACGGCGACGCGATGCGGCGCCTCTTTGATCAACCGCTCCAGCGTCTTTGCGATATCGCTTTCCGACGGCGAGGTGCCGTCACGGAAGGCGTTGGTTGAATCGCACATCAGAACGTCGATGCCCTCGTCGCCCAGCGCGCGAAGACGGGCTTCATCCGTGGGTCCGCCCACCACCGGATGGTCATCGAGTTTCCAGTCGCCCGAATGCAGCAGCGTGCGCCCGCCGACGCGGATCGCCAGCGCATTGGGTTCCGGGATCGAGTGCGCCATCGCGATGAACTCGACGTTGAACGGGCCAACATCGATCCGCCCGCCCAGCGGCACTTCGGTGATCTCAAGCTCCGGATGGGCGCCGTATTCCTGCATCTTCGCGCGCAACATCGCGGCCGTGAACGGCGTTGCGTAAACTGGCGCGCGCAATTGTGGCCATAGCTCGATCAGCGCCCCCAAATGGTCTTCATGGGCGTGCGTCAGCACGATGCCCTTGAGCGATGAGGTGCGCCCTTTGAAAGTGGACACATCCGGCAGCACCACATCGACGCCCGGCTCGCCGTCGCCCGGGAACGTGAGGCCGAGATCCACCATCAGCCACGAGCGGTTCGCACCCGTTCCCGCACCGTACAGGTAGACGTTCATGCCGATTTCGCCGAGACCGCCAAGGGCCGTAAAGACAAGGTCGTGCTTGTCGTCGTCGCCGCGCGGCCCTCGTTTGCCGCTGGGCTTTTTCGCTTGCCTCATGGGGTCTCGCTTCGGTCCATCTTGGTAAAGTGTTGATCGGCATCCCTGGCGGGAAGGTGCGCACCTTCCCGACCGGATGACCGATCGTGCTCCTTATCATCATTTGAAACGTCGCGGCCAGCGCAAGGGCTGCCCGCTAAGCAGGGCAAACCCGCGCAGGCCCGCATAAGTTGCGCATGAGCGACTGGGCCAGCGCCACAGCCGCGGCCGATTAGGCGAGCGCCAC
>JBCBJZ010000245.1:0-2775 GCA_038522635.1 Pseudomonadota bacterium | reverse complement strand
GTCAGCGCGGTGCGCGTCTGCACCGCTTTGGCCATGGCACGGGCCGCCATGATGAGCCACGCCTGCTCCTGCGTTGAAGTGGACGGCGTCGCCTTAATCGCCTGCGACACGGTCTGGACGAGGCCAGGCTCGTCGCCCGGCGCCACGCCCGTTTCAGACAACAGCGTTAACACCGCCGCCCCGTCGCGCAACCGTGAGCCGAAGTCAGCACGCGTGACGCTGAGCGGTGTCGCTTCATCGGTTCCACGCAAGCCGGCAAGCGCTGCCGCGAAGGCGGTTTGTGCGCGGGGCTTGTCACCCATCATCGCCAGTGCGGCACCCAGATGCGCTTTCGCCAGCGGCGTGGTGAACCGTGAAAGCCGCGTATCGGCGAAATACCGCAGATCACCGATCGGCGCCTTCCCGTTGCGCGCGAGCACGTAGAGCGCGTAGGCCAGCGGCTCACCGCCCTTTTTGAAGTCCTGCACGAAGGCAACGTGGTTACGCAGCCGATCGAGCGCCTGCGCCATCGGCCGACGTGGGACCAGGTAACCGGTCTCACGCGCCCGGGTCAGGAAGTCGGTGACGTAAGCGGTCAACCAAAGATCGCTATGATAGGGACCCCAGACACCGAAGGCGCCGGCGCTGTCCTGCATCTGGAACACGCGGGCGATCGCCTTTTCAACGCGCGCCTTGATGCCCCCGTCTTCAGCGATGCCAAGCCGTGTCGCCACCGCGTTCGCGTAAAGCAGCGGTAACGCGCGACTAACCGTCTGTTCCGCGCAGCCGTGCGGGTAGCGGTCCAGCTGCGTCAGCAGGCCCGGGACATCGAACGTTGCCCCCGCACCGACAGCCACACTCACCCGCGAACGCTCCGGCATGAGGTTAGCGAAGAGATCACCGCTCAGCGTCAGCACACCCGTTTCCGGCTGCAGCAGCGAGACCACCGAACGCCTGACATCGCCCGCCGGCGGATGAACCTCCATGCGCAAGCCGCGCTCGACCAGCAGGCCGTCTGGACCGGTCACCTGCACGCCGTAATCCACCGTGCCCACGCGATCCGCCTTCAAGGTCACACGCTCGATGCGTCGCTCCTTGAGCCCAAGCGTCAACGTGCGCTTTGTCACGACCTCAGGCGCCGCGTCGCCCTGGCGCTTCGTCAGCGTCAGCGTGTAGGGGGCAGCCGGGCCTTCGATATTGTGGATGTCCAGATCAAGCCGCGCGCGGTCGCCGTAGGTCATGAAGCGCGGGCCAGCGGCAAGCAGAGCCACTTTATCGCGGACGATCATGTCCCTGCTTGCCGCGCCGATCTTGCCAGCAGACCAACTGACCGCCATCAGCCGAACCGTGCCGTTGAAGTCGGGCAGGTCCAAAGTCACACGGGCAAGGCCGGTTTCGTCGACTTTCACGATCCCGGAGAAGAGCGCCACCGGTTTCGTGGTTGTTGGTGAGCCGCGCATGGAAAGGTCACCATCGCCATCGCCGCCCGAACGAAGGTGGCCGCGGACCGCGCGCATGCCATCGATCAGCCGCCCGTAGTAATCGCGCAGTTCCACGCCCAGACGCCGTTGACCGTTGAACCAGGTGTGCGGTGAAGGCGGTGCGTAACGCGTCAGGTTGAGGATGCCTGCATCGACCGCTGCCAGCGTGACGTAGGCCGTCTCACCGGGCTTCGCGCCGTTGATGCGAACCGGGATCTCCACCGCGCGCGAAGCGGCCACTTTGTCCGGCGCCTCGATCTCCACGTTCAGCCGGCGGCCTTCATCACTGAGCCCCAGCCACGCGATGCCGATCGAGCGTCCCGGCATCCGACGCGCCCGCCGGTCAAGCGGACGATAGAGCATCGCCGCGACGTAGACGCCCGGCTGCCACGATGCATCCACCTGCAAGCGTACCGCGCCGCCACCTTTGGCGATATCAACCTCACGCGTCTGCAACACGCCATCACCGAGCACCGCGATCAGCGCACGACCAGCCTGCTTTGCCTCGATCTTGAGCGTCGCCACGTCGCCCGGCTTGTAGCTCTTACGATCGAACGCGACGTCCAGCGTCTCGGGGCTGTCGGCCGCCTCGCTCTGCCAGTAGCCGGCCTTGAACAGGTAGCTTGTCAGCAGCACGCGACCGTCGGCCAGCCGCTTAGTGACATCGAGCCGGTAGCGGCCCCAGGTGACCGGCGCTTCGATCGCCGCCGGCTGAGCCTTCGTCATCGTGACTTTGCCGGCCGAGACCGCACGGCTCATCGTCACGGTTTCAAAGCGCCACGTCCCGTCCTGGCGGTACCACTGATAGTGCTGCCGTAACCGCTTCAGCGACCACATCACATCGCGGACCGCAGTCGGCTCACCATCGGCGCCAAGCATGATCGCATCGAAGCGCACGCGCGCGTTCTCGGGAACCGCGTTGCCCTTAAAGGCGGGGCGTACGCCGAGCCGGGCACGTCGTTGGTCGATCGGCAGGCGCACGCTTCGCTCCACCGTCCGCCCGTTCGGCTCACGCAAGCGCACCAGCACCTGAGCCTCCAACGGTCGAGCCGTATCCGGAATCTGTGGCAGCGCCACCTGCACGCGGGCAGCCCCCGCAGCATCGGTACGCGGCAGCGCTTCAAGCCGGCGGCGCACAGCCGTCACGACCCGATTGGCGCGTCCAAAATGATAACCGGCAAAGCGCCCCTTCGTCTTCGCTGTAGGCCGCACGACGACGTCGGCTTCAAGCGCGAGATCGGCGGCCGGCGGGCCGTAGAGGTAGCGCCCCGTGATCTCGATGGCGTTCGCCGCCTGCGAGCTTTGCGGTTGCGCT
>JBCBJZ010000244.1:0-2786 GCA_038522635.1 Pseudomonadota bacterium | reverse complement strand
TCCTGATCGGTCTGGTTCTCACGCAATTCAGCCGTGGGCGCCTTGGTGAGGATGTTGGCTGCGATCACCTCGCCCGCGGGTCCTTTGGCACCGGAAGGCCGGTTCGCGTTGCGCCACGCCGCCAGCCGGTAGACTTCCAACTTGTAGAGGTCCTTGATCGGGTTGAAGCCGCCATTCATGTCGCCGTACAGCGTCGCGTAACCGACGGACATCTCCGACTTGTTGCCGGTGGTCAGCACCATGGTGCCAAACTTGTTGGAGAGCGCCATCAGCGTGCTGCCGCGCACCCGGCTTTGGATGTTCTCTTCCGTGGTGTCGGCCTGCGTGCCCTCAAGCATCGGGCTTAACGCCGCCATGAAGCCCGCGACGGGCGGCTCGATGGCGATCGTGTCGTAGCGGATGGCGAGCGCCTTTGCGCAGGCGGCGGCATCCGTCAGGCTTTCATCAGACGTGTAGCGATAGGGCAGCATGACCGCATGCACGCGATCGGGGCCGAGCGCATCGACCGCAATCGCTGCGACCAGCGCTGAATCGATGCCCCCCGACAGCCCCAGCACGACGCCCGGGAAACCGGTCTTTTCGACGTAATCCCGCGTGCCCAGCACGCAGGCCTGGTAGGCTGCCTCATCGCCCGACGGCACCTTCGCGACCGGGCCCTGCACGATGCGCACCGCGCCCGCATCATCACGCTCAAGCGCAACCGTTTCGACCGCTTCCTCCCAGGCTGGCATTTGCAGGGCCAACGCGCGGTCCGCATTGAGCGCGAACGAGGCCCCGTCGAACACCAGTTCATCCTGCCCGCCAAGCTGATTGAGATAGATCAGCGGTAGCCCGGTTTCCGTCACCCGCGCCACCGTGACGTTGAGCCTCACATCGGGCTTCGTCCAATCGAACGGTGAACCGTTTGGCACGATCAGCAGTTGCGCGCCGGTTTCAGCGAGGCACTCGCACACTTCATCGCGCCAGATGTCTTCGCAGATCGGCACGCCCACGCGCATGCCACGCACGTTGATCGGCCCGGGCAAGGGACCCGCGTCGAACACGCGCTTTTCATCGAACACACCATAGTTGGGCAGATCGACCTTGTAGCGCACCGCTTCGACCTTGCCGCCGTCAAGCAGCACAACCGCGTTGTAGAGCTGATCACCGTCCGGCCAGACCGTGCCGACGAGAAGGGCCGGCGCTCCATCGGCTGTGAGCGGGGCAAGGGCTTCGGCGGTCGCACGGGCGGCCTGCGCGAAGGCCGGCTTGAGCACCAGGTCTTCAGGCGGGTAACCGGTCAAGAACAGCTCTGAAAACACGATCAAATCGGCGTCAGAATGCTGCGCCTGGACGGCACGCACGCGCTCAGCGTTCCCCGCCAGATCGCCGACAACCGGGTTAAGCTGGGCAAGCGCGATCCGCATGGTTTGACCACCGCAGGTTGGCCCGCGCCGTCGCCAGCGCGCGCTTCATTTGAACTGCGCCAAGGCCATCACACCCGGCAGCCGCTGGCAACAAAGGGCGCGAAGCCCGTGCTACTCCGCCGCCTGATGCGCAATGTCGCGGTTGAGCTGCTCACGGTCGCGCTTCAAGCGTTCGGCCACCAGGAAGGCGAGCTCTAACGCCTGGTTGGCGTTCAGACGCGGATCGCAGTGCGTGTGGTAGCGCGCTGACAGATCATCTTCCGAGATCGCCTTTGCACCACCGGTGCACTCGGTGACATCCTGCCCGGTCATTTCAACATGGATGCCACCGGCATAGGAGCCTTCGGCTGCGTGCACGTCGAAGAAGGTCTCGACCTCCTTCAAGATGCGATCGAAGGGCCGCGTCTTGTAGCCGCCAGCAGCCGAGATCGTGTTGCCATGCATGGGATCGCATGACCACACCACCGCGCGCCCTTCCCGCTCGACCGCCTGGATGAGCGCGGGCAAGTGATCACCAACCTTATCTGCGCCAAAGCGGCAGATAAGGGTGAGGCGGCCGGGATCGTTCGCGGGATTGAGGATGTCGATCAGCCGCAGCAAGCCATCGGCATCGAGCGAGGGGCCGCACTTGAAGCCAAGCGGGTTATTGATGCCACGGCAATATTCGACGTGGGCGTGGTCCGGCTGGCGCGTGCGATCGCCGATCCAGACCATGTGCCCGGAGGTGGCGTACCAGGCGTTGGCGTCGGTCGAATCCTGCCGCGTCAGCGCTTCTTCGTAGCCAAGCAGCAACGCTTCGTGGCTGGTGTAGAACTCGGTCCCGCGCAGTTGCGGTGTGTTCGCCGAAGTGATGCCGCACGCGCGCATGAACGCCAAAGTCTCGCTGATGCGATCGGCGATCTCGCGGTAATGCGCGGCTTGCGAGCTGTCTGAAACGAAGCCCAACGTCCACGCGTGGACCCGCTCAAGGTCAGCAAAGCCGCCCTGGGCAAACGCGCGGATCAGGTTCAACGTCGCGGCAGACTGGCGGTAGGCCTCGATCTGACGTTGCGGATCGGGTTCGCGGGCTTGGGTCTCGAAGGCTGATGCGTTGATGATGTCGCCGCGGTAGGACGGCAGTTCCACATCGCCCTTCTTTTCGGTCGGCGAAGAACGCGGCTTGGCGAACTGACCGGCGATCCGCCCGACCTTCACCACCGGCGATCCACCCGCGTAAGTGAGCACCACCGCCATCTGCAGGAACACGCGGAAGAAATCACGGATCGTATCGGCCCGATGCTCCGCAAAGCTTTCCGCGCAATCCCCCCCCTGCAGGAGGAATCCGTCACCGCGCGCCACGTCCCCCAGCGCTGCCTTCAGATCGCGTGCTTCGCCGCCAAA
>JBCBJZ010000243.1:0-2927 GCA_038522635.1 Pseudomonadota bacterium | reverse complement strand
GCAGACGCGGGCTTAGAGGCGGGATCATGGGCCGTGCTCTCCTCAGGTTCGGTGGGCTTCGGGTCAGCGCAACAGGGGGCTGCGGTGGTGTGGCCGAGGTTGGCGCGGGGCGCGCGGGGCAAAGCCGAGCGACCTGCGCCTTCGTGCAATGAACACGGCGCCGCAGCGCTCAGCGGCCCGCTTCAAGATCGTCGGTGCGGAACAGGCCGCCGCGCGCGGCCAACGCGGTCAGATGATGATCGCTGTCCCCGAACTGCTTGTCGATCATCGTCATGCGCTTGAAGTGATGGCCCACGGCGTATTCCATCGTCATGCCGATGCCGCCGTGGAGTTGGATCGCGGTTTCGCCAAGCGCCTTGCCTGAACGACCGATCTGGACCTTAGCGGCGGCCATCGCACGCGCGCGCTCATCGGCGTCGTCATCATGCGCCATCATGGTGGCGTAGAGCATCATCGAGCGTGCCTGCTCAAGCGCCACGAACATATCGGCCGCGGCATGCTGCACCACCTGGTTGGCGCCGATCGGTTTGCCGAACTGCTCGCGCGTTTTGATGTAGTCGAGCGTCAAGGCATGCATCGCGGCCATCGTGCCGACGGCTTCGGCGCTCAGCGCAGCGATCGCTTCCTGGGCGACGCGCTCGATGACATCGATGGCCGCGCCAGCGTGCTCAAGTGCCCCCTCGGGGCCTACCTTGACGCCGGCTAATGTCACCTGGGCCGCGCGCAAGCCATCCTGCGTGTCGTAGCCCGTGCGTGCGACGCCTGGCGCAGTGGCGTCGATCAGGAACAATGCGATGCCGTCGCGATCACGCTGCGCGCCTGCAACGCGGGCAGACACGATCAGATGGTCGGCGCTGTCACCGTGCAGAACCACGCCTTTTTCACCTTCGAGCACCCAACCGTCGGGGCCACGCTCAGCACGTGTCGAAACGTCATGCAGGGTGTAGCGGCTTGCGCGTTCGGTCAGGCCGACGGCCAGTTTGCAGGTGCCTTCGGCAATCGAAGGGATCAGGCTTGCGCGCTGCTCCGCCGTCCCCGCGTGTCGCAACATACCGCCGCCGAGCACCACGGTCGCGAAATAGGGCTCAAGCACCAGCGCGTGGCCAAACGCTTCCATGGTGAGCATCAATTCCACCGGGCCGGCACCAAGGCCGCCATCGTCGGGCGCGAAGGGCAAAGCCAGGAGGCCCAGCTCCGCGTACTGCGACCAAAGCGCGGCGCTGTAGCCATGCGAATCGCGGGCGTAGGCCTTGCGCTGCTCAAAGCTGTAGCGGTCGGCCAGCAGGCGATCCACGCTCTCTTTGAGCAGGCGTTGTTCGTCGTTGAGATCGAAGTCCATGGGGTGTCCGATGCGAGATGACGCGTCAGACCGTATCGCCAGTGGTGGACGCGATCAACGGCGGCGACGGCACGCTGGGCGGGTCGAACGCCGCCGATGCCCGCTCAAACGGTATCTGGCTAAGCGTCCGGATCGGGCGGGGCGACCTCAGCTTCGATAAGCCGAATGAAAGTGCGCAGGATGTCCGGGTCCGGCCATTCGTCGATCCTGGCGATCAGATCACCGTCCATGATGACGTGATGGCGGGTATCGCTTTGAAGTACACGGCCCGATTTGCGGTGCACGTAATGGTAATTGATCTGCACGGTGATGATATCGTCGCGTTGTTCCATCGAGACAGGAGCGAACGCGATCACCTGAAAGACCTGGAGGATGAGCCCCAGTCGCTCTGCGATCTTATCAATGCCAACGGCCGGGCCGCCGTAGGGGAGCAAGTCTTCCGGGATGTGCATGTGGTGGACGGCATCACGCTTGAAGCCGGCCATCGTGCCCGGCAGGTCCTCCTGTTCAAAGTGCCAATACGTTTTCTGCAAGTGCGCGAGCGGATCATTCAAGATCATCGGTTACCACGTTGCCCCATGTCCATCGGTGAGCCTCGTGCCCCGCTGCGCGAGCACGATAGGCGCCAGTTTGAGCCTCCTGGTCTCAAAATAACAGGCTGGAAAGGGCAGGCGATTTGCGACGCGAACGATGTGCGCGTTGCACGTCACGCGTGTGGCAAATCTGCTACGCGCCTGGGCGGCCGGTTTTGCGAGGCCGTCCGCGCCGGCGTTTTTTATCCGCGCCATCGTCGACGGGTGCGCTGCGCGGGCGGGTCGGTTTGGCCGGTCTCGCGCCGCCGACCGGGAGCGCCGTGGATGCGTGCGGGCCCATTTCGTCGAGGTCAGGCTTGTGCGGGCCTTTGATGTTCTCGCCGTAGGCGCCCGCCTTGGTCGCGGTGCGCGCGCCTTTCCTGGCCGGCATGTTGGCGGCCGGTCCGTATTTGCGTTCGCCCCCGTAGGCGCCCGCGCGGTCTTCGATGTTGGTCTGGCGCGCTAGAGGGTCATCGCTCACCGCTAGTTCGGTCTCACGCAGTCGTTTCACCTCATCGCGCAAGCGTGCTGCCTCCTCGAATTCCAGGTCAGCCGCCGCCTCGCGCATGCGTTTTTCCATGTCCTCAAGGACGGTCTTGAGGTTGTGTCCGACGAGCGGCTGATCGTCCTCCTGCAGCCCGGCATCGACGATCACATGGTCCTGCTCGTAGACCGAGGCCATGATGTCCGCGATGTTCTTTTTGACGCTCGACGGCGTGATGTTGTTGGCGGTGTTGAACGCCATCTGTTTTTCGCGGCGGCGGCTCGTTTCCTCCATGGCCCGCTGCATCGAGCCGGTGATGCTATCGGCGTAGAGGATGACCTTGCCATCGACGTTACGCGCGGCCCGTCCGATGGTCTGGATGAGCGACGTTTCCGAACGCAGGAAGCCTTCCTTATCGGCGTCGAGGATCGCCACCAGGCCGCACTCGGGAATGTCGAGGCCCTCGCGCAAAAGGTTGATGCCGATCAGCACATCGAACGCGCCCAACCGCAGATCGCGGATGATCTCGATG
>JBCBJZ010000242.1:0-2954 GCA_038522635.1 Pseudomonadota bacterium | reverse complement strand
CGCCTGCACATGGTCACGGTGGACGAGCCGGACATGCACGAGCCAACCAGCGATTACACGCGGCTCAAAAGCGCGCTGGCGGCCCAATGGGGGCTTGAAAACCTCTACGCCCCGCTTGCCGTGCTGCGCGATCTACAAAGGACACTGCGCGCCGGTAGCTGGCAGGTCACGGTCGGCGTGCGCGAAGAACGTGACATCGTCGCGGTCTGGCCCGGCTTGCGCGAGAGCGCGCATGGGGCGGCGATCGATATCGGCTCGACCACTATCGCGGCCCACCTGTGCGATCTGACAAGCGGCGAGGTGATCGCGTCAGCCGGCGTGATGAACCCGCAAATCCGCTTCGGCGAAGACCTGATGAGCCGGGTCAGCCACGTCATGATGAACCCCGGCGGTGACGGCGAACTCACCGACGCGGTGCGCGAGGCGATCGACCAGTTGATCGCGGAAGCGGCCGCCAGCGCCAACCTGACGCGTGCCGACGTGCTCGAGGTGACGATCGTTGGTAACCCGATCATGCATCACCTCTTCTTGGGCCTCGATCCGACCGAACTGGGCGGCGCCCCCTTCGCGCTTGCGATCGATGGCGCTCATGATTGTGCGGCCAACGAGGTCGGCCTTGACCTCGCTCCCGGCGCCCACGTGCACGTGCTGCCCTGCATCGCCGGCCACGTTGGTGCGGACATGGCAGCCGTCGTGCTCGCCGAAGCCCCGCAAACGCGCAGCCAAACAACGCTCCTCGTCGATGTCGGCACCAATGCGGAAATCGTCCTTGGCAACGAGACCACGATGCTTGCCTGCTCATCGCCAACCGGCCCTGCCTTTGAAGGCGCGCAGATCTGCTGTGGGCAGCGCGCTGCACCGGGCGCGATCGAGCGGGTGCGCATCGACCCTGCCACGCTGGAGCCGCGCTTCAAGGTGATCGGCTGTGACCTGTGGTCCGATGATCCGGGCTTCGCGGACGCCACCGCTGATACCGGCGTCACCGGCATTTGCGGCAGCGGCATCATCGAAGTGCTGGCCGAGATGTTCCTGGCCGGTCTCATCACCACCGATGGCGTTATCGATGGCGCGATGGCGGAGCGCACGCCTCGCATCGAAGCGGTCGGACGCACGCACGCCTATGTGGTCTGCGAAGGCGAGCCACGGGTCGCAATTTACCAGGGCGATGTGCGCGCGATCCAGTTGGCCAAGGCTGCGCTCTATGCTGGCGCGCGGCTTTTGATGGAGCGGATGGGCGTCAGCGCACCCGACCGCATCCGCTTTGCTGGCGCGTTCGGCAGCCACATCGACGTCAAATACGCGATGGTGCTGGGCCTCATCCCCGACTGCCCGTTGGACGAAGTGAGTTCGGCGGGGAACGCGGCGGGCACGGGCGCGCGCATTGCGCTTTTGAACCGCCAAGCACGCCACGGGCTGGCCGGGCTGGTGCGGCGGGTCGAGAAAATCGAAACGGCGATTGAGCCCGCATTCCAGGAGCATTTCGTCAACGCCATGGCGATCCCCAACAAGGTCGATCCCTTCGCCGAACTTGCCAAGGCGGTAACACTGCCCGCGCCGAAGCCGCGCAACGAGGCGCCCACCGCGCGCGAACGGCGCCGGCGGCGCTCACGCGCGTGACCGCCTGGGCCTGCCTCAAAGACGCGATCAGGCGGGTGCGCCAAGCCTGGTCGCGTGCACCCACCAGGACGGCGCTTCAAGCTGAAGGGCGCGGGCGGCCGCACGGGCCGCGTTCTCATCATCAAACAACCCAAAGCAGGTTGGCCCGCTGCCGGACATGCGAGCCAGACGGCAGCCGGGTGCCGCCTCCAACAGCGTCAGCGCATGCGCGATCTCAGGCGCCAGCGCGGTCGCCGGCGCGGCCAGATCGTTAGGCGAGCGCTTGAGGTAGGCGAACCAGGCATCCCTGTCATCGCTTGTCGGGAGGTGCGCGAGCGCAGCATTATCCGCCCGCACTTTGAGCGCCTCTGAGGCGTCCTCGCGGTCTGCCGCTGCCGCCGGCAGCGCGGGCGCGTTGAGCGCTTTGAACACCGGCGCTGTCTCAAGCGTCACGCCCGGGTTGACCAAAACGGCGGCAAACGCGGGCAGATGGTCAAGGGGCTGCAAGCGTTCGCCGATGCCCGTCATCAACGCTGACGCATTCAGGAGGCACACCGGTACATCGGCCCCGAGCGCGCGCGCAATGGCCATCCAGTCCAACGCGTCGCGAGCCGCATCGCCAGCCGGGCCGTTACCACGCGAGCCAGCTTTCTCGTGCGCATTGACGGGAGTAGAGGCGGCATCGGCGCCCAACCCGCGACGCGCCTGCCTTTGGCGATGGTCCGCATCATCCTCAAACACATCGCGCAGGAGGCGCAGCATGGCGGCTGCGTCCGCGGAGCCACCCCCGATACCGCCCGCCACCGGGAGGCGTTTGTCCAGGATGACGCTACCGCAAAGGACTGGCCTGCTTGCGGCAGGCTCACTTGGGCCTGGCGCGTTTGGGATTGGCCCGCTTGCGGTGATGTTTGCCGCGCCCGCACCGCCATCCCTGCCGGGCGGGACTTCGGCACAGTCGAAGGCGCTGGCACACCGCACAGCGTCCGCCGCCTGCACCACCAAGTTATCCGTCTCAGCCGTGGCGTGAAGCGCTGCGGCGAACGGCCCCGTCACGCGCAGCGACAGGGTGTCCGCATCGGGCGATGGCGCAAAGGTCAGCGTATCGGCGACGTCGGCGAATGCCACGACGCTGCGCAGCGCGTGGTAACCGTCGGCGCGGCGGCCGAGCACTTCAAGCGTCAGATTGATCTTCGCGCGCGCGCGTGTGCGACGCACCACATCGATGGCACGCCCGCCCTCCGCCGCCGATCTCGCATCGACCGGCGGGCTCAAAACGACCTCGCCTTTCCCATGGAACGCCTAGCGAACGGCCACTCTGAGCCGCGCTCGAAGGCGCACACGAACGCGCATCCGGCCCC
>JBCBJZ010000241.1:0-2972 GCA_038522635.1 Pseudomonadota bacterium | reverse complement strand
CCGTGCCGCGCGCCGCATTGAAATCGGATCGGCGAGAAACTGATGGCGCATGGCCGTGGGACCATAGGAGTCGCAGGCGAATCGACCGATGCTAGGAGGCGCTTGTCTTTCGCCGTGCAGTTCAAGGTCCACCCTTTGCGCATGATCTGTGAACAAGGAGCAAAGTCATGAACGACGGTTCCAACATGTCGAGCCCCAAGCTTGATGACCAACAGTTGAGCGAGCGCGAGTTGCGCGGCCTTGGCGGTGGGGAAATCGCCTACATCAAGGTGATGACCACCGACGAAGCGGAACAGATGTTCCCGGCCATCGATGGTTTGCCGCCGGGCATCAACCTCTACGCGCTGCATGCAGCCGACGGTACGCCTATTGCGCTGACCGATACGCACCAGGCGGCGGTGTCGCACGCTGAGGAAGACGAATTGGAAATCTTCAGCGTGCACTAGGCGGCGCGCAAGTGGGCGCGTAGGTGGCAGGCTGTAGGTGTCAGGGCTGATGCTACCCGTGAGGTGCCAGCTTTGAACGCACCGCAAGCCGCCTCAGCAGCTTTGCCCATGTACGATTGGCCAGAAGTGCGGCCCGCAACGCACGCACTGTGGCAGGCCATCGTGGACGCTGCAGGCGATCACGGCGTGGCCCATGCGTCCGGCGGCGCAGCGCCGTTCGTATGGCAGACATGCGGGCTGCCGTTCGCGCTCGGCCTGAGCGGCGCGGTCCATGTGGTCGGGACGGGCGCTTACCGCGCGGCCGCCGAAGCGTCCGATCACCAGCCGGGCTGTTATCACAGCGTTGTCATCGCGCAGGGGCGTTCGGCGGACGCTTTCGACGATGAACGGGGGCGCTTTGCACCTTTTGCTGGCGACCAGCCCTTACGCTGTGCGGTCAATAGCGCGCACTCGCAATCGGGTTTTGCCGCACTCCTCGCTTTCCTGCGGGCGCAAGGCCCTGAGGATGCAAGCGGCAGCACCGGGGACGTCATCGCGCCTGGTCCTTTGGGTCTGATACACAGCGGCGCGCACCGCCGTTCGATCGCCCTGGTGGCATCGGGCGCTGCCGACATCGCGGCCATCGATGTTGTGAGTTGGTCGCTGGCACAAGCGCACTTGGATCGGCGGATGCTGGGGCGCGTGAAGGTGATCGCGCGCACACCATCGACGCCGGCGCTGCCGTTCGTGACGCCGCACCTGCAAGCGGTAACGCGGCTGCGTACGGTTTTGGCGGAGGCGATCGACGGGCTCGGTGCCGAGCACGCCATAGCGCTGGGGCTTTCGGGGTTTGTGCCACGCGATGCATCGGATTACGCACCCTTGGCCCAGCGTTTTGAAGAGCTGCGCCCCCACCCGCGGTTGCGCGCTGAGGATCCGTAGGCTTTGCCTGCAGTGTTCAGGTGCACGGCCCGCTGCGATCGTGTTCAGGCCAGACCTCACGCAACTTTGAACCGACCCTGCCGATCCAGCGTGTGAGGGTCCGGCGACCTGAAGGCATCGCTCGCCAGTTTCATGCGTGTGGCCGAAGGTCATTGTCCGCCGTTTTGCCACACGTGGGTGTCACGGCACCCTGATACATCATCCCTATGCCGGGACGCCCTAAGCGTTGATGGCATGCGCAACGCAACGATGAGGAGTTCGCCCCCCGATGACTTTTCCACGCTTCCGCCCGCTTACTTTGGCCCTTGCGCTCACGTTCAGCGCGCTCGCCGCGACGGCATCCCTTCAACCGGCCCAGGCGGCGGATGAGACCTTCATCGTGAAGCCGTCCGCCAACACGGTCTCCGCGACGCTCGATAAACTGACGGCGCTGCTCAAGGCCAAGGGGATCACGATCTTCGCGCGCGTCGACCACGCGGCCGGCGCCAAGAAGGTTGGCCTCAAGCTGCCGGCCACGCAGCTTCTGATCTTCGGCAATCCGAAGCTCGGGACACCGCTGATGGGCAAAAACAGGCTGATGGGGCTTGATCTGCCTATGAAGGCGCTCGCCTGGCAGGACGAGAAGGGCAAGGTCTGGCTCGGCTACACGAACCCGGCTGCGCTCAAGGCGCGTCACAACATCGAGGGTGCCGACAAGGTCTTCGCGATCATGACGAAGGCGTTGGGCAACTTCACCACCGCTGCCACAAAAGGGCGCGGCTCGCAGTAATCACGATGGTGCCGGAGGGCGGTTCCGTTCCGTGGTGAGGCGGATGCACAAAGAGACCGAAGCATGGAGAGGCGGAACCGGCCCTGGCGTTCGTTGTGTTTGGCCGTTCATCGCGCGCTCTTCGGCGGCGTGATGGGCGGTCACGGCGATGCGCGGCGGCGGGCGAGGCGACGAAGGGCGGCGGCGGCGGCGAAGGGCGGCGACCACACGATAGGCTCTCTCTCCTGACGTCCCTCTCTCCCGTGTCGGTGAGCCCACTTGGGGCGGATAAACCGCCAGGCGGGTTAGGCGTGCGGTTCGCTCGTGCGGAGTGGCCAGCCTGCCTGCCTCACGAGCGTTTAGCGTGATCGCCCGTGGCGGGTCGCCTCATGGCGCCCCAAAGCGCCCTTGTCGCCAGTCGTTTGAACAGCTTTTCCCGCCAACGCGTGGCGGTCTGCCAAAGAAGGCCTTCACAAAAGCGCATAAGCTGCTAGAAGACCGGTTTCGCGCAGCGCGCATGAGCGCTCGCAGTCACGGCTTTCGCTGCATCTAATGATGTGCCGCCCGCACACCGCACCGACGGTCGGGCACATGAAAGTCGATGGTGACGCGGGGTGGAGCAGCCCGGTAGCTCGTCAGGCTCATAACCTGAAGGTCGTAGGTTCAAATCCTACCCCCGCAACCAACTTAACCTGCGAAGCGCCCTCCGGGGCGCTTTCGTATGTTTGGCCCACGCCAAGCGCGGCTTTGCTGGCCGCAAGTGTCGTGTCGTTGATTTGCGAGTCAGGCCTGGCACCAGCAGCCAATGTGAGGATGCCAGCCAAGTCGCCGTGAAGATCAGCCACCAAACGGTTTTC
>JBCBJZ010000240.1:0-3183 GCA_038522635.1 Pseudomonadota bacterium | reverse complement strand
AATGGCCATCGTCATGGTCTGATCCCCTCCAGCGCGCGCAGGCGCCGCCACCTCGCCGCCACAAGTGCTGCGATTCGAGCGGCGCACGCAATGTGGGCAAGGGTGTTGATGAGATTTGAGTTAAGTGGCGAGGCATTCGCACATCGGTGGCAAAATGAGCGTGCGATCAGCAACTTAAGGCGTCACACAATGCCCGGCCCAGAGGAGCGCCTATGAAGATCAAGAGCGTGGAAGCGCATGTCTTGGAAGCCCCGCTGTCGCAGCCCTTTTCGTGGTCGTTCAACCGTGCGGAAAGCCGAGCGGCCTGCTTGGTGGAGATCACCTGCAGCGATGGCACGATCGGTTGGGGCGAGTGCTACGGGCCGGCGGCACTAACGGCTGTGATCGTGCGCGCGTTCGCGCCGTTACTGGTGGGCGCTGATCCGCGCACCCGCGATGCGCTTTGGGCAAAACTCTACAATCAAACCCGCGACACGGGACAAAAGGGGCTTACCGTTTGCGCGATCTCAGGCGTCGATATCGCGCTGTGGGACATCGCCGGCAAGCATTACGGCGTGCCGATCCACGAGCTGATGGGTGGGCCGGTGCGGCGCAAGGTTGAAGCTTATGCGACGGGGACCTACCGGCGCGATGAGGGAGATCCTCGTGATTACGTGGTGGAAGAGGTGCGCGGGCACCTCAACCAGGGGTTTAAGGCGGTGAAGCTCAAGATCGGTCGGCAACCGGCTGATGACATCGCCTTGATCAAGGCCGTGCACGAAGCGATGGCACAGCATGCGGGCAGGCAAGGGGAGGCGCCGGCACGCCTCATGCTCGATGCCAACCACGGTTACGACATCATCGAAGCGATCAAGGTTGGCCGCGCGGTGGGTGACCTTAACATCGACTGGTTCGAGGAACCGGTGGTCCCCGACAATCTTGAGGCCTATGTGGAGGTGCGCAGGGGGCAGCCGATCCCGGTGGCGGGCGGCGAAACCGATTACACGCGCTGGGGCTTTCGCGAGATCTTCACGCGTCGGGCGATGGACATCGTGCAGCCCGACACCTGTGCGGCCGGCGGACTGTCGGAAGCCAAGAAGATCGCCGACATGGCGGCGGCGTTCGAGGTCCGCTACGTGCCGCACGTGTGGGGGACCGGCGTCGGGCTTGCCGCGGCGTTGCATCTGCTGGCGGTGCTGCCCTATCAGCCGCTGCGCTATGAGCCGCGTGAACCCTTGTTGGAGTTTGACCGCACCGAGCACCCGATCAGGCAGGCTGTGTTGCGCATGCCGATTGAGCCCTCGCAGGGCCTGGTCGATGTACCCAGCGGCCCGGGCCTCGGGATCGACATCAACCGCGAGGCGTTAACACGCTTTGCCGCGGGGAGGGGGGGCGTGTCGACGCGTCAATGATCGCTGAGGAGGCTCAGTGCCTCGCGCCGTGTTTCAAGCGCTGTCAGCCGTCTCGCCAAGGTAGGCGCGCCCTGCAGGCGTGATGTGCACAAGGGTCTGACCGTCCGCGCCGCGCGTGCGCACCACGAAGCCGTGATCCACCGCATCTTCCCAGACCGGCAGGCGTGGACACGACGTGCGCCATCCCGCCATCACATCATCGTAGTGGCGCGGACGTTCCGCGATCCAACGCAGCATGTCGCACAGCAGGGGTTTCGTGGTGTCGGTGATGGGCGGTGCGATTCGCGTGCCTACGGCGGCACCTGGGCCTTCACCTAGACCTACGGGATGGGCGCTGGGCGTTGCGGAGGCTGTGGAGGTTTCAGGCATGGCGAACCGGTCCCTTCTTGATGCAGCTGATGTCAAGTCGCGGGCATGCCCAGGATAGGCGCGTCTGCCGGTAAGGCAACCGTGGCGCCCGCCATGGCCGCGATGCCCTCACGCCGACCGGTGAAACCGAGTTGCTCGGACGTGGTGCCTTTGACGTTGATGCGGCTGACATCGACGTCAAGGATGGCGGCGAGGCGCGCGCGCATCGCATCGCGGTGCGGGGTCACGCGGGGCGCTTCGCAAATGATCGTCACGTCCGCGTTGATCAGCCGGCCGCCGCGCGCGTTGATGCGGTCCAACGTGTCGCGCAGAAAGATCTCGGACGCCGCGCCTTTCCAGCGCGCCTCGCTCGGCGGGAAGTGTTGCCCGATGTCGCCCTCGCCCAGCGCGCCCAAGATGGCGTCGGTCAGCGCGTGCATCGCAACGTCCGCATCCGAGTGCCCTTTAAGCGCGAAGGCGTGCGGAACTTCGACCCCGCACAGCCAAACGGCGCTGCCTTCGCAAAAGGCGTGCACGTCAAAACCGGTGCCGCTGCGGTATTCCATCGCTTGCTCCTGAGACCCAACAACGCCGGCAGCAGCCGGCACGAAGGCGCGCCGCGCGATCGCCATGTCCTGCGCGCTCGTCAGCTTGATGTTGCCAGCAGCTCCTTCGACAACGACGACATCAAGGCCGTCCCATTCGGCCACGGCGGCATCATCCGTAAAGCCGTCCCGGTCCGCCTGCGCGGCCGCCGCATGGGCTCGCATGATGGGTTCGAACTTGAAGCCCTGCGGGGTTTGCGCCCTCCACAAGCCATCGCGCGCGATCGTCGCGGTGATGGCGCCAGCGCCATCGGTGCGTTTCAGCGTGTCGGCAACGGCCAGCGCTGGAATGCAGCCGGTGTTGCCCTCATCGAGGCTGTCGATGATGCGCGTGATCGTCTGTGCGGTAATGAAGGGGCGTGCGGCATCGTGGATCAGCACGTGGTCGGTGGCGACCGCCGCACGGCCAAGCGCTTGCAACCCAGCGCGCACGGATGCCTGGCGTGTCGCCCCGCCATGCACCGGTGCAAGCAGCCCGGTGAGCGGTCCATCGTTTTGCAGCGCATCCCTGACCGCATCGAACAAAGCGTGGTCGTCGGGGTGGATCACCGCCAACACCTGGGTCACGCGGGGGTGGCTCAAAAAGCACTTGAGTGTGTGGCCCAACACGGCGTGCGGGCCCAACATGGCGTATTGCTTGGGGGCGGTACCCGATTCTGGACCGGCGGCGCGTGTGCCACGTCCGGCAGCGACGATCAGGGCTGAAGTGGTCATGCCGATTGCGTCGCCTCGATCGCAGCGCTGGAGGTTGGTCTCGAGTCGGTTCGCTTCAGCTTGAAGCGGAACCGACATCTAAGCTTTTGTTTTGCCGTTCATCTTTCGCCTCAGGTGATCCAACC
>JBCBJZ010000239.1:0-3348 GCA_038522635.1 Pseudomonadota bacterium | reverse complement strand
TCACCGCTTTGTCACTCGTCCTCGCGATCTCGCTCACCGCTTCGACGCGCTCTGCCAAGGGAGCGCGAACAATAATCCAAGATTGCAAGGTCGCTTCAGGGCGCGCCTGTGGGCCGGCACGGCTGCTTAAGCCAAGATGGCTCCTGCGGACAATCACAACGCTGAAAAGGACGGCGCCATGACGGGACCAGCACTTTTCGACCTGGCGGGGAAGACGGCCCTGATCACCGGGTCCAGTCAAGGCATCGGTCTGGCGCTCGCCAAAGGGCTTCAAGGCGCCGGCGCAACCGTCATCCTCAATGGGCGTGATCAGGGCAAACTGGAAGACGCCGCAAAGCACGTCTCAGGCGCGGTGACGGCCGCGTTCGATGTGACCGATCACAAGGCGACGCGCGCAAGCGTCGATCAGCTCGAGCGCGATGGCCATGCCATCGACATTCTCGTGAACAATGCAGGCATGCAGCACCGTGGCCCGCTTGAAGAGTTCGAAGCCGAAGCGTTTGAGCGCCTGATGCGCACGAACGTTTCTTCGGTTTTCAACGTCGGCCAAGCAGCTGCCCGCCACATGATCACCCGTGGTGCCGGCAAGATCATCAACATCGCATCGGTCCAGACCGCACTCGCGCGGCCCGGTATCGCGCCCTACACGGCATCCAAAGGCGCCGTGGCCAACCTTACCAAGGGCATGGCGACGGACTGGGCTCAACATGGCCTCAACGTCAACGCGATCGCGCCTGGCTATTTTGATACGCCGTTGAATGCTGCGCTCGTAGCGGACGCGGATTTCTCCGCATGGCTTGCAAAGCGAACGCCGCAGGGGCGCTGGGGTCAACTCGAAGAGTTGGTGGGCGCGTGCATCTTCCTCGCCGCGCCCGCGTCAAGTTTCGTCAACGGCCACACGCTGTTCGTCGATGGCGGGATCACCGCGTCGCTTTGACGACGACAGGCGTCAAGCGTGTGCAACTGAAGGGGGTGAGATATGGCATCAACGGTCGCCGTGATCGGATGCGGCGTGATGGGGACGTCGATTGCGGGGCGTTTGATCGCGCAAGGTCATGACGTTCGCGTCTTTGACATCGATCCAGCCAAGCGCGTCGCCCTTGCCGCCAAAGGCGCGACGGACTGCGAAACCGCCGCGGACGCAGCCCGATCGAGCGCGTTCGCGATTCTCAGCCTTAACGCGGCTGAGATCGTGCGCCGTGCGGTGTTCGACGCAGGCGGTGTCAGCGAGGGGGCGGCACCTGGAACATTGATCATTGACATGTCATCGATCGATCCTGTCGCCACGCGCAACCTCGCCGAAGAGGCGCGGGCGCGCGCGCTACGTTGGCTTGATGCGCCGCTTTCCGGCGGTGCACCCAAGGCTGGTATCGGCGCGTTGACCGTCATGGCCGGTGGGTCTGAAGAGGACTTTGAGGCCTCGCGTGCCGTCATGAACGACCTGTGCGCGAACTTCACGCTGATGGGGCCGTGCGGGGCCGGTCAAACGACAAAACTGATTAACCAGGTCTTATGCGCGCTGCACTTCGTGGCCGTTGCCGAAGCGACCCAGTTGGCGCTGGACGCGGGCGTGGATGCCGGCAAGATCCCCGAGGCGCTGAAAGGCGGGCGCGCCGATAGCGCAATCCTACAGGAGTTCATGGCGAAGTTCGCGGCGCGCGATTATGCCCCGACCGGCCGCATCGACAACATGGTCAAGGACCTCAACGGCGTGCAGGATCTCGCGCGCACAACCGGGACCGCGATGCCGTTGACGGCGACGTGTGCCGAGATTCACCGGTTGCTCGACGCTGCCGGTTTCGGCGATGCGGATAATGCCGTCTTGATGAAGTACTTCGAAGGTCCGGCCGCCGCCTAAACGCGCGATGAGTTGCGCTGATGCGGTGCTTTCTTCCCAGCGATAGCAGGCTTAAGATGACGCTGCCAAGTTCTGACGATCCACCTCAACGCAAGGAAGACGCTGCATGAAACAGATCACATCGATCGCATTGGCGGCCGCACTCGGGTTTGCGGCAAGCCCCGCGCTGGCCGCTGAATCCGTCAACATCGGCGTCCCTTCCTGGACGGGCGCACAGGCGATCGCCAACGTCCTTAAGGTCGTGGTCGAGACGCGCATTGGCGGCAAGGCCGGGCTGGTCCCCGGCAACAACGCGACGATCTTCCAGGCCATGGACCAGGGCAAAGGCCAGATCGACGTGCACCCCGACGTTTGGCTCCCCAACCAGGAAAGCTTCACCAAGAAATACGTCTTGGGCCGCAAGACGGTCACGCTGTCGAAAAATCCCTACAAGGGGAACCAGGGTTTCTGCGTGTCGAGCAAGTTCGGCAAGGCCAACAAGATCACCGACATCGCCGACCTTGGCCGGCCTGACGTCGCCAAAAAGATGGACAGCGATGGCAACGGCAAGGGCGAAATCTGGATCGGGGCACCGGGCTGGGCGTCCGCTAACGTCAACCAGGTCAAGGTGCGCGACTACGGTCTGATGGATTTCCTCGAGCCGATCCGCGCTGAAGAAAGCGTGAAGACCGCGCGCGTCAAAGACTCTATCGCAAAGAGCGAGGGTTACGCGTTCTATTGCTATAAGCCGCACGCGGTTTGGAACATGTTTGATATCTACATGCTGACCGAGCCCAAGTACGACCCGGCCAAATACGTCATGGTCCAGCCTTCGGATTCGCCCGACTGGTTCAAGAAGTCGAAGGTCGCTACGAAAGATGCGCTCAAAAACGTGCAGATCGCATGGTCAAACTCGTTGGCGAAACGCTCGCCCGCGATCGCCGAGTTTTTCAGCCGCTTCAAGCTGACCGCCGATGACGTCAGCAAACTCGCTTACGAGGTATCGGCAAAAGGCCGCAAGGCCGCCGACGTCGCCAAGGAGTGGGTGGCCAACAACCCGAAAAAAGTGGACGCTTGGTTGGGCCTTTAAGGAGGGCACCACACGCTCCATGAAGGTCATCCTTGGTCGATTTCGGGCTCCCTCACAGTGATCCCGAACAAGCGCCCGCTGATCTAGAGTCGGTCCACTTCAGCTTGAAGCGGAACCGACATCTAGCTTTTGTTTTGCCTTGCATCTTTCGCCTCAGGTGATTCTACCTGAAGCGGATGAACTTTAAGCCATGTGAGCCACGCGCAAGGCAACAAACGGTGCCATCGTTGATGGCGCCGTTTTTGCCGGCTCTTGAAATTGGTTTGAACGAGGTCGCATTCGACCACCGGAGAACGTGGTGTCCGCCGCACGACAACCTGTCCTTTCTGAAACCGTGATCGACATCGCCAACGTCTGGAAGATCTTTGGCGATCGCGCGCGCGAAGCGCTGCAGGCGATCCGGTCTGACGGCTTATCCAAG
>JBCBJZ010000238.1:0-3437 GCA_038522635.1 Pseudomonadota bacterium | reverse complement strand
AGAGTTCATCCGCTTCAGGTGGAATCGCCTGAAGCGAAAGATGAACGGCAAAACAAAAGCTCAGATGTCAGTTCCGCTTCAAGTTGAAGCGAACTGACTCCAGTGTGGTCGTGCAACCGCTGAACAACGACTCACTTTAACGTCTGTAGCGAAGCGTGCGCGTTTTGCCGGAGACGACAAGCTTGCCTCCAAGCCAGCAGAACGATCCTAAAAGCGTAGCACGCATGCGCTTTACCGGATGCCAGGCGGACATGGATGGGACCGCCTCCCTAACGCATTCGGCACCGTTTCGGCCCGTGCGGTTCGCCGTACTCCCATCCTCAACGGCTGTAGCCCGTCCTCACAACCAACCACGAACCTGGTCGCCGGCTTCTCAATGGATGCCGGCCCTTTGCACGTGGCCGTAAGGACGCTTGCAGCGGACATCACAGATGGAGTGGCACATGCAGAAGCGCCTCGATCCATGGTCCAGCGTCAATTCTTCCGCACCTGAAACAGGAGGCGGAAGCCTGCTTCGCTTCGAACGCCATCGAAGGCTCGTCCTGCTCTTACGCGACCACCAACGCCATCCTCCAAGTCGGAGCTAACCACCCCATCACGCTGAAGGTTGTTCCGCGTTGAGGTTCAGCGAAGGCGACATGCGCGAAGGCCAGCATCAGGTGATGCTGGCCTTTCGTGTTTCACGTTGCGAGGTGAGCGCCCGTGGCTTCAAAGCGGCAGACGCGCGATGGGCGTTGAGAAATAATTGTCGATGGCGCGCGCGATGGAGCGCGAGACCTTATCGCGCCACGTGGTGGAGCGCAGGTTCGCGGCATCGCGCCGGTTGGTGACGAACGCCAATTCGATCAGCACCGAGGGCACCTTGGCGGTGCGCAGAACCCGGAAGCCCGCACGCCGATCGGGGCTGCGCATCATCTTCGTGCTCTTGCCCATGAAGTTGATGACCGATTTGCTGAACACGCGGGTGCGATGGTTGGTGGCCTCCACCTCGCGGCGGGCCAGATCGCCGAGGATCTTACGAACGAGCGAAACGCTGCCGGCGGCGTTGGCAACGGCGATGCTTTCGTTCTTGCTGAGTTCGTTGGAGTATTCGCTGCGGCGAACCGCTCTGCGCAGCCGGTTGGCGGTGCGCGGGCGCAGTGAATAGATCGTGGCACCCCGCGCGCGCGAGACGCCGGCATAGTCGGCGTGGACCGCGATGAACAGGTTGGCCTTGTTGCGCTCAGCGAAGGCGACGCGTGAGCCAAGCGGAATGAACACGTCTTTGTCGCGCGTCAGAAGGACCCGGTAACGCCCCGTGGCGTTCAGTTTGTCGCGGAGCATCAAGGAGAACGCGAGCACGACTTTCTTTTCAACGGTGCCGTTTTTGACAGCGCCAGAATCGCGCCCACCATGGCCTGGATCGATGACGATCACCGGCCGATAGCTCTGTTTACGCCGCACGCGCGGTGGTACGGCCCGACGTGGGGCTGGCGGTTGCACGGAGGGATAGACGCCAAGATTACCAACCCGGGCGCGCGCGAACTTGCGCCGGCGCTTTGCAGCAGCGGCACGGGCACGGGCGTAATGGCGGATCGCGGCTGCGGCCGGCGCAATATCGATCGTCAGCTCGCGACGTCCGTTGCGGCGCGTCAGCACCGAGCGCTCGATGATCACCGGGCCGGTGACGTTGATGACGACTTTGAGTTTGCCTGGCGCGGCAACGCCGCTGCGGAACGAGCGCACAAGGCCAACCGGCTGCCCACGGCGGGGGCGCGGCGGCAAGCGCAGCTTCACTTTCGGCAACTCAACCACCACGCGGTTAGGGCGGGGCAGTGAATAGACCTGGAATTTAACGGATTTGGCGAGTTCGATGATGAAGCGGGTCCGCCCCGGCGTCCCCGCGCCTTCGGGCGGCAAGGCAGCGAACGAGGCGTTCGATTGCGCCCGCACCTCACCGCTCAACACCATGCCGGCGACCAAAAAAACGGAGGCCAGGCAACACGTTACCCTCGCGCACAACCGGACAACTCCGGCCGCGCGCCACTCACGCAACTGCATACTACGTTCGACCCCCGTCGCTACGCTAGGTCCGGGTGTGTCCCGTCCGGCCCAGCCCTTACAAGCTGCACAAAGATGGCCTTTTCCGGTTCACCGTTGGGTCATGTTATGGATGCAGTAGGGTTAAGGCGTTGTTAATCGATTGCACTTTCAGGGCGAGAGGATTCGTAAGCTGATGCTGACCTTTTGGAGACCCCAGGGTTTGTCCGCGGCGGCCGTTGTGGCCGTGCTCGCGGTGGTGAACACGGGCGAGGCTCGCGCGCAAAATGAGGGCACCGGCGAATTCATCGAACCGCGACAGGCCACACCCGCGACCCGTACGCCCAAGCCGCCGTCGACCGAGCGGCCGAGCCGCCGCCGGACGACACCGCGGGCGGTCCCGGCTAACGCTACCGCGCCCACTTCGGTTGAGATCAAAGCGCTTGGGGAGAGCGTCGTTGGGTTTATGAAGGCGCGCCGTTGGTCTTCGGTGCTGAGCGCAGCCAAGGAGCTCGAAGACAAAGCGCGGGCGGCAAAGCCGATGGCCGCGGCACAGGTGGTGCAGGCGTTGCGCGCCAAAGGCTTCGCGCTGAGTGAGTTGGAGCGCCACGACCAGGCTGCCAAGGCGCTGCTCGAAGCGCTCAAGGTTGCGCGCAAGCACTTGGGCGAGACGAACAAGACGACCGGCTACGTGGCCTTCGCGGCTGCACGGGCTTTCCTCAAAAACAAAAAGCGTGTGCAGGCGGTCAAGCATATGCCGGTGGCGGTTGGCGCCTTTGAGAAGGCGGGCGACAAGGCGATGCTCGAAAAAGCGCTTCTGTTTCAGGCGGTGAACACCAAGAAGCTGCGTCGCTACCGCGAGGCGATGCGCAGCTACGGGCGGCTTTGGAAATTGTCGGTCAAGGATGCGCCCCCTGGCGCGCGCCATCGCCTGGAGATGCTCACAGCGCTCGGTGAGCTGTCGCTAGAACTCAAGCGCCCACAGAACGCGGTCGCCTACCTGAAGCGGGCGATTTTCGAAGCGGATCGCAACCAAGCGGGTAACGATGTCGGGCTGATCGATAAGCTCTATCACCTGATGCGGGCGCAGCGGGTGCTTGGTAACAACAAGCAGGCGGATGTTACGCGCACGCGCCTCGCAGGCGCTTGCAAACAGCTGAATGGTCTCAGTGACTTCGGTAGCCGGTTTCTCAAGCAAACCGCCAACTACAAGGAGTCCTGTGACGCGGTGGGCGTGATCGTGAATTGAAGCGGCCATCGACGATGCTTCATCGCCTGATGAACGCGCCGTAGATTTCATCCGCTTCAGGTGGAAACACCTGAGGCGAAAGATGAAAGAAAAAACAAAGTCTTAGATGTCGGTTCTGCTTCAAGCTGAAGCGAACCGACTCTAGTGCATCCGCATGGTCGGCTTCGCG
>JBCBJZ010000237.1:0-3456 GCA_038522635.1 Pseudomonadota bacterium | reverse complement strand
TGCAACGCAAAAACCTCTGCGCTGCCGTCGACGCCCCTCAATGGCGCGTCAGCACCAGCGGCGGCTCATCGCGCGCACTTTCAACGGCATCAATCACCGCTTCCCGCGGCGCATTGAGGACAGCGCCCATGCGCAGCGGCAGGATCGAAGTCACAGGCTGAGCGCGCAACCAAAGCTTCTCAAACGAACGCGCGGCCCGCGCGGCCATCGCCTGATCAGCATGCGAAAAATGCTCAAACGCGTCGCGCTTGGCCGGCTCACGACGCATGCTGTCCCCGAGCCAGCTCGTCGCCGGGCTCAGCACCAGTTGCTCATGCGCATCGAGCAGCTCGGGCTGGCGTGCACGACGCACCATGCGCGCCATCCGCATCCCGCTTTCGCCGTCACACCAGGGCGTATCGACCACATCGGTATCGAGCAACGCGAACACCACGCGCGCCATCAGCCCACGTGCCGCCAGCGGGCCATCAAGGTCAGCCAGCGCACAGGCCATCGGGCTTGCCGGTGACCGGGCGATCAACGTCACTTCGCCGACCGGAGCGGCGGTGGCAGCCGCGTCCTGCCCGGATGCATCGATAAAGGCTTGAATGAAATCGCGGGCTTGATCCCTCTTTTGTTCACGCTTCACAACCGTTGCACGCACCGGGGGCTTTGAACGCATAGGCTGGTTCCTTCGTCGGGGCGTTGGTCTGCGGATTGGTCGCGCAGGCGCCCTTGTTGTTGCTCGAAGAGTAAGCGCCAATGCGGTTAAATAAAGATTGAACCCCGGCGCGTTGTGGAACGCACCGGGGCTCTTTTAAGGCTCGCGATAGGGGGCGTGATCCGTCGTCGGACTACCGATCTTTCGCTTGCGCGGCAAAGCGTTGCGAGATTTCGTCGATCTGAATTTCGACCGCCGCTTCATCCCGAAATTTTTTCTGCGCCTCTTCATCGAGCCGCGCAGCGAGGCTGCGCCGGATCGGCCGCTGGGTATCGGGCTGCACCAGAGGCGTCGACCGCGCAGGACGGTTGAAAGTGCGCGCCGGCGGCGGCGCCAAGTCTTCCGCCTCGATGTCGATAACCTTCGGTTGCGCCTGATGAGCGGTCACGTCAGGTGCGACGGCGGCAGGAGCGGCACCGGTGTAGGTGAGTGTGCGTTCGCGCACCTCGATGCTGACGTGCTCGGCATGCGTCGGCAACGGCGGCGGGGTGCGACGCGCGGCAGCCGTGGCAGGCGACGCCACGGCTGCTGCTGCCGCGACGAGGTCCTGTTGTGGCGCAGCGGGAGCCGCGGCGGTGGCAACGGCTGTCGCCGAAGCCGGGGCGGCGACCGGCGCGCTGTCCATGTTCGCCACAACCTGGCCGGCGCCCTGGTTTGCACCCTGCGCAAGAGCTGCCTCATCGGCCGCAGGGTTAAGCGGTGCGGCAACAGCTTCCGGCTTGCGCTCGCGCATCGCGATCACGTTGCGCTTGGCCGGTGCGGCCTGGGTTGTCTGTGGCTCCTGAGGCGCGCCGGTCTGATGCTCCATGTCATCGCTTGCCTCGACGCGCGCCCGTGATGGCGCGGTGTTGCGGTTCGCCGCCTGCAGGCGCGGTGCATCCTCACCGACAGCGCGGTTCGCGCGCGCCACGTGATGCGAGTAGGGCCCGAACTTCGCCAGCGTAACCGCATCGGGCTGCCCGGTTGAGGGCTGCGCCGTCGTGGGCTCGTCCGTCTGACGGTCCACAGCGAGTGCCGCGTCAAACCTCGCCGCCGGCGCCACAGGCTCACGATCAACCGGCGCGTGCCCGTTCAAGCCAGCAGCAGGCGTGGACGCGACCGGGTCCGGCTCGGTCGCCTCACCGCCCATCGGCCCAAGGCTGCGCCCCATCGCAAAGCCATCACCGCCGGCGGGTTTCGCATAGGCCGTCGGCCGCGGCAGCGTATGCGGATCAGCTTCGCGCGCGGCCGGACCTGAATGAGACCTCATCGTCCCGTTCTCATCGCGCGCCGTCACTTCATGTGGCACCTCATGCGAGACCGGCGCCGCAGTCGTCTGCATCGTTCCATCGTCGGCCGCCCGCAGCGTTGCTCCAGTCGAAGCTGCATCCGGCGCCGTCAACGCCTGCGCAAGGGCCATCTCCCGCTTGCGCTGCTCCGCCCGGCGTGCCGCGCCCATCACCGCACCCAGAATGATCTCCGAATAGGCGCCATCGCGGAACTTGTAGACGCGGAACGCTTCGGCCTGGGCAAACTTCGAACCCTGCTTGGCGAGCCGCTTACCGATGCCCTTGTTGCTGACAAGCGGCACCACCACGCGCGTGAAAATCTTCTCGTTTTCAAAGCTCGAGAACAGGTTCTTCAAAAGCTGCGCCTCGGTCAGCAGCTTCTCACGCTCTTCAGGGTTCATGCGCTTTGGCGCATCGAGCGGCACCGCCACGTAGTATTGGCTGCCCAGATCAAACACCACATGACGCAGCAGATCGAAGCTCTGACGCATGCGGTCATCCTGGTGGATCTCGTTAAAGCGCGACAGGATCTGCGTCACCGGTCCGCGCTCAGCTTCGCGCATTTTCGGGATCAGGTTCTGCAACCGGTTCATGGGCCGCCCGATCGAAACGAGCAGCAGGCACAAATCGACAAAGATCGCGATCGACAACGGGATGTAGTCACGGTTCGACAAGCCCGCCTGGTCCTGCGGCAAGGCCGATGCTTTCGCCCGCGCGCCCAGCGAGCGCATCGCTTCTTCCTGGCGCGCGCGCACTTCTTCCGGCGTCGGCGGCAGCTTGAACGACATCGCGCCAACGACCGTGGCCGTTAGGCGGCGGAACGCTTCCACAACCGCTTCGGAACCCTCGACAGCCGCGATCTGCGGCTTTTCAAGTTCGGGCAGCTGGTCGATCGCACGCACCACGCCGCGCAACGCCGTCTGCAATTGCGCATCGGGACAGGAGAACGTACCGCCGCGGCCGTTGGGGAAACTCGTACGCGCGGCGCGGTCAGCCAGGTCAGCGCGGATCTGGCGCAACTGCGGATCGGTGCGGAACGCGTTGAAGCCGGCAACCGTGATGTTGAGCTTGCGGTTGAGGCCACGCATGAAATCGTTTCGCGTTCCCGTCGCCTTGTCGATCGTCGTCCGGTCGAGGCGCACCACCTTCTGCATGTCGGCGTTGAGCTTGACCACTTCGCCTTTAACGTTGCCGACGCGCCGCTTCACAAAATCCGACGCGAAGCCGAACCGCGCCGCATCCGCGTCCCGCAACCGCCGACGCGGACCATCGCCGGGCCGGCTGTTGGGGCATGAGGTACCGCGCTCACGCTCTTCAAGCGCCTTGCGTTGCGACACGGCCGTGAGGTTGTCGAGCGTCGATTGGAGGTTCGTCAGCCGGGTGCTGGCGCCCGCAAGCGCGCCTTGCACCTGGGAGATCGCGCTTTCCGCCGAGCGTGATGATTGCGCCCGGCTTTCCAGCACCTTCCAGTAAAAGCCGAAGCCGAAG
>JBCBJZ010000236.1:0-3472 GCA_038522635.1 Pseudomonadota bacterium | reverse complement strand
TGCGCCCGTTGCTTTGGGCTGGGGTGTCAAACCACGAGCCGCGCATAGGACTGCGCCATCGTCTCATCCAGCATGCGCCGGTAGCTGGCATAGGCCTCATCGCCCGGTGCCACTTCGCCGAAGGCCACGCCCTCGAACGTCTCGCACTTGGCGTAGACGATGGGTGTCGACACGGGGATGAACGCCATGCCCATAGCTTTGTTCAAGGTAGTGATGATCCCACGCATCCGCTGGGTCTGGTCGAGCTGCGAGAGCAGCACCATCCGCATCGCGCCCTTGGTCAAAGACACCAGATGGATGAAGCTCGCGGAGGCCGGCACATAGACGTGACCGCGGTGGGAAAAGGCGGCGTCGGGCCGGTCAAGCTCCTTGAAGGCGAGCGAGGTGGCGATGTCTGACCAGAAGATGTCCGTGCGATACGCGATGATGCGACCGTCATCGGCGAAAGCGGGGCGAACCGTAAGATAGCTGCCCACGAAATGGTCAACCGCATCACGCGTGTAGCCGCCCATGTGCAAAGGTGCAATCGCTGCGACCGCATGTCCCGCATCCGCATCGTAAGCGAGGCCCTTCCACTGGGCTTTCAGCGGTTCGAACTCCAGACCCAGCACCATACAGACGTCGAACAAGGTCTGGTCGCGTACCGAGCGCCCGGCGAAGAGATTTTGGACGGTCTTTTCGTGACAGTCGGCCTCGCTGGCCAATTCTGCCTGCGTCAGTTTCTTTTCATTCATCGCCATGCGCAACGTGGCCAGGGCGGCCTCGCGCGTCGGTGGCATCGCTCGCTCGCTCATCGCGTCCGGTCCCAGCCTCGTTGGCAGTAAGCCTATCGAGGTTCGAAGGTCGGGGGAAGCGATCGCGCGGACGGCGTTCAGAACGGTGGGATGGCGCGAGGTCTCGCGGGCGTAAAGCCAGGGGTGAAGTTGGACCCGCCCGCTTGATGCACAGCGGACGGGTCCCCTTGCCTTTGCAGACAGGCACGCTGGTGTTTAGCGGCGCTTGCGATAGCGCCCGCGGCCCCGCGAGATCACGGTGACCCGCACCGGCACGATGCCGGCGCCTTTCATGCGGATCACGCCGGCCGCGCGGCGCGACAGATCGATGATGCGGCCGCGGATGAACGGGCCGCGGTCGTTGATCCGCACCACGACGGAGCGACCGTTGCGCTTGTTTGTGACGCGCACGCGGGTGCCGAAGGGCAAGGTGCGGTGTGCGGCGGTAAGGGCGTTGGGGTTGAAGCGCTCGCCGCTCGCGGTGGGCTGCGGCTTCCAGTAATAGGAGGCGAGCCCGTTTTGCGCGGCAAATGCCGGCAGAGGCAGCGTGAAGAGGGCGGTCATAAGGATCGCGTAGGCGATCTGACGTTTGGACATTGACGTTCTCCGTTTGATGGACCGCGTCTCGACGCAAGCGCCGACAGCGGTCGGGAGGTCCGGCCAGGTCTGGCCCGCACGGCAACGGCTTGGTCGTTCGCTCCCGAAGCGGGGCCAAGCGCCGGTGCGGGCGCGCTCTTCAACGCCTTGGCGCACGATGTCAAAGCGCGCGCATCGCTCACGCGATGTAACGTATTGAGTCGTCCTTTAGACTTGGAACCGAGGGAAGCTTGAAGCGGCGCGGCAATTCACCTTGAACGGGCCCGCGCGCGATCACATTTTCAAGGTGAGGGCAGCGCAGGTGCATGGCTGCCATGCTCGCAGCGTATGGCACAGTTCGACACCGCCCGCCTGATCGAAAGCGAAAGGCTGCCATGACGCAGGATGGTCACGACGCCTCCAGAGGCGGCAAACCGGACACCACCGTGTCCCGAAGTCGGGCCAAAACCGACGAGAAGACGCCAACGTCCTTGCCGCCACGCGAGCAAAACGCCGGCGCACTCGATCGCAGCAACGATGCGGGCGCACCGGCGGCACAAGCGGCCGCGCAGGCCGACGTGGAAGCGTTCGTCGCGCAGATCAAAAGCCGCACGCCGCCCCAGGGCGTTGGCCGGGGCCGGCTCGTGTTCGCCATGGACGCGACCATGAGCCGAGAGCCGACGTGGGATATGGCGCTGGGGCTCCAGGCGACGATGTTCGATGCGGTCCGCGACGTCGGCGGGCTCGATGTGCAACTCGTCTTCTTCAGAGGCGCTGGCGAGTGCCGGGCCTCCAAATGGGTCTCAGACCCGACCGCGTTGAGTCGTCTGATGACGAGCGTGTCATGCCGAGGTGGGTTCACGCAGATCGGCAAGGTGCTGAACCATGCCGCGCGCGAGAATGAGGCGGCGCGGGTCAACGCGCTGGTCTATGTGGGCGATTGCACGGAAGAGGACATCGATGATCTTTGCGGGCGCGCGGGCGAACTGGCGCTGCAAGGCGTGCCGGTCTTCGTGTTCCAGGAGGGGCACGATGCGAAAGCTGCGCGGGCGTTCAAAGAGATCGCGCGCCTGACGCGAGGCGCCCATTGCGCGTTCGATGCGGGGGCGGCCTCGCAGTTGCGGGCGCTTTTGACAGCGGTGGCAACCTATGCGGCGGGCGGGCGTCGGGCGCTGGAAGCGCTCAGCGCGCAACGTGAAGGGCAGGGCGCCCAGCTTTTGCTAGAGCAACTCGATCGGCGCTGAACTTGGGCGAACCTTCATCCGCTTCAGTGGTGTCGACTCAGGCAAAAGATGAACCACAAAACAAAAGCTTAGATGTCGGTTCCGCTTCAACCTGAAGCGAACCGTCTCTAAGGTGCGTGATACACCGCTCAAGCCGAAGCTGCTCCGCCGCAGGTATGACGGACGACCGCATTGATGGACGACAGCACAGAGATTTAGCGAGAGCGCTTCCGCGCAGCGCGCGAGCCCCTCCCACGAAACCGACCGCATGCCCTATCTTCTTCTCGGCTTCGCCGCCCTCATCGTCTTTGTGGTGCTGGCCAACAGTTTCATCAACGCCAACCCTGGCCATCTGGCCAATCGCATCCGCACGTTCGGCGCGGTCCTCTGCTTCGTGGCTGCACCCATCCTGGCCTTTAACGGGTTGTTTTGGGTGGCACTGCCGCTCATCCTCGCTGGCACGTACTTGCTATCGCAACGCAATCGCTCGGCTTGGTCGCCCGCGGGGCAGGCGGCTGGGCGCGCGCCCTCCGGCGGTTCGGATGGGTCGACGTCGCGGCTCTCCACCGATCACCTCGATGTGGAACTCGATCTGACAACCGGTGAAATGCGCGGGCGTGTGCGCCGAGGCTTCTTTGAAGGCCAACGCATTGAAACACTTAAGCCGGTGGAGTTGGCGCTGCTTTGGCAGGACTGCCGCTTCAGCGATCCGCAATCGGCGCAGATTTTGGAGGCGTATCTGGATCGCATCCATCCCACGTGGCGCGATGATATGGCGCGTGCCGAAGCGGAAGCCGGCCAGGGCCCAGATGGCAAAATGGACGCGGCGCAGGCGCTCGATATTCTCGGGCTTAAGCCCGGCGCGAGCGACGATGAGGTGCGGCGCGCGCATAAGGAGTT
>JBCBJZ010000235.1:0-3520 GCA_038522635.1 Pseudomonadota bacterium | reverse complement strand
GGGGACGCGAACGCTTTGTGGGGGACTGATGTTGTTGCGGTCCACAAAGCAGGACGCGTGCCATGATGGGCGGTGCGCTAAGGATTTGGCAGGATTTTCAGAGGCGATGGCAGCGCTGCTGGCGGGAGGAGCTGGGGTGGCTGCAACCCGAGACTTTAGCGGTGTGGGTGGGCGTCGAACCGGAGGTTTGCTAGAGGGGTGAATCGGAGGTTTGCTAGAGGGGTGAATCGGAGGTTCGCTGGAGGGGTGAATCGGAGGTTCGCTGGAGGGGTGAATCGGAGGTTCGCTAGAGGAGTGAACCGGAGGTTCGCTAGAGGAGTGAACCGGAGGTTCGCTAGAGGGGTGAACCGGAGGTTCGCTATAGCGGCGAACCGAACGGCGAGCGTCGAGTGGCTGCGAAAGCGGTGCCGGCGTGAGCGCCTCGGTCTCAGCGCACGCGCGCGGGGCGTCGATCGGTGCCGTCGACGGCGGCTTGCGAAGGGGCTCGGCTAACCTCCGCGTCCCGGCGCATCGCATCGACGTAGAAGGCCAGCACGCCGTTGGTCATCGCGCGGACTGTAAAGCGAGACGCCACGTGGTCTTTGAGCGTCGCGGCCGCCTTGAGGGCTGACGCGGGCGCATCGAGGTGGCGTTGCATCGCTTCAGCCAGCGCGGTCGCATTGCCCGCAGGCACCAGCGTGGTGCCGCTCGTTCCCGTGATCTCGGGGATACCGCCCACGTCGGTGGTGATGATCGGCATGCCGGCGGCTGCGGCCTCGAGCACGATGTAGGGCAGGCTCTCGGCGCGCGAGGGCATGACGAAGAGGTGTGCCGCATCGAACATGGCGCGGGCGGGCTGAGCGCCGGTGAAGGTCACCACATCATCAAGGCCGAGCGCGGTCGCTTGCGCATGAAAGGTGCCCGCTTCCGGACCCTCGCCGACGATGATCGTACGCGGGAGCGGGTTCGACGCGGCACGCGCCTGGGCGGTCAATGTGGCGAGCGCATGCAGGAGGATGTCGACACCCTTGAGCTGGCGCAATTCGCCAAGGAACAGGAACGGCGCGGCATCAGCCCGCGGGGCGTGCGCGACGAAATCGGCATCGCCCAGTCCGTTCGGCACGACACGGCTGGCACAGGCTGGGACACCGATTGAGGCGTGGTAGGTGTCGCGGGCGTAGGCGCTTTCAAACAGGATGCCGTCGGTGTGGCGGGCAAGATGGCGTTCCAGAGCCTGGAAGACGCGGCCCTTGAGGGTGCCGGGCTTATAATGCAGCGCGCCGCCGTGGGGGGTGTAGAAGGCGTGGGCGGCTTGAGCGTGGCGTTGACGCAGGCGCTGCGCGGCAAGACGTGCGTAGGCGCCGCCTTTGGCACCGTGGCCGTGAAGGATCGTTGCTTCGATGGCGCGGGCGTGCGCGAGCGCGGCGCGGATCGCGGCCAGATCACTCAGGCCCGGTTGGCGTGCCATCGCGATCCGGTGCACGCCGAGCGGTAGATCGCGCTCAAGCGCTGCGAGGTGATCAGCGGTCAGGCCATCGCCGGTCGCCGCATCGCACAGGACGCCGACGTCGTAGCCGCGGGCTGCCTGGGCGCGGGCCAGATCGCGCACATGTCGGAACAGGCCGCCGACGGGCGCGCGCAAACAATGCAGGATGCGCGCGCTTTTCGGGAGAACATCATGGGGAGGTGTCAAAGCCGCTCACTCGCCAACTCAAGGGCGCGAGCGGCTGACAAAGGCTCAAGCGGAAACGAAACCCCGCGCGCCTATAAGAACCGTTCGCGTACGTTGATCGTATCGCCGGGCTTGATCACGTAATCCAACGGAACCAACATTTTCTCCACGAAACCGTTGATCCGCCGGGTGATCCAAACACGTTTTTGGTCAGCCCGTTCAGAAAAGCCGCCGGCGATCGCCACAGCCGATTGCACCGTGATGCCGCTCACATAAGGGTATTGTCCAGCTGTACGGACTTCGCCAAGTATAAAGAACGGACGGTTTTGTGCGATATCAACCGTGACTTGCGGATCCTTTACAAACCGCGTGCCAAGCCGGTAGCGGATCACGCCTTCCATCCGCCGCGTTGTACGACCGCGCGCACGCACCCGGCCGATGAGCGGCACGGTAATACGACCGCTGTGATCGACGGGATAAATCCGCGAGAGGTTCGGCTGGCCGTAGACAAAGATGCGCAGGCGATCACCGGTATCGAGCAGGTAAGGCCCGTCGATATCAGCCACCGCGCGCGGCCCTTTAGGCATCACCGGATGCACTGCGGTTTCGCCCCAACTGGCGGCGGCGGGGATCGGCAAGGGCGCTTCGATCACCCGATCCGAACCGTGGGCGTGCGGGCCCTCTGGCCCATTCCTTGAATGCCCATCGCCATGCGTTGGGTTGTGGGCGCACCCGACTAGGGCGGCGCTCAAACAGAACAGAATAGGAATATGACGCGACGCCATGGGGCTACTTCCTCGCGTTGGACGATGACACCTGATCGTTATGGCGCGGGATAGTTAAGAAAACCTGAGCCGCCGTCTTTTTCTGGGACGTTTAAGGATTTGGTTACGTCCTGGCGTTCTATTCCGAAGCACCTGACTACCTTTCAAAGGGTCAAATGAAATGCGCGGACACGTCCATTCATCGCCAGACGATATCGATATCACATCGCTGTTTTCAGCTTTGAAGCGGAATATCGTCCGCTTATTGGTTTTGTCGCTGTTGGCCGGCTTGCTGACATTCGGGATACTGTCGGCGATGGCGCCGAAATATAAGTCGACGGCGAAACTGCTTTTCGGCGGCGAAAGCGTCACCGATCCCTTCCGCGATCCCAAGTTGCAGCCGAACGCGCCCGACGCGATCACGGTCAAGGTCGACAAGGAAGCGGTCGCGTCGCAGGTCAGCTTGATCAAATCGCGCGACCTGGCGGTGAAGCTGATCGATAAGCTCAAGTTGAAGGGGCGTGCCTCGTTCAACACGCAGCTGCCGAGCACCACCGCGCTTGGCGGCGTGCTGCGAATGGTCGGCTTGAGCGGTCCGCGCCCCGGTGAGACGGTCGAAGATGTGGTGCTGTCGAACTACTACAACGCGCTGCGCGTCTATCAGGCGAAGAACACGCGCGTGATCATCATCGAATTTTCCGCAAGCGATCCGCAGCTTGCCGCGCGGGCTGCCAACACGCTGGCCGACCTCTATCTGATGGGCCGTGCCCGCCAGGGCGTGCGCCAATCGGCCGGGGCATCGCAGTGGCTTGGCAAGCAAATCGCCAATCTGACGGTGGAAGTGCGGCGCGCCGATGCTGACGTTCAGGCGTTTCGCGCGCGCTATGATCTGTTGGCAGGGACCGCGACGACTGCGAACGGACGTCCGGCGGCGACGCTCAACGACGAGCAACTGACCGAACTCAACCGCGAACTGACCAAGGCGCGTGCGCTCAAGAGCGAAGCTGATGCCCGGGCGCGTGCGATCCGCGAATTGATGCTGCGCGGCAGCGCGGATGCGTCGCCCGACGTGTTGCGCTCGCCACTGATCCAACGGCTGCTTGAG
>JBCBJZ010000234.1:0-3658 GCA_038522635.1 Pseudomonadota bacterium | reverse complement strand
GACGCAGCGCGTCCTGCTGTGGGGCTGTCAGCGGTTGGGCGAGATCGAGCCCGCGGACTTCAGCGCCAAGCGCTGGGCACAGCCGGATCGTGTCCAAGACGGATGGCGAAGCGGTTGTGGTCGTGGTGGCGTCGTTTGCTGCGGCGGTGGTGGTGGCGGTCATGGCGTCGCGCTCCCATGGGGTGGGGTCGATGGTGCCGGGTTGCGCCCGTCCTTGTTCGACCCTAGATCATCGGGTGATTTATCGGGATCACCAAAGGTGAGCCCGAAATCGCCCAAAGATGATCTAGTCTTAAAGTGCAGAGCAACTTTGGGCGCAAAGGGAAGGCGTGAGTGTTTAAGCCGGCGACCCACACTTTGCGCCCGTTGCTCTAGGGCTTGAGTTTGAGCGTCGCGCCACTGTGTTGCCGACCGGGCAGCGCGGTCAAGCACGGCGAGCCTGAGCCGATTGCCCGAACGCTGCGCCCGTTTCTACAGGCAACGGCGTGCATCACTCCAGGTGCGCG
Source organism: Pseudomonadota bacterium (assembly GCA_038522635.1). GTDB lineage: Bacteria > Pseudomonadota > Alphaproteobacteria > Rhizobiales > Hyphomicrobiaceae > JBCBJZ01. The sequence goes on along the minus strand of JBCBJZ010000234.1, from coordinate 3,152 downwards.
ACCCCACGCACTCCCGGCGGCGTTCGCAGTCCTGCCACCGCCACGGCCGCCGCCGCCAAGGGCAGTAGCGCCAGCCCCCACAACGTTGCCGTCGGGCCATCCAGGTAGTCGAACGCGAGGCCGAGCGGCAGCGGTCCAAGCGAGGCGCCCACGACGCCGATCAATTGGCCCGTGCCTTGGATGGACCCCAGGTGCTTGCGCCCGAAATAACGCGGCCAGATATAGCCGAACATGGTCATCGACAACGCGTTGTTGAGCCCGAAGACGGCGGCGTAGATGAGCGCGCCGATGAGCGACGTCGCGAAGGTGACCAGCGTGAGCGACGCCGCGGTCGCAAGCAGCGCACCGGCGATCACATAGCGCGTGGGAAAGCGGTCGAACGCGCGGCCGACGAGCGGCATGCAGGCCACCATGAAGATCGCAGACACCGTGAAGACGCGGGCGGCGATGTCGCTGGTCAAATCCTGCGCGGTGAGGATCGCGACCTGGTGGAAATGCAACGTCGTGACGAGCATGGCGACGAGGCAGAAGGCGGCCGAGAGAATATAGAAGGTGCTGGTGCGCAGCGCTTCCTCCAGCGTCAGGCCGGAGATCTCATCGTCTTCCGCCTTGCCGGTGGTGGTATCGGCGTCGTTCGCGTTTTCAATCCCGTCGGGTTTGAGCCCGATCGCTTCAGGGCGGTCCTGCACGAGCAAAAACACCGCCGGCAGCATGGTCAGCCAAGTCATGAGGCCCAGCACCACCCAAGCCTGGCGCCAGCCGATGGTGCTGATCAGGTACTCAGCGAGGGGCGGATGGACGGCCATCGAGATCCCGAAGCCGAGCGCCATCAGGCTCATCGCGATGCCGCGGCTCTTGATGAACCACTGCGACACGAGGTTGGCGCAGCCCATCATCATCGAGCCCTGGCCGATGAAGCGTAGGGCGCCAAAGCCGATCGCGAGCCACAGGAAGCCGGCGACCGCGCCGAAGGCGAGACAGGCAACGCCGAGAAGGGCTGAGATGACCAGCAACATCGTGCGCGGGCCGAAGCGGTCGAGGAAGCGTCCCATTTGCGGCAGCAGAAATGCGGCGACCAACGTGGCGACACCGTAGGCCACGGAAATCTGTGATGAGGTGATGCCTAGATCGCGACTGATCGGGCCGACGAAAGCGCTGAACGTGTGCGACTGCCCGGGACCGGAAGCGAACACGCCAAGCGCGCCCACCGCCACCATCACCCAGCCGTAGAAGAGCTTGTCGTTGACGCCGCGCACGATCGCCAAGCGCATGCCGTCCATCAAGGCCGTCTCCCCGTTTCTCAAGTTCGCGCGTGCTCTTCGCCGTGGCCGCCGGCTGTCCACCGTCCCGATTTCGCGGCGGCGCAAACAGTCTTGAGCAAGCGTGGCGCAGACGTGCTGATGGTGTCTGAAAGGTTGGGCGATGCGGATGTCGTAATGCCCGATCCGGACCCTATCGCAGATCAATCCGCACCGGCAATGGCGCACGGTTGGGGACGGTGCGTTCGTGCGGGGATCTCAGATGCGCGGCATCGGCGTGACCGGGTGGGACCGATGCCGCGCGGGCGGTGCGGGCAGGGACGAGCTGCCGCACCGCCTGACTGGGTAAGAAGAGCCGCCGATTCGCTCGCGTTCACTCAACTCAGATGCCTCATCTGAGGCGGACGATGAGCGGCAGACCCATGACTTGGATGGCGGCGCCGCGTTCAAGCGGAACCACGGACCAACCCTTGAGCCGCTTAGCCGTCAAAGCCATGGAACAGGTTGCTGAGCGGGTTGAAGGTGGCGTTGTTGCCAACGCGCCGGCGCTGGTAACGCTTCCAGGTGGCGGTCACCTTGGTGCCGACCTTGATGCGCTTGTAGAGCTCGATCACGTGGGCGTTGTGCATGCGCACGCAGCCCTTCGACACGTTCTTGCCGATGGTCCAGGGCGCGTCCGTGCCGTGAATGCGATAGAGCGTGGAACCCAGGTAAAGCGCGCGCGCGCCCATCGGATTGCGCGGATGACCGCCGGGTACGAATTTGGGCAGTTTCGGGTTCTCACGGCGCATCGACGCGGTCGGCGTCCACGGCGGGTTGACCCGTTTCCAGGAGACCCGCAGCACGCCGTCCCACCGGCTTTGCTGGCGCGGCACCGCGATCGGATAGCTGACCGCGCGGCCGCGGGCGAACACGTGGTAGAGCCGCCGGTCGGCGAAGCTGACGATGATCTGGCCGGGCGTGTAGCGTTGCGGGAAGCGCACGGTGTAGCGGTCCTGGAGGGAGTTCGGTTTGGTGCCACCCCACCAGGTGCTTTGCGCATGCGCCGGCGTGGTGGTGAGCGGGGCCATCAGCGGGGCGATGAGCAGAGTGGCGGCGCAGCTAAGGCCGAGCCACAGCCTGCGGTTGGCTAGCGTGGAGTTGGCTGAGGGACGGCGACGCCCGCGGGCGGCTGCTTGCAAGGTTTGCGGTTTGACTGACATGAAGATTTCACTCCTGGCCCCGCACCGCTGATGACGCGCGTGCAAGGGGCCTAACGATCGATGAGGCGACAGGTTTCACGGAAGCGCGGCCGTTAAGCCGCTTGGCTGCGCTTTGCCGCAAGCGCGCGGGCCGTCTTGCGGTTCACGCTAAGGCCATGGCGACGCGCAAACGCGCGTGCGACTGGCACGGGCGACGCGAGATGGCGGCACCGGGCATACGGCAGCTTGTGGGAAGAGAGCGCTAGTTAAGCAGGCGCGTGGTGGTGGCGAAAATCTGCCAGAAGGGGGCGGTCTTGGGCGTCCACGGGCGTTGTCGCGCGCCAGGAGAGCTGCCAAGCGCTAACGCCGTGAGCGACAACCACGGCGCCGGCGTGGTCGCCGTGCCGATGCGTTCGCCGTTCCCAGGTCCAGATGCGACGTCGTTATCGTCATCGCCAGAACGGCTGCGTGTGCGGGCAAAAGCAGATCCCGCGCTTGCCACGGTGCCCTTTTGGCAGCGTGTGCCGCTGGGCGCTGAGACCTTTGGCTTGGAGCAGGGTGCTTTGACGCTTGCGCTGCTGCCGATTGGTCCTGCGGCCCGAGGCGCTTCAAACGCCCGATTGAGGTCGCGCTTATGACCCAGGCCGCCCGCAACCAGCTCGCTCGTCAATGCGTGGTGCGCAATCGCGGCCGGTGCCGTTGCCGTCAGTGT
>JBCBJZ010000233.1:0-3666 GCA_038522635.1 Pseudomonadota bacterium | reverse complement strand
GATCGGCATCGTTGACCCAGACTCGGGCAGGATGGGTGAGGTAGGATCCGAACCGCTCCATATCCACGTCCGGATCGTCGAGACCGAGATCATCCGCGCGCCTGATGGCAGCGAGCGCGAGCGGCGCGAACGGCGCATGGTGGAGCCCAACACCGACGCGGATCTGCCGCTCAGTTGGACCGGGCGCAAAATCGCCAAGGCCGACGCGATGCGCCGCTTTGTGTTCTCATCGAAGTTTCAGATCGTCCACGTCAACGGGCTGACTTACGACTTCCTCCACGCGATCGCGCGCGAACTCGATGAGAGCGAGAGCCTGATGCTGCTCGGCGGCGGCGCCAGTGGAAAGGAACCGCTGGTGTTCCGGCGCGGCGGCGTGACGTATCGCGGGTTTTTGGAGGGGCGCGTTGATGGCCCGCGCTATATTTTGTTGCTGCACCTGTCGAACCTCGAATTGAAGCGGCCTGAACCACTGGATGAGCGCGCCGCGGCCAGCGAGGGTGCAACTGCCGGTGATGCCGCCGCGCCATCGCCCAAGGTTCCGGCGCGAAAAACGCCCCGGAAAGCGCCAAGCGTCAAAGATGTGATCGCCAAAACCGAGGCGACGACCGCGTCAGACGCTGCTCCGGCATCCGCCGCATCGGGCGCGCGCGAAGCGATCAAACCGACGGCCAAGGCGGCCCGAAGGAAAAAGCAGCAGGCCAAGGGCGAGCGCGTCGCCGAAGCCTCGGCAAAGGCGGTCCGCGGCACGCCATCGAAGACGGCCGACACCGCGGACGTTGAACGCAAGGCGGCGGGCAAGAGGAAATCGAAGACGCCAGCGCGGGCTAAGCCTGCGGCCAAAAGCAAGCCCACCGCGGCTGCCGCGTCGCAAGCCGAAATCAAGACGCCCAAGCGCCGGACCACCCCCACAAAAGCCAAGGCCAAAACCACCAAAAGTGCTGAACGCTAAGCGTTGCGCGCCCCATGCCTAGAGGTGCGTTCTGGCCTTGAGGCGCGTTCTGGCCTCGAGGCGGCCTTGCCCGAAGCGCCACTCAAGCCCGCACCCAGCCAATCCCGCACCCTCAGCCAATCCCCGCAGGATCCAACCATGAGCAACAACGACCTCGTCACGCTCACGCAGCTTAAGGAACGTGTCGGCAGCTACCGGACCGGCACCTCTGGCGCCCTGCACGACATCAACCTGCTGCCGCTTGCTAAACTGCGGCGACGGCAACTGTCGCGGCTGATGATGCCGCTCAACCCGGAGATGGCGCGCAAACGCGTGCCCGACGGGGACTACCTGATCTCACGCAAGCTCGACGGCGAGTTCACGCTGCTGATCTATCGCGACGGCGACGTCGTTTCGCTCAACCCCTACGGCACGGTCCGCGTCGGTGCGCCGTTCCACGAAGAAGCCGCGCGCCTGCTCAAGGCGGCCGGCGTGCGCGACGCGATCCTTATCGGTGAACTCTACGTCAAGTGGGACGATGGCAGGCGCGAACGCGTGCATGATGTCGTTCGCCTGGCCCGCGCGCCTCAATCGCAAGAGGACGTCGACCGGCTGCGCTTTGCCGCCTTCGCGATCGATCACATCGACGATGACGATCTGTCGGCGCGTCCGCTTGAAGCCCACGATACGCTCTTGCGCCTGCTGAAGGGCGGCGAGCGTGTGCACCCGATCGAGACCATCAAAGGCGACCGCGATACGATCACCAGCCGCTTTCGCCAATGGGTCGAGGATGAGGGCAGCGAGGGGGTCTGCGCGCTCTCACCGGCACACGGGTGGTTCAAGATCAAACCGCGCCATACGCTTGATCTCGCGGTGATCGGCTTTTCGCAAGGTTCTGGCGAGCGCGCCGAGATGTTGCACTCGCTGCTGCTCGCGTTGGTGCGAGAGGATGGTGCCTTCCACATCGTGGGACGCACCGGCGGCGGCTTTTCCGACGATGAACGCATCACGTTGTTGGCAGATCTCAAGCAGCGTCGGGTTGAGAGCGCCTACACCGAGGTGAACTCAGACCGGGTTGCTTACGCGATGATTGATCCGGGCCTGGTTGCCGAAATCGAATGCCTTGACGTCATCACGCGCTCGAGCGCCGGTGAGCCAATCCTGCGGGCGGTGCTGCAATGGGACGGCGAGGCTAAGCGGTGGGAGAGCACGCGCCGCCTGCCGCTGGCAAGCCTGATCTCGCCACAGTTCATCCGCCTGCGCGACGATAAAGCCCCGCATGCCGATGAGACCGGGCTCAAGCAGTTGGCCGCGCTTGCCGATGTTCCGGAAGGCGATGAGGCGGCGGCGCCGCTGCGGTTGCCGGAAGCGACGTTGCTGCGTCGGGCCGTCGCGACGAAGGAGCTGAAGGGCCGCACGATGGTGCGCAAGCTGCTGATGTGGCGGACCAACAAGGAAGAAGCGAGCGACGAACACCCAGCTTATGTGCTGCTGCTGACCGATTTCAGCCCCAACCGGAAGACGCCGTTGGAGCGCGACATCCGCGTGTCGGCGAGCGCGGAGCAGATCGAAGCGTATTGGCGCACCTGGGAAGAGGCGAAGTTCGTCAAAGGCTGGAGCGTCCAGCCCAGCCCCGAACAACAGTGACCTGCCCTTTACGGCGCGGGGGTCAATTCTGGGTCGATAACCGGTTTGAAGCGCGGTCCGGCCCACTTATCAGATAGGCGCGCTCAGTTGTTGCGGGCGAACCGATCGAACAGACGGTCGGGCAAAAACCGTTTGGCGTAGGCCGCCACGTAAGTCGGCACGGTCACATAGTAGCGGGTCTTGGGGCGGCGAGCCTCGATCGCCTGCACCAGCTTGTCGACGACGGCATCGGGCTCGCATTTGAACGTGGTCCGCCCGCCGCGCTCCATGGCGTCCAGGCGCGCCTTGTAGGCTTCGGCGTGCGGCGAGGCTTGGGCATCAATCGTCTCGTTAAAGATGCGCAGCGCGTGGTCGATGAAGCGCGTGCGGATCGGCCCGGGCTCGATCAGAACCACGTTGACACCGCTTCCTTCCAGTTCGATCCGCAGCGCATCGCTGATCGCCTCGAGCGCGTATTTCGACGCCGAGTAGGCGCCGCGGTAGGGCCCGCTGGCCAAACCGAGCACGGATGAATTTTGCACGATCAGCCCGGCTCCGCGCTGCCTCATCGACGGGATAAGCGCGTTGGTGAGCGCGTGCGTGCCCACCACATTCACCTCAAGCTGACGACGCAGCGCGGTGGCGGATATATCCTCGATGGCGCCGATCTGCCCGTAAGCGCCGTTGTTGAAGAGCACATCGATACGCCCATCGCTGCGCTCAAGCGCTTCGCGCGCGGCCGCCTGCACCGAGGCCTCGTCTTCAAGATCAAGCGTTAAGGCATCGGCGAAGCCTTCACGCGTGCGTAGCCGTTCTGCATCGCTCACCTGACGCGTGGTTGCGAAGACGCGCCATCCCTTCTCGCGCATGCGGTGGGCGGCGCTGAGCCCGATGCCAGAGGAGCAGCCGGTGATCAAAATGGTGCGTGCGGTCATGCCTGGGTGCCATGGGCTAGAACTCATCTGAATCAGGCGGACTCACCTGATGCGATGAGATGAACGAAAGAAGTCAGCTTAGATGTCGGTTCTGCTTCAAGCTGAAGCGCACCGACTTTTCGTTGGCGCTAACGCCGGTCAAGGACGCTGGTTCGCCTCACCTTGACGCGGTCCCAG
>JBCBJZ010000232.1:0-3700 GCA_038522635.1 Pseudomonadota bacterium | reverse complement strand
GATCGCTGCGCCTGACGAAATGTTGTTGCGCGGCGTGCTGGTAAAGCACTTCGTCGATCGGCAACTGACGGTGGAGCCGGCGGTGGTCGAATACCTGATGCGCAGGATGGACCGTTCGTTTGCAGAAGCTGCGCGGCTGGCTCGTCTCATCGATGAGGCAGCGCTCGCCGGCAAACGGCGGGTGACGCGGGCGTTGGTGGCGCATGTGCTGGCGCATGCCGGTGGCAACGCGCCGCTGGGGGAGATTGAGAGCGACGCTCACAACGAGGGTCCAAGCGAGCGGGGGATGCGGTTGAGTTCATAGATGGCCAGGCGCGGTGGCGCGGCACCCCTACAGCGTGTCACGATACGCTTACCGCGCGCTTGCTGCGTGTCTGGCATCTGTCACGAGCACCTGCTATCGGTCGAGCGAGATTGATGGCGAGATTGAAGGTTTTGAGGGGGCACCTTTGACTTGGCATGTCGCCCTGGCAAAGGCTCGTTCCGCAACTTTGAGCACAAAAGCGAGGCGTGCGTGTTTCAGCCAGTGCTTCGCATTTTGCGCCGGTTGCTCGAGACGCGGAGCAGACCTCTTGAGCCTCAGTTAGACGTTCATCTTAGCACTGGCGGTGCTTCTACCCCGCGGTGGATGAACCCCAGCGTTCGCAGCAGGTGATCATGGTAGCGAAAGATCAAGCCGAAGCGGCCAGCGAGACGCTGGACGCCGACGGCGCGCCCAAGGGCGGTACGTCGTTGGAACCGGCGGAGGCGCGCCAGCGCTATTACAACCGTGAACTTTCGTGGTTGCAGTTCAACAGGCGCGTGCTGGCGGAGGCGGGCAACACCTCCCATCCGCTGCTCGAGCGGCTGCGGTTTCTTTCGATCTCCGCTTCCAACCTCGATGAGTTCTACATGGTGCGCGTGGCGGGGATCGCGGGCCAGGTGGCCGCCGGCGTGACCACGCTCAGCGAAGATGGGCTGACGCCAAAGCAGCAGCTCGATGAGATCGAAACGTTTGTGGATGATCTCGTCGATGGCATGCAGAGCGTTTGGCGTGACCTGAGCGAACAATTGGAAGCGGTGGACCTTCATATCGTCGAAGAAGATGACCTGACGGCGCAAGAGCTCGCGTGGCTTTCGACGACCTTCATGGATCGCTTCTTCCCGAGCCTGTCGCCGTTGGCCGTTGATCCAGCCCACCCGTTTCCCTTCATCGGCAACCGGGCGCTGACGCTCGGCATTGAGGTCACGCGGGCGCAGGATGATGTGCGGGCGCACAACCTGCTGCCCATTCCCGGCACGTTGCCGCGCTTTATCCGCTTGCCCAAGCGCGATGACAAAGCCGGGACGATCCGCTTCATGCGGATTGAGACGGTGATCATGATGCACCTGGAGCAGCTGCTGCCAGGGCGTGAAGCGGTGGCGCACGGCTTGTTTCGCGTGTTGCGCGATAGCGATCTGGAGCTGCAGGAGAAATCCGAAGACCTGGTCAGCTCGTTCGAGACCGCGCTGAAGCGGCGACGCCGGGGCCAGGTGATCCGCCTGGAACTCGATGCGAAAATGCCCGACCGCCTAAGCTCGTTCGTGGTCGGCAAGCACCGTTCCGCCGAGCGCACCACGGTGCTGCAAAAAGGTCTGGTGGGCTTGGCGGACGTCTCGCAGCTCATCGTATCAGACCGGCCCGACCTGACCTTCAAGCCGTTCAACATCCGCTTTCCAGAGCGCATCCGGCATTACAACGGCGATTGCTTTGCCGCGATTCGTGCCAAGGACATCGTCGTCCACCACCCCTATGAGTCGTTCGATGTGGTGGTCCAGTTTCTGCGCCAGGCGGTGGCTGATCCCAACGTCATGGCGATCAAGTGGACGCTGTACCGGACCTCGCAGAACAGCCCCATCGTGCAGGCGCTGACCGAAGCGGTCGAAGCGGGCAAAGCGGTCACCGCGGTGGTGGAACTCAAGGCGCGCTTTGATGAAGCGGCGAACATCCGCTGGGCGCGAGATCTGGAGAACGCGGGTGTGCACGTGGTCTATGGCCTCGTCGAACTGAAGACACACGCCAAGCTTGGCCTGGTGGTGCGCCGCGAGGGCGATAACGTGGCAACCTACTGCCATGTGGGCACCGGCAACTACCATCCGATGACCGCGCGCGTTTACACCGATCTCTCGTTCTTCACAGCCGATCGGACGATCGGGCGCGACGTCTCGCGGATCTTCAACTTCGTGACCGGTTACGCTGAACCCTCAAAACTTGAAATGATGGCGGCAAGCCCGTTCGGCATCCGCAACCGCCTGCTTGAGCACATCAACGAAGAGATCGCGCATGCGAAGGCCGGGCGGCCCGCTTCCATTTGGATGAAGATGAACTCGGTCGTCGATGCGCCGGTCATCGAGGCGCTTTATGCGGCGAGCCAGGCGGGTGTCAGCATCGATTTGGTGGTGCGAGGCATTTGTTGCCTGCGTCCCGGCGTGCCAGGCCTGTCGGAGAACATTCGTGTGCGTTCGATCATCGGACGCTTCTTGGAGCATGCCCGCATTTACGTCTTTGGCAACGGTGCTCCCTTGCCCTCGCCGCGTGCGCACGTCTACATCAGTTCAGCCGACCTGATGCCGCGCAACCTTTCGCGACGGGTCGAAGCGATGCTGCCCATCATGAACGAGACGGTGCACGAGCAGATCCTGGGTCAGATCATGGTCGCGAACATGAAGGACAACCAGCAAAGCTGGTCGATCAACGCCGATGGCGGGGCCGAACGCGTCGTGCCTGAACCCGGTGATGAGCCGTTCAACGCGCATGAGTATTTCATGACCAACCCCAGCCTTTCGGGACGGGGCGAAGCGGTGGAGGAGAGCTTTCCCCCGCGTGTGTCGCTGGATGACCAGCCGCGTCTTGTGCGTGATGGCGGTCAAGCGCGGCCGGCGCAGGCCGACGCGGCGAAGGGGAGCTTGGTCGGTCGGTCTCAGGGGACGCGCGACACGTGAAGGACCCGTTTCCGTGAAAGACCCGTTTCCATGAAAGACCCGTGGCGGCGGATCAGGGGATGGGGCAGCCGCAGTGAGCTTGAACCCCTGGCGGTGATCGACATCGGGTCGAACTCGGTGCGGATGGTTGTCTACGAGGGCGCGATCCGCTCGCCTCAGCCGATCTACAACGAGAAAGTGCTGTGCGGCCTTGGCCGAAACGTCGGATCGACGGGTGCGCTTGGCGAGGAGCCCACGCGGCGCGCGTTAACGGCCCTGGCGCGTTTTGGCGTCATCACCCGGCTGATGAAGGTCAAGAACGTGCGTGCGATCGCGACGGCGGCGGTGCGTGAAGCGGCCGATGGCCCCGATTTCATCGCAGCGGGCGAACGCGCATGCGGGGCTAAGATTGAGATCTTGAGCGGTGCGAAGGAAGCTGAGTTAGCGGCGGCCGGCGTCGCGATGGGCTTCATGATGCCCGATGGAATCGCAGGAGATCTGGGCGGTGGATCGCTTGAGCTGATCGACATTGGACCCACCGGGCAGGCACACCACGATGCCTCGCTGCCGTTGGGGGGCTTGCGCCTGTACGACAGCGCGCAAGGGCGGCTCGAAACCGGTGCGAAGCTCGCGGCCAAAGCGTTGGCGCGCGTCGGGTGGCTGAAGGCGGATCGTGCGCGACCGTTCTACGCGGTTGGCGGAACGTGGCGCGCGTTCGCGAAGCTATACATGGCCGAGGTCGACTACCCTTTGCATGTGA
>JBCBJZ010000231.1:0-3707 GCA_038522635.1 Pseudomonadota bacterium | reverse complement strand
TACGACAGCGTGATCTCCTGAACGCCGCGTGCATCTGCATCCTCAACCAGCCCCGGGTCCACATAAAAGCTAACCGGCATGTCCACGCTTTGCCCCGGCTTCAGCGTCTGCTCGGTGAAGCAGAAGCAGGCGATCTTCGCAAAGTGCGACCCCGCGATGGCGGGCGCGACATTGAAACTCGCCGTGCCAGTGACGGGCTTATCGGACGTGTTGGTCGCGCGATAGAAGGCGAGGTTTTGTTCGCCGATACGCACTGTCATCGACGCTTTGACGGGCTCGAACGTCCACGGCAGCCGCTTGTCGGTGTTCGCATCAAACCGAACCGTGATCGTGCGCTTGAGCACTTTGCCGCTCGGCGCTTCCGCCCTTTGCGTGGTGCCAGCGTAGCCGGTCACCTGGCAGAAGAGCTGGTAGAGTGGCACGGCGGCGTAGGCCATGCCGAGCATCCCCAGCGCGATGGCACCACAGGTGAAAGCAAGCTTCTGGTTGCGTGCAGCCGTTGACATCGTCAGTTGGCCCCAGGCTGCGCTGTCGCGGGTGCTAGGCCGGACGGCGATGCGGGACCTGCTGCGTCGCTCGGCTTCGCCTTTGGCGTTGCGGTTGGCCCTGCCGGTTTCGGCTGCGTCGTCGTTGCCGCTGGCGTCGCCGGGCGCGCACCGATCATTTCAAGCGCTTTCTTCACGGCGTTCGGGTTCTTGAAGCCGTCCTTGTTGCGCACGCCTTCAGGCCCCAACTTGACCAGCGTGCCCACATAGAACAGGCCCACCATTGCGACGAGCGCCACGGCAATCGCAACCGAGCGTCGCTTGCGCGCGCGTGCTTCGTCGGCCGTTTCGACCCGGTGGCCCTCGATCAGACCTTCGCTCATGCCAGCACCTTGATCAGCGCGGCGCCGGCATGCTCGACCAGCATCAGCGCGAACACCGCAAACAGGTAGAAGATCGAATAGCCGAACAACCGCTTCGCCGCCCGGTCGTTCTCGCGCCCATCCGGCGTCACGTAAACGCGCCACGCCAGACAGATAAAGCCTGCACCCGCCAGCGTGCTCGCCACCATGTAGGCGATGCCGCCAAGCCCGATGAAGCCAGGCACGGCCGCAACGGCCACCAGCGCGATGCTGTAGAGCAGGATCTGCAAGCGCGTGGCCTGCGCGCCCGCTACCACCGGCAGCATCGGCACGCCCACGCGTTCGTAGTCGCGTGCGCGGTACAGCGCGAGCGCCCAGAAGTGCGGCGGCGTCCAAAGGAAGATGATCGCGAACATGACCACACTTTCGAGGCTCACATTCCCGGTCGCCGCGGCCCATCCGATCATCGGCGGGAAAGCGCCCGCAGCACCACCGATCACGATGTTCTGCGCGGTCCGACGCTTCAGCCACATGGTGTAGATGAACACGTAAAACGCGATCGTAAGCGCGAGCAACGCGGCCGACGCCCAGTTAACGAACAAAGCCAGCGTCATGACCGACGTGACGGAGAGCACCACGCCGAAAACCAAAGCCTGGTCGGCCGTAACGTGCCCGCGCGGGACCGGACGCGCCGCCGTGCGCTGCATCTGTGCATCGATGTCGGCATCAAACCACATGTTTAGCGCGCCCGAAGCACCCGCGCCAACCGCGATGCAAAGGATCGCGATGCACGCGAGCACCGGGTGGATCGGCGTTGGCGCCGCCAACATGCCAACGATCGCCGTGAAAATGACCAGCGACATCACGCGCGGCTTGAGCAGCGCGATGTAATCGCCAACGTCACCACGTGCCGTGCTGGAGACGGCAACGTCCGAAGTGTCAGCGGCGGGCGTCGATAGCGTCGTCATATCTCGTCACGTTACCTTGCTACGTATCGTTCCGGGCTACGTGTCGTTCCGGCGTCGATCACGGAAGAGCTTCCCATCTCGTGCTTGCCAACCACCGCTTCGCCGTGCGTCGAGGCAACCGGCCCTGAGCATCACTTCGTCAGCGTCACCAACGAGATCAGCCCGCCCGGCTTTCCGTTAGCCGGGGCATAATGATAGACCAACAGCACGTTGCCCCGTGCCTCATTGATCCACACGTTCACTTTGAACGGCCCTGCCGGGTACGTCTCGTCAGGCTTGCGCTCCAGCAACTGCTGCATGCCCGCGGTCACCATCGCCGGCTTATCTTTCGCGGGCAGCACAACCGTACAGCCGGTCGCTTTGCCTTTCGCGTAGGCGGGAAAATTCTTGCCGAGTTCGGCATCGACAGCACTGATCGCCACAGCGACGCGGAAAACGCGCGCGTGATCAGGAAACGCCCAGGCCTTCAGGTACTCCGGCTTCGCTTGCGGTGCGAAGCCCTGCAGGGCTTTGCCGGTCACCGGCTTGAAGCCGAACTGCTTGGCCATTTTCTCGAGCGCGGACGTCGACGGCATCGGGTTGACGCAAACCGTTTGGAAAACCCAAACCGAGTGCAGTGCGTTCGGCGCCTTCGGCCGCTCCACCGTGCCTGCGAAGGCCGTAGACGTTGAGGCAAACGTCGTGGCCGCCGCAACCGCCACCGCCAAAGCAAAGCCAAGCGCTCCGGTTTTGACGGCACTTAGGCCGCCGCGGGACGCGTTCGAAGCACGCGCACGCGCTGCGGTGAGGCTCATCTTTGACAGACTGATCGCTTCAAACAATGTGTATCCCTTCGCCTTCGAGGAGCCACCCGCGGTACGTTGCGTGCGGCCCATCTCATCGTCTACCCGTCAGTGACCGGAGGTTGATTTCACCACAGGAAGCGTCTCGAACTGATGGAACGGCGGCGGCGAGGGCAGCGTCCATTCCAGCGTTGTCGCCTCTTCCGCCCACGGGTTGTCGCCAGCCTTCTCGCGACGTGCAAACGCGAGGGCGACCCCGATGAAGAAAACCACCGTGCCAACGGCCGTGATGTAAGAACCGATCGATGACACGTAGTTCCAGCCGGCGAACTCTTCAGGGTAGTCGGCATAGCGACGCGGCATGCCGGCGAGACCCAGGAAGTGCTGCGGGAAGAACAGGATGTTGGCGCCGATAAAAGTCAGCCAGAAGTGCAGCTTGCCCCAGAACTCCGAGTACATGTAGCCGCTCATCTTCGGGAACCAGTAGTACCAGCCCGCGAAGATCGCGAACACAGCGCCGAGCGACAGCACATAGTGGAAGTGCGCAACCACATAGTACGTGTCGTGCATGTAGCGGTCGACGCCAGCGTTAGCGAGCATCACACCGGTCACGCCGCCGACCGTGAACAGGAAGATAAAGCCCAGCGCCCACAGCATGGGCGTGCGGAAACTGATCGATCCGCCCCACATCGTTGCGATCCAGGAGAAGATCTTGATGCCCGTTGGCACCGCGATCACCATTGTCGCGAACACGAAATAGGCCTGCGTATCAACGCCGATGCCGGACGTGTACATGTGGTGCGCCCACACGATGAAGCCGACCAGACCGATCGCCACCATGGCATAGGCCATGCCGAGGTAACCGAAGATCGGCTTGCGTGAGAACGTCGACACGATGTGCGAGATCATGCCGAAGCCTGGCAGGATCAAAATATACACTTCCGGATGGCCGAAGAACCAGAACAGGTGCTGGTAAAGCAGCGCATCACCGCCGCCGGCTGCATCGTAGAACGCGGTCTGCATGTTGCGGTCGGTCAGCAGCATCGTGATCGCGCCAGCAAGCACCGGCAGCGACAGCAGCAGCAGGAACGCGGTCACCAGCACCGACCA
>JBCBJZ010000230.1:0-3715 GCA_038522635.1 Pseudomonadota bacterium | reverse complement strand
GATCAGATCATCTTTGGGCGATTTCGGGCTCACCTGTGGTGATCCCGATAAATCGCCCGATGATCTAGGCGGCCACACGCAGTTCGGCCGGCGCGCTTGTTGCGGTGAAATGGGTCACGGCCGCGCCGACGCCAGCTCCAGGCTGGAAGGGGATGCCGCAATCGCGCATGGCGAGTTCAGCCCCGCTCAGCGAAGCCATCACCATCATCTCGTTGAGATGGCCCAGATGGCCGATGCGGAAGACTTTGCCCGCGACCTTCGACAGCCCGGCGCCGAGCGACAGGTTGTAGCGGTGGTAGGCGGTCTTGATGACGTCGTTGGCGTCGAAGCCCTCCGGCACCATGATCGCGCTGACCGTATCGGAGTGCCACATCTCATCGACGGCACACAGTGACAGGCCCCAAGCTTCCACGGCCTTGCGCACGCCCGTCGCCAACCGGTTGTGACGCGCCCACACGGCCTCCAGGCCTTCTGCCTCGAGCATGTCGATTGAAGCGCGCAGGCCGCGCAACAGTGTGGTCGCCGGCGTATAGGGGAAATAGCCCTGATCGTTGGTGGCGATCATGTCGTTGTAGCTGAGGAAGCATCGCGGCAGGGTTGCGGACTTCGAAGCTTCCAGCGCCTTTGCGCTCACCCCGACGATGGCAAGGCCGGTTGGCAGCATGAAGCCTTTCTGTGAGCCCGACACGGCGATGTCGACGCCCCAGTCTTCCATGCGAAACGCGATCGACCCGATCGAGCTCACGCCATCCACCATCAGCAGCGCGGGATGGTCGAGGCTGTCGAGGATGGCGCGCACCCCCGGCACGTCGCTGGTGACGCCGGTTGCGGTCTCGTTCTGGCAGACCAGCACGGCCTTGATCTTGTGTTCTTTGTCGGCGCGCAACCGCTCTTCGAACTGATCCAGCGGCGTGCCTTGACCCCACGGGACCTGGATCGCATCGACCTCCAGCCCGAAGCGTTGGCACATGTCACACCACAGATGTGAGAACTGGCCGAAGACCGCTGTCAGCACCTTGTCGCCCGGTGACAGCGTGTTGGCGATCGCGCTTTCCCAGCCTGCGGTGCCTGAGCCCGGGAACACGAACACCCGGCCGGTGGTGGTCATAAAAATGCGCTTGAGGTCTTCCAGCAGCGGCTTTGTGAACGCGGGAAAGTCGGGCGCGCGGTGGTCTTCCAGCGGCACATCCATCGCCTGGCGGATCTGGAAGGGCATGTTTGTCGGACCTGGAACGGCAAGGCCGTTAAAACCTGTCATGGCGTTTCCTTTCGTGCGCGTGGCGACGTGAGGCCGCGACGTTCATTTTTGAGATCGAATTTTGAATGTGGAACTGGTCAGTTCCGAAGAGGCGGGTGGCGCGCTGACATCGCGTACAGCCTTGTAGCGCCACGCGCCCCTTCTGTCCATAAATAAAAACGCATTTCATTTTTCATATCGACAGCAAACCCATGTAATCATTGATTTTTTGAAACGAAGCGCGTCAAAATGAACCTGCGATTTACGTTGCGATGCAACATCGCGACTTCACAGGTCAGCCGATGCAGGCTACGAAGGAAGCGGTTTTGTCACTCTACGAGCCCCTGATGCCCCGCACCGCCGAATTGAAACGCCGCCCTGAAACGACCCCGGCAGGCTCTGGCCCGACGGGCCAAGGCGCCACGCCCTCCAAAGGCCTCGACCGGTCGTTGACCCTGCTCGAGATCCTCGCTGAAGTGGACGGCATCTCGCTGAGCGACATCGCACTGCGCGCCGGCGTGCCCGCTTCCACGGCCCACCGCATCCTCACGACGCTCGAAGCGCACAGTTTCGTCAGCCACGATGAAGAGCGAGGGCGCTGGTTCATTGCCGTGCGCGCCTTCCAGATCGGCAACGCGTTCCTGCGTCACCGCAAACTCAACGACATCGGGCGGGCGCAAATGCGCGCGCTGATGGAGGAAACGGGCGAATCGGTGAACCTCGCGATCGAGGACCAGGGCGAAGCGGTCTACATCGCACAGGTCGAGAGCCACGCGTCGATCCGCGCCTTCCATAGGGCAGGTTCGCGTGGGCCCCTGCACGCGCTGGCCGTGGGCAAGGCCTTGCTGGCCGGCATGGATGATGTGCAAGTGCGGCGCTTATTGCAGCGCACAGGCCTGCCACGGTTTTCGCCCAACACGATCAGTGATCCAACGGCGCTGTTTGACGACCTTGCGGCGATCCGCGCGCGCGGTTGGTCGGTCAACGCGGAAGAGCACGAAGCGGGGATGTGTGCTGTTGCTGCGCCGATCTACAACGAGCACGCTGAGGTGATCGCGGCGATGTCGATCACGGGGCCAGCGACACGGCTTTCCGCTGAGCGCTTGGCCGAGCTTGGGCCGCTTGCGAAACGCACAGCAGCGGACATCACAGCATCGATCGGCGGGCGCCTACCGGGCTGACTGCTGCCACCACGACGTGGCAAGACGTTGTTTGTCAGGCGTCGATAGACGTCAGCTGTTGATGATGGTCGCGAAGGTGGCAGGGTCGACGTTGCCGCCCGAGATCAGCACGCCCGTGCAGCGTCCTCGCGTCTCAAGCTTGCCCGTTAGCACCGCGGCGAGCGCCACCGCACCTCCCGGCTCGACCACCAGCTTCATCTCGGTGAACGCGAAGCGCATCGCCTCGCGGACCTCATCATCGGTCACCACCAGCCCCGCGCTGACGTGCTCGCGGGCGAGCGCGAAGGTAATCGCGCCCGGCGACGGCGTGAGCAGCGCATCGCAGATCGATCCGCTCGCCGCCTCGTTGTGCTCACGCTGACCGCTCACCAACGAGCGCGCCATGTCATCGAAGCCCGCCGGCTCAGCGGCATAGAGTTGCGCGGTCGGCGCGTGCGCCTTCACCGCAAGCGCGATCCCACCGAGTAGGCCCCCACCGCTGACGCAAACCACGACCGCATCCGGTGTCAGCCCGCGCTCAGCGGCCTGCTCCATCATCTCAACCCCGGCCGTGCCCTGGCCGGCGATCACGTCAGGGTTATCAAACGGGTGCACGAAGGCTGCGCGCAATTGGCCGCATAGCCCCTTAGCGATCGCCTCGCGGTCCTCGTTGACGCGGTCGTATAGGACGACTTCGGCGCCGGCCGCGCGCGTGCGTGCGATCTTCAGAGCCGGGGCGTCAGACGGCATGACGATGGTCGCAGCAAAGCCGAGGAGGCTTGCCGCGGTCGCGACGCCTTGCGCGTGGTTACCGGAGGAGCAAGCGACGACGCCGCCCGGGTAGGCGTCGGCTGAGAGCCGGCTGATGGCATTGTAGGCGCCGCGGAATTTGAAGGCGCCGACCCGCTGCAGGTTCTCGGCCTTGACGAGCACGGTTCCGCCTGCGGCGGCATCGAGCGCGGGGTGCTGGAGCAAGGGTGTACGCACCGCGTGGCCGCGAAGGCGCGTGGCGGCTGCCGTGATGTCATCGAACGTGGGGAGCGCCTCGGCGGCGGGGGTGCTGTTGTCCATCGCGTATCGTTAGCAGACCCCGCCTGCGCGACAACAGCTAGCTCTCTTTTCGCCGTTCATCTTTCGCTTTCGGTAGAGCGACCCTCAAGCGGATGAAACTCTCTCTTCGCCGTTCATCGTTCGGGCCCATTAGGTCGAAGAACACGACGAATGCCACCGCCGAAAGGAAACGGGCCGACGCCTCGGTTGAGCGTCGACCCGTGTTCCGTTGTCTGGAAAGCCGGACTACTTCAGTGGTTCGCGGGCG
>JBCBJZ010000229.1:0-3759 GCA_038522635.1 Pseudomonadota bacterium | reverse complement strand
CTGTCCTGGTTGAAGGCTTTCGGCAAGCCCGGATCCCATGGCGGATGTTTGCCGTCGCAGCCGTCCTCACCAACCCGTGGGCGGGCCGCTACGTGGAGGACTTGAGCGCGGAGATCCGAGCTTATGGGCCAACGCTTGGGGGGCTGCTCACCGAACGGATCATCGCGGTTGCTGGTTCCAGCGAGGCGATCGAAGCGTACGGCAAGGCTGGAGTCGTCGGCCTTGAGGGGGAAGTGGAACACGCTTCCGGGCTGATCCACACGCTGCGCTTCGGCAACGTCTACCGCCAGGCGCTGCAGGCAAAATCGTACCTCGCCTTCACCAACACGCGCGGACCAGCCAACGCGCCGATCACGGTGCCGCTGATGGACCGCAACGATGTTGGCCGGCGCTCGCACTATCTCACCGTGCAATTCGCCATTCCCGATGCGCCGCGCGCGAACGAAATCGTTGTCGCGCTCGGCGGCGCCACCTCGGGACGACCCCACCATCGCATCGGCGATCGCTACCAGGATCTGAAAGAGCTCGGTCATGACGTGGAGAACCCAGCCGCGGTCTGAGTTCGGCTCGCTAGCGGCCATCGAGCGAGGGCGCGGCACGCCCGTCGTTTTGCTCCACGGTGTGGGGCTGCGCGCGGAAGCGTGGGCTGGCGTGATCGCGGGCCTTGCTGACACCCATCACGTGATCGCCCCCGATCTGCCGGGACACGGCGCTTCGCAACGGGCCGACCGGCTCTCCAGCACGGCGCGGGTTGCCGCTTTGACCGATCAACTTGCCGCCGCGCTGACCTTACCGGCGCACATCGTTGGCCATTCGTTGGGTGCCATGATCGCGCTCGATCTTGCGGTGCGTTACCCCGCAAGCGTGCGCAGCGTGTGCGCCTGCAACGCGATTTACCGGCGTGCCCCCGATGCGGCCCGCGCCGTTGCAAAGCGCGCTTCGCGCCTCGATGGCGCGCACGCTTTCGATGCCGCTGGCACGCTTTCGCGATGGTTTGCCGGCGCCACCTCGCCTGAGCGCGAGGCTTGCGCTGCCTGGCTCTCAAGCGTTGACCCGAAGGGCTACAAGGCCGCCTACGCCGCCTTCGCACAGGGCGATGCCCCAGCCGATCCCGCACTGCGCGCCATCGCTTGCCCGGCGCTCTTCATAACCGGTGGTCGCGACCCCAACTCGACCGCCGCCATGACCCGTGCGCTGGCAGACCTCGTCCCAAACGGCCGCCAGATCGTCATCGGTGACGCGGCACACATGCTGCCCATGACGCACCACCGCGACGTGACCGACGCGCTCCTGTCCCATTGTTCGGAGGTCGATGCATGACCACCCTTTGTAAACGCGAACTCCGCCAAGCTTTCGGCGCCTACCCAACGGGCGTTGTCGTTGTGGCTGCGCTCAATAGCATGCAGCGGCCCGTGGGCTTTACCGCAAACTCGTTCGCATCGGTCTCGCTGGAACCGCCACTGCTGCTCGTTTGTCCGGCAAAAACGTTGTCCTGCTACGGCGTGTTTGAGCGTTGCCGTCGGTTTTCAATCAACGTTTTATCAGAGCGGCAAAGCGAAATCTCGCAACTCTTCGCGCAGTTCAAAGGCGACCGTTTCGGTCAGGTCGCCTGGAGCGCGAACGGCGATGGTTTGCCTCATATTGACGGGGCGGCGGCGCATTTCTCGTGTCGAACCCATCAAACGGTAAACGCCGGCGATCATCTCATTTTGATCGGCGAAATTACCGATTTCACCGCGCATCCCCGTTCGGGGCTCGGGTATCGAAGCGGCCATTATTTCACCACCCGGCAGACGAGCGAGCTGCCGATTTAAACGCCACCTCATCAACTGGAAGGATAAAGACGATGGAGTTCTCGCTGTTCGCTCATATGGAGCGCCTCACGCCTGAGCAAGGTTATGGCCAGCTTTATGAGGATTTCGTCGGGCTTTGCCAAATGGCCGATGCAGGGGGGATGCGCGCGGTGTGGACGGGCGAGCACCATGCCATGGAGTTTGCGATTGCGCCGAACCCGTTCTTGACGATCGCGGATCTTGCCCATCACACCAAGAATGTGCGGTTGGGTACAGGAACGATTGTCGCACCGTTCTGGCATCCTGTTCGCCTCGCCGGGGAGGCGGCGGCAACCGATCAGTTGACGCGCGGCCGGCTGGAACTCGGCATCGCGCGCGGCGCCTACGCTTATGAGTATGAGCGGCTGATGCCGGGGATGGACGCGTGGGAGGCGGGGCAGCGTCTGCGCGAAACCGCACCACTTTTGCAGCGTTTGTGGGATGGCGACTGTGAGCACGAGGGCACGTATTACAAGTTCCCGGCGGCCTCGGCAGCGCCCGCGCCCACGCAACCTGGCGGGCCGCCCATTTGGGTCGCAGCCCGAGATCCCAACAGCCATGCTTTTGCCGTTGAGCATGGGTTCAACGTGCAGGTCACGCCGCTTTGGCAAGGGTTGGATGAAATCTCAACCTTGATGGAGCGGTTTGAAACCGCGTGCCATGAGGCTGCGGTGCGGCGGCCGAAGATCATGCTGCTGCATCATACCTATGTCGGTGGTCATGACGATGAGGTTGATAGGGCTGCGGATCAATTGGGCCGCTTCTATTGTACGTTTGGTGCGTGGTTTCAAAACAAGCGGCGCGTTCAAAAAGGCTTTATCGATCCGCTGACCGATGCTGAGGTGGCTTCAAATAAGATGATGGCGCCGCGCAACATGCGCCGTGATTTGACCGTGGGTACGGCAGGTGAAGTCATCGATCAAATCAAGCGTTATGAGGACCTCGGTTTCGACGAATACGCGTTTTGGATCGATAGTGGTATGTCGCATGAGCAAAAGAGCGCGTCCTTGTCGCGTTTCATTGATGACGTGATGCCGGCGTTTCATTAGGATTGCAGGAGGTGATAGCAGGAGGTGGCCGTAGCGGTTGAGACGCCTGGCTCCCTAAGCTGCCAAGGCGCCAGGGCGCGCCAAGCGCTCCCCAAGCCGCCAAGCCCCCCAAGCCGGTGTGCGGAGGAAACGCGATGGACGTCTACACCGCACCGGACGTGGCCGCCGTTCTCGCGTTGCATCCTTATGTGCGAGACGCATCGTTCCGGGCGCTAACGATCCGCGCGCAGTTAGCCCGGCAGGCCGCGACGCTCAAAGCCGCTCATGCCGCTGGCGATCGACGCATTCACATGCATCTGGCGTCCTGGTGGCCGCACGCGCAGGGGCTCACGCCTGACGCGATCATGGCGGCGGCGTTCAGCGAGGAAGCTGCGCAAACGACCATGGCACGCGAGTATGGCTTTGCGAGCTGGCAGCAGGTTGAAGCCTTGGGCGAGGCAGCCCCGTCGCGGGCGTTCGAAACGGCCTTGGATGACATGCTGCGTGGTGATGCAGCGGCCTTGCGGCGGAGCCTGCAGCGCCAGCCGGGCCTCGCGACGCAGCGCTCAGCCTACGGGCACGGCGCGACGCTGCTGCACTATCTCGGCGCTAACGGCGTTGAGAGCCATCGCCAGCAAACGCCGTTGAATGCGGCTGTGCTCGCCAAACTGTTGATCGAACACGGTGCGCGGACCGATGCGACAGCCGCGATGTACGGCGGGGGGCAAACGCCGTTGGACCTCGCCCGTACCAGCGCGCATCCCTACAACGCCGGCATCGCCGAAGCGCTGATAAGCGTTCTGCGCAGCTGAGCAAGCCGGTCTAGAGCAACGGGCGCAAAGTGTGAGTCACCGGCTTAAACACTCACGCCTTCGCTTTGCGCCCAAAGTTGCTCTGCA
>JBCBJZ010000228.1:0-3798 GCA_038522635.1 Pseudomonadota bacterium | reverse complement strand
CTGCAGCGACGACATCGCCGAGGGCATCGCGGCGTTGCGCGCGCGCTGTCAGGTTATGGATGCCGTCGCCGCTCTCGCAGGCGTACCGCCGTTGCGCCCCCGCATGGCGGACTTTGAGGGTCTGTGCCGCATCATCATCGGCCAGCAGGTGTCGGTGGCGAGTGCGAAGGCCATCCATGCGCGCACCAAGACGGTTGTGGGCCGTCTGACGCCAGCCGCGATCGGCGCGCTCGACGATGAGGGCATGCGGGCGTGTGGATTATCGCGGCCCAAGCAGCGCACGTTGCGAGCGATCGTGGCTGCCGTGGACGAGGGGGCGCTGGATTTCGCCAAGCTTGCCCGGATGCCCGATGATGAGGTGATCGAGCGGTTGACGGCGATCAAGGGCATCGGGCCGTGGACAGCAGACATATATCTGATGTTTGGCCTGCGCCGCGCGGACGCGTTCGCGCCGGGAGATCTGGCGCTGCAATTGGCGTTGAGAGATGCGATGGGTCTGACGGCGCGGCCAGGTCCGCAGGAGATGGTGGCCTACGCCGAACCATGGCGGCCGTGGCGATCGGTGGCGGCCCGCCTGCTCTGGTCCTATTATGCAGTACGCCGCCAGCCGAGCGCGCAAACGCCGCTTTGATCGACGCTCGTCGTTCGCGCAGTAGCCCGCGAGCAGTGCGTAAGATCAGGGAAGCAAGATCAGCGAGAGGAGGGCGCAAACACCACAGCTTGTGTGACTTCACATTAGTGACACGCACAGTTAGTATCTGGTTGCCTTAGCGGATGTACTTGATTCGTCATCGGTCCTGCCGACTCGCACGCGCTTTATTGCGGGTGGCTGGCCTCTGGCTCAGCGTTGACACCATAAGCTACGTGCCGATTCATGGATGAACCGGCCGGGCTTGAAACGCCATCGCGCAGGAAGCTTGACCGTGCATGCACAGACGTACTCTTCGGAGCCGTTGCCGGCTCTCGTGCTGAACGCCGATTTCCGCCCGCTCAGCTATTACCCGTTGTCGCTCTGGGGGTGGAAGGACGCCATCAAGGCGGTCTGCTTGGATCGCGTCAACGTGGTCTCGCAGTACGACCGCGTGGTGCGCAGCCCCTCGACAGCCATTCGCGTGCCGAGCGTGGTCTCGCTCAAGACCTACGTGAAACCGGCGCTTTATCCAGCGTTCACGCGCTTCAACCTGTTCCTACGCGATCGGTTCACCTGCCAGTATTGCGGTGCAACCGATGATTTGACGTTTGATCACGTGATCCCTCGGTCCCACGGCGGACAAACAACGTGGGATAACGTCGTTGCCGCCTGCGCCCCGTGCAATCTGAAGAAGGGTGGCATGATGCCGGCCGTCGCCGAAATGCATCCGGCGCAGAAGCCCTATCGTCCGACGGTGCATGAGCTGCATCGTAACGGGCGGCTGTTCCCGCCGAACTACCTTCACGAAAGCTGGCTCGACTATCTCTATTGGGACACCGAGCTGCAGCCCTGAGTGCGGGTTGGCTGGTGAGGCCGGTTCGATGTGCCGCGTCGCCGCTGGCAGCGCGGGCAGGGCTTTTGAGGCCTTTCCCATGCTGCGGTGAACCATCTTCAATTTCGCTTATCTGAGGAAGGTTGTTTTTGTCATAAGGCAACGATTGCGCATGCGTGAATAAACGCCGGCTTAAGACTTGTAAGCCTTACTGACATTTGCGTTTCAGTGTCAGGAGTACGGCGTTGTCCATCCTCATCATCGATGATCAAGGTGAGCTTTGGGACGGTAATTCGCGTCAACTGCGTCGATCGTTCGATAGTCCCTTCTCCGGCGGCGAGTTCACCACCTACGCGGTGAAAAACCTGGGATTTCTTTCGCTTCATCGCTACCAGCGGTCAGTGGAAGTGCGCATTCGGCCGCACATCGTTACCGATCGGGCCCTCCGCGGGCTCAAGGACTGGCTGGTGAAGCATCCGGTCGACCGTGTGGTGGTGACCTGGTTCGATCGGACATGGCATCATCATATGGTCGGACGCGCCGCTGATGCGTTACGCTGGCTGGAGCGCAGCGTTGGTATCGCGCGGGCGGCCAAGGAGAGCGCGTTCCTCACGCGTCCGGTGGACCCGCTTGACATCGATCCGCAGACCCCCTTCGCGACGCTCATGCGCGACTGGGAGCCTCTTGTTCGGGCCAACGGCCAGCATGAGCTGTTCAACACGCTCAAGGCGGTCTTCAATAACCGCTACGTGCTGATGGGACAGCGCCCGGGCGAAAGGCACCTGAGCTTTATGGACCTGGGCGAGGGGCTTTACTCGTTCCTTGAAGGCTGGTCGCAGTACGCGATCGGGCGGCCGGTGGAAGATCAGCCCGATCAGGCCTACGGTAGTTGGGTGTCGGACACCTATGGGACCACGATCAACGACAAGCGGCCGCGTTTCGATGATGTGGATGCGATCGTCACATGGCCGATCGTGGGGCGCACGCGCATCCGTTATCGGCGCGCGATCTTCCCGCTTCAGCCCTCAGCGCAAGGGGAAGGCGGGCCGCTCCTGCTCGGCGCGTCCGTGCTCGATACGAGCGTCGACCTGCGCAAGGCGAGCGCTTAAGAACGCCTCCATACAGGCGATGAACTCGAGCTTCGTCGTCCAGATCAGCGCGCACCGGACGGTTCCGACGGTCGACTTGATGAGGTTCACCTCGTAATCGATGTGCGGATAGTTGATGCGCTTGGCGAGGCCATCGCGCTCGACGCCCTCGGCCATGATGCTGAAGGTGTATCCGGGGTCCCAGCGGGTCAGTGCGTAGCCGCGTGAGATGTGGCCGAGCGGCGTCGTGATCCCGCGGCGACGGAAATCGGGGCGGTACCAAACCGCGCCGGAGAACACCACGGTGCCGGTCAGATCGTACGCGCTTGGCGCGTTCACATGGCACTCTTCGCCTGGTTTTTTGTCGCGATCGGGTTCAGCGTAGAACAGGCGCAGGCTTTCGGCTTCGCGGGCGAAATTGGTCCCATGCCAGTCGAAGCGGCGACCGGCGATCGTTGCGACGGGCTCGCCTGAGCTGTCTCGCCCGATCAGCGCGTAGGCATTGTCTGCGTCAGCCCCGCCAATGTCGGGGCGGAAGATCGGCAGGATCGGGTTCCAGGTTTTGGGGTTGGCCTCGTTGAGCGCGACCAACTCGTCCAGGCCTGCAAAGGAGAGAAACACGCCTTTGCTGCGCAGTTCCGTGTCGGCGGAGAGGAAGAGTTGGCGCAATTGCGCTTCCGGGCCGTATTCGACGGCGATGTCTTCGAGGAAGCTTTTGTGCCCGGAAGGTGCAATCGACTCAGGCGAGTGCGGGCGGGCGGCCTGGCGCTGGGATTCTAGGATAGACTCGGGGCGAAACGCTGGCGTGGCGGTTCGCTCGCCGCGCATGGTCGCAACGGTGGGATCTGGTGCCGCGGATGGTGTGTCCATGGCGGGCGTGGCTGTAACGCTTTGACGGTTCGGTCCCGGTGCCAGCGTTGCAGGGGGCTTGGCTGGCGGAGGATCGGCCTCTTTGTACGCGCTAGGGGTAGCGGCACGCGCGGCGCCACGGCCTTGGCTCACGGTCTCACCTGTTCGTTCATCGTTCTTTAACGATTGAACGGAGCGGAGGCGGGCAAGTCAATTGTTAAAGCGCAGCTAGAGTTCATCCGCTTCAGGTGGAATCACCTGAGGCGAAAGATGAACGGCAAGACAAAAGCTTAGATGTCGGCTCCGCTTCAAGCAGAAGCGAACCGACTCTAGGTCATCGACTCATAAAGCGCATCCAAATGCGTGCGGCGGCAAGTTTGACGAGGGCGAGATAGTTG
>JBCBJZ010000227.1:0-3833 GCA_038522635.1 Pseudomonadota bacterium | reverse complement strand
GTGCAGAGCAACTTTGGGCGCAAAGGCAAGGCCTCAGTGTTTGAGCAGGTGATTCGCACTTTGCGCCCGTTGCTCTAAAGCGGCGCTTCAACGCCCGCGATCGGCGCGACCGTCTTGTTCCACTCGCGCGCGCACGCTTTGCCGCATCGCTTGACCCAACGCTTCAGCACGAAGTTGGTAACGATCTCTTTGAGCTGCGCCTTGTCGGCAGCGTTCGGCTCGACGGGCGTCATACCGCCAGCTTTGCCGCGCTTGCAGGGGCCGGCCGCGTTGCAGTCCATGCCTTCCTGGTCGAGCTTTTGCGTTGCCGTCCACATCTCGTCTTCGAGTTTGGCAGCCTCGGTCTCGATCAGCTTGCGGGTTTCCGGCGACAGCCCGTTCCAGGTCTTCATGTTGACCGCCAGGAACGTCGTCGCATAGCCGAGCCGTACGCGCACGTTATGCGTCACCACCTGCCACCACTTGGCGTTATAGGCCGGCATCGTCCCGGTGATGCCGCAGTCGGCCACGCCCTTTTGCAGGGCCGGCACCACTTCGGCGAAGGCGATCGTGACCGCGCTGGCACCCAGGCCCTCGATGAAGTCACCGAGTGTGGTCGAATAGGTGCGGATCTTTTTGCCCTTGAGGTCTGCGAGGGCGATCGACTTGGCATCGCCGAGCTTGCACCACAGCTGCTGGCTCGGGAAAGGATAAAGCATGAGCAACTTGGAATTGTATTTCTTTTCCAGTTCGCGTGCGATCACGGCGCGATAGGCGTTGGTGCCTTTGCGGTAGGTCGCGAAGTCCTGGAAAACACCGGCAAGATCGAGGCCTTCAAGCGCCGGCGCGTCGCTCGACGTGTAGCCGGTCAGGCCGTGAACCGCATCGAAAGCGCCGATTTTGAGAAGGCGCATCACCTCAAAGCCCGATAGCCCGAGTTCGGTGTAGGGCTTGGCGTTTGCGGTCAGTTTACCGCCGGAGAGCTTCGGCAGGATCTTGTTCCAGAAGCGACTTTCGTGATCCTTCCAGTTCTGGAGATTTCCCCAGGTCCCCACGACCTTGAAGTCCTTCTTATCGATCGCGAGCGCGGGCGACGCCGCGATCATGCCCGTTGCAGCGCTCAGCATGAGCCCCGCAGCGAAGAGTTTAGACGGGGCAGATGCAAACATGGGTAACCTCCAGCGCGTGCAGCATTTTCTTGTGGGACGGACCCGTGCGGACGCACGGCCTTGAAGAGTGTTGCGCATGTGGGATCGATTTTCAATCGCGCAGGGCGCTGGCATGAGCCGGCAGGAGCGCTGTCAATGCCCCGGCAACGAACGTGTGCAGACCGCGTCCGAGGGTTGCAGAAATGTCATGTTGACGTCATGATCTGCGACATTGTCGCGCTTGCAGACCACGTGTGTGCGACGGCTGTGTGCGCGCGGCTGGTGGTACGACCCGTCAGCGCCCAATAGAGCCCGCAGAGGCTTTGCGCATCAGCCCAGGGTTTAGGAGGATACGATGCAGGACGCGGCTCACTT
The DNA here is from genome assembly GCA_038522635.1 of Pseudomonadota bacterium. Taxonomy (GTDB): domain Bacteria; phylum Pseudomonadota; class Alphaproteobacteria; order Rhizobiales; family Hyphomicrobiaceae; genus JBCBJZ01. The sequence continues at coordinate 2,331 of JBCBJZ010000227.1, read as the reverse complement.
CACGCCGTTCGCGCTGAGCCATGAGGAGCTGCGCAACCGCGCCGTTGATGACGTGCGGGCAGCCATCCGTGCGGGGGATTACGTAGGCCATACGGCCGGTCTCGCCCAGGGCATGCTGCAAGCGAACTTGGTAATCTTGCCCGTTGATCTCGCCCACGATTTCCAGGCGTTCTGTGTGAAGAACCCGCGCCCGTGCCCGTTGGTGGGGGTATCGAAGCCCGGCAGCCCGCGCATGCCGCACTTAGGCGGTTCGATCGACCTGCGCACCGATGTGCCGATGTACAACGTTTACCGCCATGCGGAGCTGTACGAGCAGGTCGAGGACATCTCGTCCTATTGGGATGACGACAGCGTCGCGTTTGCCATCGGCTGCTCGTTCACCTTCGAGCGCGCCTTGCAGAAGGCCGGCATCCGCCAACGCCATATCGAGCGCGATCGGTGCGTTTCGATGTATCGTACGTCCATTGAGTTGACCCGCGTCGGCCCGTTCGGCGGCGGCATGGTGGTCTCGATGCGGCCGATCCCGGAAGCGGACGTGGCGCGGGTGAAGGCGATCTGCGCGCAGTACCCGCATGCCCATGGCGCGCCGATCCATATCGGTGATCCGGCAGTGATCGGTATTCACGACCTTGACGCGCCAGACTGGGGTGAGCCGGCATCGTTCGAGCCTGGCGAAGTGCCGGTGTTCTGGGCCTGCGGTGTGACGCCTCAAAACGCGCTGGCGGCGGCGCGGCCGCGGTTGTGCATCACGCACAAGCCGGGGTCGATGCTGCTTACCGACGTGCGCGAAGACGAGCGTCCCGTGGTGGACCTTCTGATGCGCCCCTAGAAGCTGCTTTGCTTTCTGGTCGCTCCACCGGTCAGGAAACCAAAACGCTCCTTTCGCATTCACCTGCCAATCCAACACATCGCGCATCGCTCCGCTGAACGGCAGGGGCTAAGCGCGTGAGTTGGGGTGAGATGTTGCGCCAAAGGTATCGGGAAACCGAGCCTGATGATCTCCATCGTTGCAGCGACCGGAGCGCGTAGCGTGCTTAATCTCGGTGTTGCGTTGGTGGGGTAACCGGGTGACGGCGCGTTGGTTTCGTTTGTGACCGTGGGTGCAGTCGGCGCCGCGCACGGGCCGGCACCATGATGCGAATGCATGCTGGATCGCGGGCTGGCTGTCACGCGGTTGCAGGGCGGACGCATTAAGCTTACGCCCTGCCGTTAAGCGAGCTGGATAACTTCTTTCGTGAAGTCAAAAAACGCGCTCGACATTGCTGCACCGCAATGCCAAACCATGGGCCACCAGGGGCCCCGTATCATTGACCTTAAGGTGTGTTGCAGTGAGTGGCATGCAGCGCATGGCCGAGAGCCATGATCACCACCGTCTCCCCTCCCCCCGCCTCGCGCTCGATCCCTTCGGCTTCGGCTTTTGCCTGCTGATCGCGCAGGCTGGCTTTATCGTGACAGCGGCGTTGGCGAGCGGCGCGGTTTACCATTTTTTTGCCTACGACAGCGGTGGTCCGCTACGCATCCATGCGGTGGTCGGTGCGGCGACAGCCTTGTTCTTCATCGCGCCGGCGCTCCTCAAGGGGCAGATCGCTTACGATCCACGTGCGGCGCGGGGGGCCCAACTGCACACGCTGATCGCGCGGTGGCACGTGGCGTTGGCCGTGGTCGTTCTGTTCGGTTTCCTGACGAAGACGACGGAAATGGTGTCGCGTGGCACGTTCGTTGGGTTTTATGCGGCCGGCCTCCTCGGTTTGATGATGCTCCACGCGATGGCGGCACGCCTCCACACGTTGGCGCTGCGCTGGGGACGGGTGCGGGCGCGGCGCGTGATCGTGATCGGCGATGGCGCGCGTTTGGCGCACGTGCGCGCAGCTTTGGCGCACGGCGGTCCTGAACTTCTGATGATCGGCGAAGCGGACTTGGGCGCCATCAAAGGCGCGTCGGACGACGAGCGAGCTGCGTTGCTGCAGGCTCGGCTTGATGCGCTTGCCAGGGAAGCGCGCAACCGCGATGCGGATGATGTGGTGATCGCAGCGCCGCTTGGCGATGAGACGATGATCGACGCGTGTCTGGCCACGTTCCGGAAGCTGCCCGTGACCATTCACGTCGATACGGGCCCGCGTTTGCGCGACATGCGGCTTGATCTTGGTCAGGTGGCGCTGATGCAGACGGTGATGCTGAACAAGCCGCCGCTCGAGCCTTACCAGCGCTGGCTGAAGCGGGCCTGCGATATCGCCATGGCCAGCGTCGGTCTTGTGCTGCTCGCGCCTCTGTTTGCAGGTGTCGCGGTGCTGATCCGCTGGCAGACGGGCGATACGGCGTTCTTCCGGCAAC
>JBCBJZ010000226.1:0-3834 GCA_038522635.1 Pseudomonadota bacterium | reverse complement strand
TGAAAGCGTGGCGGGGCAGGTCCATTGCGGTGACGTGGTAGTCCTCGGCCAGCATCGGCATCAGCCCACCCCACGAATGCACCGAAGCGCCCGTGCCGTGCAGGAGCAGTGCCTGGGGTGCGCCGGGTTTCCCCATTTGCTGGACATGCCAGGTCGCGCCGCCCGCCTGGACGAAGGAGCTCGCCTCTCGGTGAGGCCAGAGGCCCCCTTCGCGGCTCCAGTCAAGCGTGCGGCTCACGCGGCGTGCCCCTGCCGGACCGGCGCCGGTTGAACGGCTTCGACGGCGCTTGCAATGGCGCGTGCATCGGCGCGCGGGAGAGCCAGAAACCGCGCCTTCATCGCCGTGGCCAACGCCGCGCCTTCGGGCCCCGCGCGTGCGGATATGTCGATCACCAGCGCGTCATAGCCTGCCCGTGCAATCGCCTTGGCCGATGCGGCTGCGTCTTCGCCCGCTTGTTTACGCCCCGGCTGTCCGTCGCGATCAATGTTCGCCCGGCCATCGGTCAGCACCACAAGGCTGGGTGTGCGCCCCCTTGCGGCGACTGCATCTGCACATTCGCGTGCGGCATCGAGGCCGAGCGCAAGCGGAGTGCCTCCTCCGCCGGGAAGCTCGCTCAAGGCCCGGCGCGCGCGAGTGAGCGAACGAGTGGGCGGCAGCAACAATTCGGCATGCTCTGCGCGAAAGGCGACCAAAGCGACCTCGCTGCGAGTGACATAGGCCTGGGCGAGCATCAGCTCCACCGCGCCCTTGGCCTCGGCGAGGCGAGCCGCGGCGGCAGAGCCAGAGGCATCGACGGCAAAGATCGTGACCCGCGTAGCCTTGTCCTCAAACCGGCGTACACGCAGGTCGCCCTTGCGCATCTGAATCGGCGCATCAGGCGCGGCATTGGTCTCGCGGCGGCGGACCGCCTGCCACGGCACCGCAGCGCGCAAAGTGTCGATCAGGGCAAGGCGCGCGCCGCCGCGCGGCATGCCGGGGCGCGCTCCCAGAGGCTTGCCGCGCAAACCCGATTTGCGACGTTTGCCGGTTCCCCCGCCAGTTACGCGGCGCGGCGCTGTGCCGGTTGCCAGAGCGGCCAGCAGATCTGCCGGGATCGCCGCCTTGGCCGCTTCGACCAGCATCTCTTCGAGCGGAGCGTTGGGCGCGTCCTGATCGGTGTCATGGTCGCTCTCGGACTGATCCGGCGGGTTTTGCGGCTCCTCTTCGGGCTGGTCTTCTGGCGCCTCGTCGACCGGTGGAAGCTGCGTCGCGCGCGGCGCCAGAACCAGCCGAACGGCGGCCGCAAGATCGCTTTCAATTACCTCGCCACGCCCGCCCAACAAGGCGTGAGCGCGCGCTGCGGCAGCGGCAAAGATCAGTGCGCGCAGCGAGGACACGCCGAGCGCTTCGCCGGTCTTTGCAAGCGCGTCCACTGCGGCGTCCTCAGTCAGCTGAACTGTGTCCAGACCGGCAAGCGGACCCTCCAGTGGCGCAAGGTCCGACAGGCGCGAGGTAGCAAGGTCAGCGTGAAACGCGCAGCGTTCAAGCAAGGCTGCAGGCGGCGCATCGTCATCTTCAAGCGCATCGTCGAGCAGGATCAGCGCAGGGCCAGCGCCCTCATCGAACGCCTGCGCCAGACGTCCCGCGATGCTCGCTTCCAACTTTTCCGCCATAGGCACGACCAGTGCTCCGCCCGCGACCTCTTCCAAGAGCCCGCGCTGGCGCACCGCGCGCCCGCTCGCCAGGCTGCTGGCAAGGTCAACGCCGCCCAACAGCCGCTCACCATCGACATGGCCGGGCATTCGACGCACTGGGTGCCCGGTTGACGTCAAGGCGTCGTGCAGCGCCGCCACCATGGTGTCACGCGCCGGCGAAGCACCTCGCAAGACCATGCCACCGAAAAGTCGCGGGGCGACAAGGAACAGGCGAGCGGCGAGAGCCGCATCATCGAGTGGATCGGGCGCCCCCTCAGGCGTCATCCAAACAGCTCGGTAATCGCGCGAGTGATCCGCGCGGTGGAGCCGGTTTCGTCGAGCACGTCGCGCCGCAGACGGTGCCGCAGCGCGGAGGGCGCGACCGCGATCAGGTGTTCGCGCCGCACGGATTTGGCACCCTGCAAGGCCGCCATGGCGCGCGCGGCGCGCATCAGGGTGAGTTCCCCGCGAAGGCCATCGGCGCCCACGGCGAGGCAAAGATGCGCCGCATCGCTGAGCACGTCATCATCCGGCTCAAGCCTGGCCAGCTTCGTCTTGCCGCGCGCGATCTGTTTGAGGATTGCTTCGTCTTCCCCGGCCCATTCCTGCGCAAACCCTTCCGGATCGCGTTCCTGCGCCGCGACCAGTTTCATGATCGCAATGCGGGTCTGGATCTCACCGGGAGTTTTCACTTCGACGGACAGGCCGAACCGGTCGAGCAATTGCGGGCGCAACTCGCCTTCTTCGGGGTTGCCGCTGCCGATCAGCACGAATTTGGCAGGATGGCGCACCGAAAGCCCTTCGCGCTCGACCACATTTTCGCCCGAGGCCGCGACATCGAGCAGCAGATCAACCAGATGGTCTTCAAGCAGGTTGATCTCATCAATGTAGAGAAAACCGCGATGCGCCTTGGCCAGCAGGCCGGGCTCGAACGCCTTCTCGCCTGCACGCAGCGCGCGTTCCAGATCGAGGCTGCCGATCACCCGATCCTCGGTCGCGCCCAGCGGCATGTCGACGAACGGCACCGGGCGCTTGCGCAACGGGCCGGTGCCGCAGACATCGGGATAGCGCGCCTTGTCCTCCTTGGAACAGCCATAAGGGCAGTTTTCAATCGCGGTGATCGGCGGCAGCAGCCTGGCAAGAGCGCGCGCGGCGGTGGACTTGCCGGTGCCGCGATCGCCGAACACCATCACTCCGCCAAGCGACGGGTCAATGGCGGCCAGCAGCAGCGCCTGCTTCATCTCGTTCTGGCCGACGATGGCGGAGAAAGGAAAACGGGCCATGGCGCAGGCTTCATGAACGCATTGGGCGCTGCGGACAAGCGCTAGTGACAATTCGGCCTGACACTTTTCCCGTCCGAATGCGCCCGCTTCAGCGTGCCCGGCTTCGCGTCAGCAGCATCACCGGGAGCAATCCCACGCCAAGCAGGATAAGCGCCGGGATCGAGGCTTCGACCAGCCGCTCATCGCTGGCAAGGCGGTAAGTGCGGGTCGCCAGCGTTTCGAGGTTGAACGGGCGCAGGATCAGCGTTGCGGGCAATTCGCGCAAGGTATCGATCAAGACCAGCGCGAGCGCCGCCAGCAGGCTGGGGCGCAGCAGCGGTGCGTAGATTCGCGCCAGAACGCGTGCGGACCCCGCGCCAAGCGAGCGCGCTGCTGCGTCTAGCGAGGCCGGAATGCGTGCCATCCCGCCATCAAGCGCGTTGTACGCGACAGTCAGGAACCGAACGCACAAGGCGTAGACCAAGGCGAGGCTTGTCCCTGTAAGCAACAGCCCGCCAGCATATCCAAACTGGTCCTGGGCAAAGCCGGTCACCCGCTGATCGAATGCGCCCAGAGGCGCCAGCAGCCCGACGGCCAGCAGCGCGCCGGGCAAGGCGTAGCCGAGCGTCGCCAGCCGGATCATCACGGTTAGCGCGCCGCCCCGGCTGCGCGACTTGGCAAAGGCGAGGATCAGGGCCAGCGCAGTGGTTGTGACCGCCACGGTCAGTCCCAGGGTCACGCTCGCTCGCGCGTGGCTCAACAAGGACGAAGCGGCACGGATCGCGGCTTCGTCCATGGCAAGGGTCGCAAGATGCAGGGCCGGCACGACAAAGCCCAGCGTCACCGGCAGAGCGCAGGCGATTAGAGCCCCCAGCTTTCCAGCCAGCGAAAGGTTCAC
>JBCBJZ010000225.1:0-3850 GCA_038522635.1 Pseudomonadota bacterium | reverse complement strand
AGCTGAAGCGAACCGACTGTAAGCCCTGGACTGTGTTCAAAGCCCTCGCATCAAGCCGGGACGCGCTGCGCTGCAGCACAAAAACCGTCGGTGAACGAGGCGTTCAAAACGCCTAACCGCCGCGCGGATCGTGCTGGAAGGCCGCGAGGGGCGGTGCTATGTTATTGGCCTCCAGTGCACGTCGCGGGGCTTCCCACACGGCCTGGACAGGATGAACAACTTGAGGAGCATCACGCTATTCGCCGTCCCAACAGAGCGCCCCCGCCGCGCGAAAACAAAGGTCCTCGCACCAACGATGATATCCGCGTGCCCGAGGTGCGCCTGATCGACGAAACCGGCGATAACGTCGGTGTCGTATCAACGGTCGACGCCCGTGAACGCGCCTTCCAGGCCGGCATGGACCTGGTGGAAGTCTCGCCCGACGCGAAGCCGCCGGTCGCCAAAATCCTGGATTACGGCAAGTATAAATACCAGGAGCAGAAAAAGGCGGCCGAAGCGCGCAAGAAACAAAAAGTCGTCGAGATCAAAGAGATCAAGATGCGGCCGAACATCGATGAACACGATTACGGTGTAAAAATCCGGGCGATGCAGCGGTTTTTCGACGAAGGCGACAAGGTCAAATTCACCTTGCGGTTTCGAGGGCGCGAAATGGCGCATCCGGAGCTTGGCTTCAAGCTGCTGGACAAGGTGAAAGAGGACGCCGCCGAAATCGCCAAGGTCGAGAGCGATGCGCGCTTCGAAGGACGCCAGATGGTGATGGTGCTGGCGCCGAAGTGAGATGTGCGGGCGCAAGGGGCCGCTGGGGTTCGAGCCCTCGATAGAGGCAGCCGAATGGGGCGGTGAGGCGCGCGCTTGAGCGCTGAAACGAGATCGCAGGCACGTGCAGGCCGCCTGTGCGTCATCCTCGGTCTCGCGGCCCTCAACCCTTCACGCCTGACGTTCAAGCGGGCCTGACGTTCAAACCGGCCTTGCGGTCAGGCGGGGCGTGCAGCACGGCGGCCAAAGCCTGGCTTCGCGCAGGCCCGGGCTGCAGCAGCGCCCGCGGCCCGCTGCTCGCGCTTGGCAGTGTTCACCATCCGCGCCATCTCCTCGATCGGGCGGTCGGCCCACGACCCGGCAAAATCATCTTCAGGCGTGTGCGCCCCTTTCGGCAGGGCGCCGCGCTCGAACCGGCCCGCCTCGGCGTGGGCCGGCATGAAGCCCAATTCCACCAACGCCCAAAGCGAGACCACGGCGGCCACGAGCACCAGCAAGTGGCTGGTCGCACCAGCTTGCGTGACGCCGAACATCGACATGCCCAACGATCCATGCGCCATCAAATTGGGCAGCAAAAACACCAGGTAAAGCCAGCCCGACTTGCCACGGTCGTGCAGCCGTTTGACGCTGACGGACGCGTTCGACCAGACCACCATCGCTAAGCCGGTGAAGCCGATCAGCGCGACCAGCACGATCGCGTTCTGCACGGCGGTCGCGTCCTTCGACTTGCCGGCCGCTGCGATCAGCGCTGCGGAACAGATCACGAGGGCGACCAAGCCGAACAGGTTGGCGATGCTCACCAACCAGAATTGCATGCGGCTCGCGCGGCCTTTGAAGCTGAAAAAGAGCTGAAGGAATGTCACGGCTTTGACCTATGCGCTGATCAAACACAGCGCTTAGGATAGACCCGCGGGCTTAACAAAGCGGCCAGCAAGAGCTTAAGCGCGCTTTAAGCGCCGTGCCGGGACGCCTCATGGTTAAAGCTGATGCGGCGATGGGTGCTTGGCTAGAGCATCGGGCGATCGATCGGGATCACCATAGGTGAGCCCGACATCGACCCAAGATGATCTAGTCTTAAAGTGCAGAGCAGCTTTGGGCGCAAAGGCAAGGCCTCAGTGTTTGAGCAAGTGATTCGCACTTTGCGCCCGTTGCTCTGATCGGCGAGGCTTCAGGGACGGCCTCGCGTTCGAGCTTCAAGCCTCCACCGGAATCTTGCGTTCAACCTCGATGCCTTCAGGCGTTACGCGGCAGCGCAACGCCAAGCCCTCAACGCCAGCGGCACACGCAGCGTCATAGGCCGCGCCGTAGGCTTCATCGATGTCGCGCGCGAGCTTTAACCGCGTCACGTCGGCCCGCTGCACCAGGAACACCATCACCGCGCGGTGACCCTGCGCCACCATCGACGCCAATTCGGCCAGATGCTTGGCGCCGCGCGCGGTCACGCTGTCGGGGAACTCCGCCAGCCGGGCCTGACGCACCAAGTGGACGTTCTTGACCTCGACGTAGCAGGTGCCCTTGCGCGGATCGCTCAACAGCAGATCGATGCGGCTGTTGACGCCGTATTTTTGTTCGCGCTTGAGATCGCGATAGCCCTTGAGGGTGGCGATGCGGCGGGCGAGCACGGCCTCTTCGACGATGGCGTTCGGCCGGCCGGTGTTGATGCCAACGAAGGTAGGCGTGCGACCATCGCTGCCCAGGGAGGCGGCATCAGCGGCATCCCCCTGCGCGTCCACTTCGACGAGCTCGAGTGTGTGGCGGTACTTGCGGGTGGGGCTATCGGATTGCGAGACCCAGACGCCAAGGCCTGGATCGCTCAGCCCTTTCATTGAGCCCGTGTTGGGACAGCTGGCCGTGATCGTCTCGCCGGTATCAAGCGTGATGTCAGCGAGAAAGCGTTTGTAGCGCTTGAGGAGGGTGCCGCGTTGCAGCGGTGTGGCGAAACGCATGGATGACCGATCGATGATGGGAGACGGGGTGCGGGGTGCGGGCGCAGATGTGCTGCGGGTATCGCGTTGTAGGATGAGCGCGCGGGGCGTGCCAGAGCAACGGGCGCTGTTCGGCGGGCACGTGGAAATGCGCGCGCCGTGCGCCATTGAACGCGTCAGGCAGATGCGTGATGGTGTGGCGTGAAACGGTGAGCGGTGAGGGTGAGGCGGGCGCATGGACAGCGACGGGGCAGGCAGCAATGAGCGTGGCGGTGAGGCAGACGTGACCAGCGATAAGCCCGCGGACGTGGTCACGGCCGCGCTGATCGTCATCGGCGATGAGATCCTCTCCGGCCGGACCAAGGATAAGAATATCGGCTACCTCGCCGATCACTTAACGACGATCGGCATCCACCTGATGGAGGTCCGTATCGTTCCGGACGTCGCCGATACCATCGTTGCTGCGGTCAACGCCTTGCGCGCCGCCCACACCTACGTCTTCACCACCGGCGGGATCGGCCCCACCCACGACGACATCACCGCGGACTGCATCGCCCGCGCCTTCGGCGTGCCCATCGACGTTGACCAACGCGCGCTCGATCTGATGCTGCCCTATTTCGAAAGGCGCGGCGTTGAAGTGACCCCGGCGCGGCTGCGCATGGCGCGCATCCCGGAGGGTGCCGAGCTGATCCGCAATTCCATTTCGGTCGCGCCAGGTTTCATGATCGAGAACGTGATCGTGATGGCGGGCATTCCCAACGTCATGCAGGTGATGTTGGATGACGTGACGCAGCGCCTGCGCACCGGGCGAAAAATGCGTTCCGAGGTGATTGATTTGCGCCGGCCTGAAGGTGATGTCGCTGAGCTGCTGGGTGCGCTTCAGGAGCGCTACCCGGACGTGCCGATGGGCAGCTATCCGTTCTTTCGCGATAACGTGTTGGGGACGCAGCTTGTGTTGCGCAGCGTGGATGAGGCGCGTTTGCAGGCGGCGAGCGCAGAGCTGCGCACCACGTTGGAGGCCCGCGGCTGGCTTTAGGTCGGTTCGCTCAGGGTACAGTGGGAGCGAACAGGCGGGCCTCTGTTTGGCGGCCTGCCGCTCCAACGAATGTCGCTAGAGCAACGGGCGCAAAGTGCGAGTCACCGGCCAAACACGCACGCCTTGCCTTTGC
>JBCBJZ010000224.1:0-3851 GCA_038522635.1 Pseudomonadota bacterium | reverse complement strand
GAAGCCCGCCGACCTCCCTGCCGCATGGTTCCGACGTCGCCATTCCGCTAACGTGCTGCGATATGTGGGATTTCGATGGGAAAGGACGCGCCCATGGCAGTCAGGACCCGGCACAGGCATAGGCACCAGGATGATGGTGGACGGGATGATGGTGGACGAGCGGCGCCTCGCGAGCACCGCCATCCGGTGACGGCACGCGAAGGTGACGGCGCGCGCACCACATCGGACGCCGCATCATCGGTTCACGCACGACGGGTTGCGGTCATCGGCACCGGCCCGGTCGGCCTCATCACAGCGCTTGCGCTCGCGCACCATGGCGCGTGCGTCGACCTGATCGGCCCCCCGTTCGACGCCCCACATGCCGCGCGCGATACCCGCACCACGGCGATTTTTCTCCCTGGCATCAGGATGTTGGAGCGCCTCGGGGTCTGGGCTCACGCGGCCGCGCACGCCGAACCGCTGCGGACCATGCGGCTGATCGATGCCACCGGCCGGTTGCTGCGCGCGCCGGAAGCGGCCTTCCACTCAAGCGAAATCGGCGAGCCTGCCTTCGGCTACAACATCGCCAACACCGCACTCATCGCAGCCGCCTGGCAAGCCTTTGCCGACGCGAACGTCACACATACGCCGATGGTCAAAGCGACCGCGGTGCGCCGCGTTTCGCAAACCGAGGCCAGACGCCCAGACGTGGGCCAAGACGGCGCGTCGGCCCATCAAGACGACGTCATCATCGCCGGCATCGATCAAGCGGGGCGCGCGATCACGCTGCCAGCGCTCAATCTGGTCGTCGGAGCCGATGGCCGCCACTCGCTGGTCCGTTCAAGCGCCGGGATCAGCGCCGACACCACGCCCTACCCGCAAACCGCCATCGCTTGCAGTTTCACCCATACCGCCCCGCATGAGGGCGTTTCGACCGAATTCCACCGTTCCGATGGGCCGCTCACAACGGTGCCGTTGCCGGGACGACGGTCATCGCTGGTGTGGGTCGAAGCGCCGGAACGTGCGCAAGCGTTGATGGGCCTCGACGACGATGCGTTCGCACGCACGCTGGAGGCCCAGACCGACCGGCTGCTCGGCACGGTCGAAGCGCTCACACCGCGCGCCGCCTTCCCGCTGATCAAGCTGACGGCTGCACGCTACGCCACCGCCAACCACGCCCTCGTCGGTGAAGCCGCGCACGTCTTTCCGCCGATCGGCGCGCAAGGGCTGAACCTTGGCTTGCGCGATGCGGCCGCGCTCGCCGCCCATGTGGGTGAAGGCCTGCAACGCGGTCACGGGGCCGGCGCCGCCGCCACCATGGATGGCTATGACCGTGGACGGCACGGCGATGTCAGACTGCGAACGCTCGGCGTGGATGCGTTGAACCGCAGCCTGCTGTCGCGCGCGCTGCCGGCGCAGCTTTTGCGCGGGGCTGGTCTTCATGTGCTGAACGCGCTGACGCCGCTGCGCGAAAGGGTCATGCGAGAAGGCATGGGGGAAAGCAGGGGGGAAAGCAGGGGGGGCATCGATCTTCCGCCCCTGATGCGCGCTGATTGAGGCTGTGCGCCTGCTGTCGGGTGCCACAGGTGACGGCCCTGTTGATCACCCCTTGACGTTGGCAGCCCAGCGCGGCCTGTCAGGGCTGGTCGGGCGCGTTTGATAGCCTTACACAACCGCGCTGACGCTTTGCCTGACAAGGTCACCCATGCCGCAAGATGAACCGCACGCTTCGACGCCCGCCAACGCCGCGCCGGCCCGCAAGGCGCCCGCCCCCGTGACGGCGCCATCGCCAGCAGCAGCGCCCGCGTCACCACCATCAGCCTCAACGCTGACTGACCTGCGCATGCGCGCTGAGTACGTCGCGTTGCGCGGGCTCGTCGGCCTTGTTCGCCTGTTACCGCTATCGTGGGCCACGGGGCTATCGGCGCGCGCGTGGCGTCTGCTCGCCCCGCACCAACGCCGGCACAAGCGCGCGCTCGCCAACCTCGCCCAGGCCTATCCGGAAAAGTCCGATGCCGAACGCGAAGCGATCGCGCTCGCCATGTGGGAAAACCTCGGGCGCGTGATGGCCGAAACCATGCAGATCGACCGCATCCTCGCCGAGCCTGATCGCATCGAAATCGTCAGCCAGAACGTGTTCGCGCGCTACCGCGACAAGCTCGGACCGGCGGTGGGCGTCTCGCTACACATGGGCAACTGGGAGTTGGCGATCTGGCCGTTGACGCTCGCGGGTGCGAAGCCGGCGGCGGTCTATCGCACCGTGAAGAACCCCTACGTCGACCAGTTCCTTCGCGATCAACGCCGTGCGCTTTACCCCGGTGGGCTGCTCGGCAAGGGCAAGGTTGAAGGCAGCAGCGCGGAGGGCCAGAAGACGGCACGCCAGATCATGGAACTGGTGCGGCGCGGCGGCCGTCTGGGCCTCGTTTGTGACCTCTATGATCGGCAGGGTTTGCCGGTGCCATTTTTCGGGCGACCGGCGCCGTCGGTGGTGATCCCGGCCATGATCGCGCGACGCACGGGCGCGCGGATTTGGATGGCGCGCTGCACCCGGGTTGGCAAGGAAAGCCGGTTCCGCATCGAGCTGAAGGAATTGCAGGTTCCGCGCAGCACCAACCAGAGCGCGGATGTGAAGGCCACCACCGCAGCGATGCAGGCGCAGTTCGAAGCCTGGATCCGCGAGGTGCCGGAGCAATGGATGTGGTCAAACCGGCGTTGGGAGTGATCGACGCCGCGCCACCCGCCACGTCATCCTACCCCTTGTGGGCAGGATCCATCCGTCGACCAGCGTGGTCTGGCGGGACGCGGCACCTGCTGTACAAGCGGCGAACCATCGCCACCGCCCGGACGCGCTGCGCGTTGGATCCTCGCCACGAGGGCGAGGATGACAGGGTGGTAGACGTCAGCGCTGCGGCAGCACCCGGTCGCGATTGTTGCCGACGGCCGCGCGGTACCCTGCCGTCGTGGCCGCCACCTAATGGCTGCGTCGCATGGTGACCGGGATCGACAGGTGTTGGCCGATCGCGATGCGTGGCGTGTTGAGACCGTTCTCCAGCATGATCGCTTCCACCGACGAACCATAGCGGCGCGCGAGGCCGTAGAGCGTGTCGCCCCCACTCACTACCACCGTGCGGTGGGCGAGCGGCAGGGCCGACTCCGGATGTGGCCGGGGTGGCTGGATCGGACGGGCGAGCCTCGCTTGCTGCGGCGGGCGGCGCTTGGCCCCACCTGAGGGCGGCAAGCTGGCGGTCGGCACGCGATGATAGGGCGCGCGGAGCCGCGCAGCCGGTACGGGCCCGGGTGGTCGCGTGGGACGCCGCAAACGTTGCTGATCGCCCGTGTAGCCGAAGGGGATTTGGCGCACACGCGGCGCGCGCGTCGGGTTTGCAACACGCAGGGCAGATCGGGGGGCAGACCGGGGCTGCGGCACAGGCTGCGCCCGCTGGATAGGCCGTCGTGGCGCGCGGTAAGCCTGCGGTGGCGCACCGTAACCGGACGGCGGGCGCGCATACTGAGGCGTTTGCTGCGTGGTGTGCGGCTGAGCGTAGCGTGGGCGCAGCGGGCGGGGCGGCTGCATACGATCGGGCGATGGCACATACGCACCACGTGGCGTCGAGCGCGGGGCCGACGGCGTCAGGCGCGGCGCGGGCGGCATCATCCCACCTGGGTGGGGCGCGCGCTCAGCCTCGTCAAAACCGAACACCGAGTTGTAGCGCTCTTCATCCGTCATCGGCTGCAGGGCGTGAGGACCGAGCGATGGCGCGGCACGCGGATCGCCGCGACCGGGCCGCACGACGCGTCCCGAGGGGCGCAGCGCATAGCCTTGCGTGCGTTGCAGGTTGACCGCCGGCTGCCCGCTCGCCTGCTGCTGCTGT
>JBCBJZ010000223.1:0-3897 GCA_038522635.1 Pseudomonadota bacterium | reverse complement strand
AACCGGATCACCATCCGGTGCGTGGGCGCAGCGCAGCAGCCGCGCGTGCGATGTATCGGTGGGCGAGGTCCGCGCTGCCTGTGTACGCGTGGCGCACGTCGGCAGGTGATCGGCTCCGGCCCGAACCGGGTGATCCGCTGCGTGGCGCGCCCCAACGTCCGTCAGGGGACGCCGCAGCCATTGCTGCAGCAACAGCGCCAGCGTCAACTGCAGCAACAGCGCCAGCGTCAACTGCAGCAGCAGCGCCAGCGTCAACTGCAGCGCCAGCGCCAGCGTCAACTGCAGCAGCAGCGCCTGCGTCAACTGCAGCAACAGCGCCAGCGTCAATTGCAGCAGCAGCGCCTACGGCAATTGCAGCGCCAGCGTCAACTGCAGCAGCGCCGGCGGCAGGTGCGTTGCCCGCAGAATTTCCGCTTCATCCAAGGCCGGGGCTGCGTTCGCTTTCGATAGTGCGGCACCGACATCTAGATCATCGGGCGATCGATCGGGCTCACCATAGGTGAGCCCGAAATCGCCCAAAGATGATCAAGTCTTGAAGTGCAGAGCAACTTTTGGCGCAAAGGCAAAGCGTGCGCGTTTAAGCCGGTGATCCGCACTTTGCGGCCGTTGCTCTAGGTATTTGCTTCGCCATTCATCCGCGTCAGGTGACACCTGATGGGGGTGAACTCTCTTTTGCGGCGTTCATCTCATCAGCTTTAGATCAAACCTGATGAGGATGAACTTTAGCCCATGCCCGCCTTCATCGGCGCTGGCGGCGGGCCACGATGAGGCGTGGATTGCGCCGCGCATGGCGCTGCAGGTTGCGTCGAGGCACGGGCCGCATTTGCACCGGTCGCCGCGGCTTCCGCCCGGGCGTGCGCGCGACCAGGCGGGGCGGGCGCCGCAAATGCTTGCGGGGACGGCGCGGGATGACGAGCTGCGGATCGATGATCATCGCACGGCGGTTGATCGTTGAAGCGCGCGGCTGGCGAGCCGGTCCGCCGCGCGCGCCCATCATCAAGCCCCAGCAAAGCCCCATCAGCAGATAAAAGTGCCGCCAATGGTCGGTGTCGATCACCGCACCTTCGACCATCATCGCCACCAGCGACGCGAACGCGACAAGGTAAAGCGGCTGGCTGGGATGGCGTTTGAACACATGGCGCCAGCCCAGGCTGAGCGTCAGGATGATCAGCAGCAGATGCGCGAGTCCGCCGAACCAGCCCGCGTTCAGGAACATCGCCAGGTAGACGTTATGCGGCGCCTCGTTGTGAAAGCGCTGCGAGAACGCCATGGCACCGATCCCGAAGGGATGATCGAGAATGAGCCCGACCGCTTTCGCCTGCCCGCCAAAGCGACCCTCCGGGCCCTCATCGTAGCTTTGGGAGAGCGACGCGCGCTGCTCCATCAGCTCGCTCACCTTGTCGACCTGCAGCGCCATGACCAGGATCGCCAGCGCCCCCACAAGCCCGATGAGCGCAAGCGTCAGCAACTTCAAGCGCTGCCGGTTGGTGGGTGCTGTGATGAACGCGCAAAAGCCGTAAAGGAGCCCGGCGATCGCGAGCGCCAGCCACGCGCCCCGCGAGAAGCTGAGCAGGATCGCCAGCGTCAGCACCACGCAGCCCACCAGCGGCAACAGCGTGCCTGAGAAGCGCCGCGTGGTGACAAGGTGCACCGCGTAGAGCAGCGGCGGAATGAGGAACGGGCCGAACACGTTGGGGTCTTTGAACGTGCCACTCGCACGCCCGAACTTGGTGAAGAGTTCGCCGGCGTAGGGGAGCAGGTCGAAGTAGCCGATCAGCGCCAGCGTGGAGGCGATCATGCCCGCCCACAGGTACGCGTGGAGGATGAGGGCTGTATGCGCCTTGGGGTTTTGCGCCACGAACGCGGCGATGATGAACGAAGCGAGCGCCAGGTAGAGTGAGATCGAGGTATGGGTGACGGCGACGCCCAGTTCATCGCTCGCGATGGACGCGATGTAGCCGCCTGCCATCACCAGCAGCCACAAGCAAAGGTAGAGCAGCAGCGGTGGCGTGATGCGGGCAAGGCCCACCACGGGTAGCAGGATCACCAGGCCGATGGTGAGCGCGTCCACGGGTGCCGGCTCGGTGAACACCACCGCGCCCGAGGCGACCGTCAACCAGACGGCCAACAGCGACAGCGCATGCACCGCGCTTCGGCGGGGCGATGGCGCGCCATGGCGCCAAAGGCGAGCCTGCGCGTCGAAGGGTGCGACGGTGCGGGTCAACGTTCAGCGCCCCTCAATAGGCGTTATCGCCCTTCAGCAGCGATAGCGGTGTTTTCAGCAGGATTTTCAGGTCAAGCAGGACCGACCAGTTTTCGATGTAGTGGATGTCGTGCTCGACGCGCCGTTGGATCTTGTCGGCGGTGTCAGTTTCACCGCGCCAGCCGTTGATCTGCGCCCATCCGGTGATGCCCGGCTTGACCTTGTGGCGCGCGAAATAACCGTCGACCACATCCTGGTAGAGTTGGTCGGCGGCCTTCGCCTGCAACGCATGGGGGCGCGGGCCAACCAGCGATAGCGTGCCCTGGAGGACGTTGAAGAGCTGCGGCAACTCATCAAGGCTCGTCTTGCGGATGAAGCGGCCAACGCGGGTCACGCGGGGGTCATCGCGGGTGACGAGTTTGACCGCGTTCGCATCGCTCAGCGCGGTGTGCATGGAGCGGAACTTGAAGACTTCGATCAGCTCGTTGTTGAAGCCGTAGCGCTTCTGGCGAAACAGCACCGGTCCCGCACTATCGAGACGGATGGCGATGGCCGTCGCGATCATCAGCGGCGACAGGAGGAGCAGCGCCAGGCTCGCGATGACTTTGTCGAAGAGCCATTTTGAGACGATGCCCCAGTCGGCGATGGGCTTATCGAAAATGTCGATGAAAGGCACGCGACCGATGTAGGAGTAGGCGCGCGGGCGGAAGCGTAGACGTGAGGCGTGCGCGGCCAAGCGAATATCAAGCGGCAACACCCAGAGCTGACGCAGGATTTCCAGCAAGCGGCGTTCAGCGGTGATGGGCAGTGCGACGAGCAGCAGATCAACGCGGTTGCTGCGCGCGTAGGAGACAAGATCTTCACCGTTGCCGAGGCGGTGGTAGCCGCCCACTTGCGTGGCGACACGGGCAGGCCCGCGGTCATCGAAAAGGCCACAGATCCGGATATCGTTGTCGGGTTGAGCTTCCAGCGCTTCGATCAACGTCAGGCACTCGGGCCCGCTGCCGTAGATCACCGCACGGCGGTTGAGCCGGCCCTCTTGCGCCCAGCGATGCATCGCGCGGGCAAGTACCAGGCGTCCCCCTGCGAGCACGAGGGCGCCGGAGCTGAACCATAAGGCGAGCCAGACCCGTGAAAAGTTGATGCCGGTCTTCAAGAAGAAGATCACGGCGACCAAAGCGAACAGCGCGAGCAGCCAGCCGACGAGCAACCGGGCAAGCGTCGGGGTGACGTTGAGCAGCGCTTCACGGCGGTAGAGGCCCAGCATCTGAAAGAGCGCCAAGGCGGTCAGCGTGGTCAGCGTCACCGCGCCGATATAGGCCATGTTTTCGGTGAGCGCGGTCGCGCCGACGTAGAGCGCGACGATCGCGAAGCCGACGCCGATCAGCGCCAGCGCTTCGGCCAGCCGCAAGGTGGTGACGAGGACGCGCAACGAAATGAGGCTTGCGCGCACATCAAGGCGTGGCTCGGCCAGGACGGGCGCGCGGGTCGGCTGCCGTTGTGCGCGTGGCAGCGTGAGCGCGTTGGTGGCGGCGAAGATATCGTGGTCAGTTGGCTCGTTCATGGGGGACGCGAACGCTTTGTGGGGGACTGATGTTGTTGCGGTCCACAAAGCAGGACGCGTGCCATGATGGGCGGCGCGCTAAGGATTTGGCAGGATTTTCAGAGGCGATGGCAGCGCTGCTGGCGGGAGG
>JBCBJZ010000222.1:0-3914 GCA_038522635.1 Pseudomonadota bacterium | reverse complement strand
CCAGGCGATCCACCACCTTCGCCGACGACACCACACCCGGCAAGCCAGCGCCTGGATGCGTGCCCGCCCCAACAAGATAGAGCCCTTTGAAGCCCTCCGCCCGGTTATGGAAGCGGAACCACGCCGACTGCGTGAAGTGCGGCGCAACGGAGAAGCCGGCCCCTGCGACGCTGAGATAGTCGTGGGCGAAATCCTCAGGCGTCATGTAGAAGTCGGCCGTGATGCTCGCGGCAAGTCCCGGCAACATCGTTTCATCGAGCGCCTTGACGATCCGGTCGCGCAACCGCGGCCCCTCCACCTCCCAATTCTGATCACCGCGCAGGTTCGGCACCGGACAAAGCACGTAGAAGCTGTCGCACCCTTCAGGGGCGAAACTCGGATCTGTTGCCGTCGGGCGGTGCAGATAAAGCGAGAAGTCGTCCGCGAGGATCTTCTTCTTGAAGATGTCGTCAAGCAGTGCCCGGTAGCGCGGGCCCATCCAGATGGTGTGGTGGGCGACATCGGGATACTGCTTGGTGGTGCCGAAGTAGAGCACGTAAAGACCCATCGACAAGCGCGATTTTTGCTTCAACTTGGCAGCGCTTGAGACGGCGGCGGCAGGCAGCATGTTCGCGTAAAGATGCAGTGGATCGCAGTTGGACACCACGGTGTGCGCGTCAAGCTGACCGCCATCGGCGAGTTTGACGCCTCGCGTCGCGCGCCCATCAAGCACGATCTCATCCACGGTGGTGTTGAGCCTGATCTCGATGCCCTCCTCACGCATCAACTTGCCGAAGGCGTCCACCAGCGCACCGGTGCCCCCCATCGCGAAATGCACGCCCCACTCGCGTTCCAGATAATGGATCAGCCCGTAGATCGACGTGGTATCGAACGGGCTACCCCCCACCAGCAGCGGCTGGATCGAGAACGCCTGGCGTACTTTGTCGTTCTTCAGATAGCTGCACACGAGCTGCCATACGGTCTGGTAGCTGCGCAGTTTGATGAGCCGCGGGATCTGCCCGGTCATCTTCGTGACGTTGTGGAACGGCTGATCGGCAAGGTCGGTGAACCCGGCCGCGTAGAGCTTCTTGGAATGCTCCAGCATCCGCATGTAGCCGTCGCAGTCATCAGGCTCGAAGCGCCGGATTTCAGCCAGCGTGCCTTCGATGGTGCCCGCGTAGTTGAACTCATCACCGTCGGGAAACCGGAAGCGGTACCAAGGGTCGAGCGGCACGAAGGTCACGTAGTCCTCGCGCTTCTTGCCGAAGAGCTCAAAAAGCTCGTCGAACAGGAACGGCGCGGTAAGGACCGTCGGGCCGGCGTCGTGGCGGAAGCCTTCGCGTTCAAAGACCTGCGCGCGCCCCCCAAGGCGCGGAGCCCGGTCCACCAGCGTCACCGCGTAACCCTTGGCCCGCAGGCGCAAAGCGGCCGCGATGCCCCCGAAGCCCGCACCAACCACAACCGCGCGTTGTGAAGGTGGCGTGATGCGCGCACCCACATCTGTGTCGTCGACCACGGATCCAGAGGTCGGCCCTGGGGTGTCAAGCTCCTGCATCGTCGTTGCCTCTTGAAGCGCATTGTTCGAAGCGCATTGTCGTCGGGCCCGCTGGGCCTCGCACAGCTCCCGAACGCACCGGACGCCATTGTGGTTGATCTTTAGCTGATCTTGCGAGCCTGTGAGGCACGTAAACCTCACAGTGAATCTCACAGTGGGCCAGACGGGTACGATTACCGCTACGCGCTCACGAGGGGAACAGACCAAATGCAGCACGTGACCTTAACGCCGCGCTGGTAAAGAGGCTGCGTGGGCACCGCTTGCCAGTGAAGTGATCCCTTCTCAAGAACGCCCTGACTTGATCGATGAGGTTAAGCATGCGACCGCCAAGGACCGAACAGGCGTGGGCTTGGCCAATGCGGTCTCGGCAGCACACCGATCATGCGCGGCGACCCTCGCCACCCGCAGCCATCATCGCGACATGCGGCGCGTCCACAAACGATGCCGACGCCAGATTGTACCAACACGAACGTGGGAACGCCGACGCGTGAGCACCTCGCTAGATCTCAAGCTCCACGCGTGGCAAAGCGCGGTCGATGAGGCGCTGGCGCACGCGATGCAAAGCGTCGACGCTCACGACACGCGGCTTCCCGAAGCGATGGGTTACTCGCTGCTGGGGCCCGCCAAGCGCGTGCGGGCGCTGTTCACACTGCTCGTCGCCGACACGCTTGGCGTTGCATCTGAGCGCGCCATGGTGCTCGCGGTCGCCATCGAGATGGTGCACGCCTCCTCGCTTGTTTTCGATGATCTCCCCTCGATGGATGACGCAAAGCTTCGGCGCGGACGTGACACGAACCATCGCGTTTACGGTGAAGCGACGGCCGTACTGGCTGGTGTCGGCTTGATGAACGAAGCGTTCGCGCACATCGCCAAGGCTCCGGGCCTAACCGCGCCGGAGCGCAACAGCTTGACGGGGCAGTTGGCGCACGCGATCGGCACCGATGGTCTGGTGGCAGGCCAGGAGCAGGACTTGCACCCGCGTAAGACAACGTCGCAGCAGGAAGCGCTTACCCATATCGAAACCGTGCATCGCCGCAAAACGGGGATCTTGTTCGCGCTCGCGGCAGGCGGCACGGCATCTCTGGCCGACCTGCAGAAGGTAGAGCACGAGGCCTTTGTCACGTTCGGGATGAACCTGGGGCTCGCATTCCAGACCTACGATGATCTTCTCGATGAGCGGGCCGATACGGCGCTGCTTGGCAAGGATACGGGGCAGGACACAACGCAACCGACCTTCATCAAGCTGCTCGGCGTAGAGGCGACCCAGCAGCGTGCCCGCGCCTACCTGGAAGCAGCCTTCGCGCAGGTCCCGGCCCATATGCCGCGTGACGGCCTGGTCGGCCAGTTTGTCGATCGGTTGATCGAAACGATGCTTTCGGGCCGCCAAAGCCTCACCACCGGTGCAGCGGCACCTTCCGCGGACCACGGCCATGGCTGAGCCCAAGGCGCCGACGCCGCGCTACCACATCCCGCGTGCACACGGTGATGCGCATGCAGCGCACACCCAGGCCCAAGCCACAAGCGCACCCTTGGCGCACGGCGGGGCGGCCGCAGCGTCCATCGCCGCAGCACCCTCGACGCTGCAAGAGCCCAAGCCTGCGCCAATCCTTGCGGTCCACGAAGCCACCGCCCGCTACGGCCGACGCGTCGCGCTCAACCGTGTCTCGCTGCACATTGATGCTGGCGACATCCTGGTGCTGCTGGGGCCCAACGGTGCTGGCAAGTCGACGCTCGTCAAAAGCATCGCCGGACGCCTGAAGCTGCAAGCTGGCAGCGTTCACGTCGTCGGCCGCAATCCGCGCACCGATAAGCGCGCGCGCCAGGCGAGCGGGTTCGTCCCGCAGCAATTGGCGCTGTTCGACAAACTGACGGCGATCGAAAACCTCAAGGCGTTCGGCCGTCTGATGGGGCTCAAGGGGCGCGACATCCACGAGCGCGCCCTGCAAACGTTGGAGTACGTGGGGCTCGCCGATCGCGCGCACGAGCAGGTCGGTGCATTGTCGGGCGGCATGAAACGGCGCATCAACATCGGTGCAGCGCTCATGCATCAGCCGCAACTTGTGGTGCTTGATGAGCCTACGGTTGGCGTCGACATGAAGGCGCGGCGGGCGATCGCAGCTTTGTTGCGTCGCTTGAGCGCGCGCGGCATCGCGATTTTGCTCACCACGCACGACATGGAGGAGGCAGAGGCGCTCGCCGATCAGGTCGCGATCCTCGTCGGCGGCGAGATCAAGGCGCATGGCAAACGCGCTCATCTGATCGAGGATCGCTTTGGCGCCCATCAGCTGGTCACGTTGACCCTGGCTGGCCCGCGCGAAGAACGCCTGAAGAGCTGGCTTGGCGTACGTTTTGAACGCGCGCTTCGCGACTTCGGCCTGCG
>JBCBJZ010000221.1:0-3931 GCA_038522635.1 Pseudomonadota bacterium | reverse complement strand
AGACCGACGAGGCCGGTCGCAGCGCGCGCGCGAACGGCGCCAATTCGTCGGCCGCCGGCTTGGAGAGTGCGCCGGCCGCCAGCGCCGACCGTGAGAGCCCGCAAGCGTCATCCGCAACATCCCCCTCAACCGCGCTCGCACCCCCACCGCAGCGCACCACCCCCTCGCCCGTTGGCGATATCGCGGTCTACGCCTCGCCCTCCATTCGAGCGTTGGCGCGGGAATTGGGCGTTGATCTCGCCAATGTGAAGGGATCGGGGCGCAAAGGTCGTGTGGTGCGCGAAGATGTCACGAGCGCTGTGAAGGCGATCACCACCTCAGCCCAGGGACAGGCGCCGTCCACCGCGCTCGCGCTCAACCAGGGAACCGGGATCCCGCCGGTGCCAGCGGTGGACTTCACCAAATTCGGTCGCATCGAAGATGTGGAGATGAGCCGGATCAAGAAGATTTCCGGTCCAGCGCTGCACCGGTCTTGGCTCAACATCCCGCACGTCACGCACAACGAAGATGCCGACATCACGCGCCTTGATGCCTACCGCCGCGAACTCGACGCCAAAGCCAAACAGGACGGTTACCGCGTGACGTTGCTGAGTTTCTTCATCAAGGCGTGCGTGGGGGCCTTGAAGACCCATTGGGAGGTCAACAGCTCGCTTCATCCTGATGGCGATAAGCTCATCCGCAAGCACTATTACAACATCGGTTTTGCCGCTGACACGCCGCAAGGACTTGTTGTGCCCGTGCTGCAAAACGCCGATGCCAAGGGCATCGTGGAGATTTCCAAGGAACTCGGCGAACTTTCGCAGACCGCGCGCGAAGGCAAGTTGAGCCCCAAGCAAATGCAAGGGGCGAGCTTTACGATCTCGAGCCTGGGCGGCATCGGTGGGACGAGCTTCACGCCGATCGTGAATGCGCCTGAAGTCGCGATCCTCGGTCTGGCGCGCTCCAAGATGCAGCCCGTGTGGCAGCCACAGGAAGAGACGTTCGTGCCACGGCTGATGCAGCCGATGTCGCTCAGCTACGATCATCGCGCGATCGATGGGGCGCTCGCCGCGCGCTTTTGTGCGACGTTGAAATCCATGCTGAGCGATGAGCGCAACCTGCTGCTTTAGCGGCGCGGGCAGACACGCGCGCGCTTACCGCAAACCACCTGACATCCATAAGGCTGACGCTCCATGGCGACGATCGAGATCAAGGTTCCCAACATCGGTGATTTTGCGGATGTGCCCGTCATCACCGTGTTGGTGGCGGTGGGGGATGAGGTCGCGAAGGAAGACCCGCTGATCGAGCTTGAAAGCGACAAGGCCACGATGGAGGTACCCTCGTCGCATGCTGGCCGGATCACCAGCGTGACGGTGAGCGAGGGCGATAAGGTCTCCGAAGGCACCGTGATCGCGATGATGGAGGTCGCTGGCGAGGCGGCGGGCGCCACCCCCTCGCAGGCTACGACCACCGCGCCACAAGGCTCTGCGCCTCAAAGTACTGCGGCTCAAACATCGCGACAGGCCGCACCGCGCACCACCGAGAAGGGCGATGTGCACGCCGACTTCGTGGTGCTCGGATCAGGCCCCGGCGGCTACACGGCCGCTTTTCGCGCCGCTGATCTTGGCCTCAACGTGGTGCTGATCGAGCGCTACCCGACGCTTGGCGGGGTCTGCCTCAACGTCGGCTGCATCCCGTCCAAGGCCCTGTTGCACGCCGCCAAGGTGATTACCGATGCCGAAGAGATGGACACGTTCGGCATCGCGCTGGGCGAACCGCGCATCGATGTCGAGAAGTTGCGCGGCTGGAAGTCCGGCGTCGTCGAGAAGTTGACCGGCGGGCTGTCCGGCCTCGCCAAAGCGCGCAAGGTCAAGGTGATCCGCGGGCAGGGCGCGTTCACCGCGCCGAACGCGATCGCGGTCAAGGATGATGCTGGCGCTGAGACCACCGTGACGTTCGACAAGTGCTGCATTGCGGTTGGTTCTGAACCGGTGCGTCTGCCGTTTGTGCCGCACGATGATCCGCGGGTGATCGATTCGACCGGTGCGCTTGAACTGGCGGACATCCCCAAGCGCCTGATGGTTCTGGGCGGCGGCATCATCGGCCTGGAAATGGCCTGCGTTTACGACGCGCTGGGCGCCAAGGTGAGCGTGGTTGAGCTTATGGACCAGCTCATCCCGGGCGCTGATCGTGACATCGTCAAGCCTCTGCACGCGCGCATCAAAGAGCGCTACGAAGCGATCCACCTGAAGACCAAAGTCACCGCGGTTAAGGCAACCGATGCCGGGCTCGCCGTCACCTTCGAGGGGCCTGACGGTACGTTCGATGACACCTTCGACAAAGTCCTGGTCGCGGTCGGGCGCACGCCGAACGGTGGCAGGATCGATGCGCAGAAAGCGGGCGTTCACGTCGATGAGCGCGGCTTCATCGCGGTCGATGAACACATGCGGACCGGCCAAGCCCATATCTTCGCGATCGGCGATGTGGTGGGCCAGCCGATGCTCGCCCACAAGGCTGTGCACGAGGGTAAGGTCGCCGCCGAAGTCGCGGCCGGCCACAAGCGCGCTTTCGATGCCCGCGTCATCCCGAGCGTGGCCTACACCGATCCTGAAGTCGCCTGGGTTGGCGTCACCGAGAACGAGGCGAAGGCGCAGGGCCTGAAGGTCGGCAAGGGCGTCTTCCCGTGGGCGGCGTCCGGCCGTTCGCTGGCTTTGGGACGCTCCGAAGGCGTGACCAAGCTGATCTTCGAACATGGCAGCGAACGGGTGATTGGCGCTGGGATCGTCGGTCCAAACGCGGGCGATCTGATCGCGGAAGTCGCGCTCGCCATCGAGATGGGCGCGGACGCCGTCGATTTGGGCCGAACCATCCACCCGCACCCGACGCTCTCGGAAACGGTCAACTTCGCCGCGGAGATGTTTGAAGGCACGATCACCGACCTGATGCCGCCGCGCAAGAAGGCGTCGTAGCGCTCACCCATGGCGCAGTATCTGACAACGCGCGAAGTTGCCGATCTGCTTCGGCTCAAGGAGCGCAAGGTCTACGATCTTGCGGCATCCGGCGCGATCCCCTGCTCGAAGGCGACGGGCAAGCTGCTGTTCCCGCGCAGCGCCATCGAAGCGTGGCTCGCAGCCCATATGAGCGGCGTACCAGAGAGCGGCATACCTGATAGCGGGGCGCCGTCGGGCGGGGCGCCGGCGAGCTGGTCTGAGGCCGCCCAGGCCGTGGTCGCCCGCTCCCCTCCGCTTGCTGATGCGGGGCAAGGGTGGACAGCGTCAAACCGCACAGGGCAGACGACAGCGCGCCCGCCGGTCATCTTGGGCTCGCATGACCCGTTGCTCGAATGGGCGCTCAAAGAATCCCAGTGCGGCCTTGCAACCCTCTTCGATGGCAGCGCCGACGGCTTGGCGCGCTTTGAGGGCGGCGAGGGCGTCGCAACGGCGCTGCACTTGTACGACGTCGATCGAGACACCTGGAACGTTGACGCGGTGCGCGCGATCACCACCGCATCAGCGCGGCAGTCCGGCCTCGACCCTGTGCTGCTCGCCTTTGCCAAGCGTCAGCGCGGGTTGCTGATCGCGCCGCACGCCGCGAGCACCATCAAGGGCATTGGCAATCTCAAAGGCCGCCGCGTTGCCGCACGACAGGCGGGGGCTGGCGCGCAGGCCCTTTTGCCCACGCTGCTTGCGCGCGCCGGCCTCACGCTTGCGGATGTCACGCTGACGGCGCCGTTGCGCAGCGAAGCGGACGCGGTCGCAGCCCTCGTCGATGGTGCCGCCGATGCCACCTTTGGCCTTGAAAGCTATGCCCGCCATTACGCCCTGGGTTTCGTGGCGTTGATGGAGGAGCGCTTCGATCTGCTGGTCGACCGGCGCGCGTATTTCGAGCCTGCGCTGCAGCGCTTCTTCACATTCTGCCGCGGTAAGGCGAGGGCCAATGCGGCGCTGTCGCG
>JBCBJZ010000220.1:0-3961 GCA_038522635.1 Pseudomonadota bacterium | reverse complement strand
CTCACCAACCATAAAGTGCCCGATGTTCAATTCCACCACTTGCGACAGCGCCGCTAAAGCTTGTGCGCTGTCGTAACGCAGCCCGTGGCCGGCATGCACTTCGAGGCCTGCGTCATGCGCCAACCACGCGCCACCCTCAAGTTGCCGGTAGACCGCCTGCGCGTCCTCGCCCGCGCCCTCGACCAGAAGATCGCAGTAACGGCCCGTGTGCAGTTCGACGATGTCAGCGCCCGCCTGCGCGGCAAAGGCGATCGCACGCGCGTCGGCTTCGATGAACAGGGAGACCCGGATGCCGGCGTCTTTCAGCGTTGCGATGGCGGTGCGCAGACCTTCGGGATTAGCGCTCACGTCGAGGCCACCCTCGGTGGTCCGTTCTTCGCGGCGCTCCGGCACAAGGCAGCAGGCGTGGGGTTTGAGGTCCAGCGCAATGCGCAGCATGTCCGCGGTGGCAGCCATCTCGAAGTTGAGCGGCAGGGGCTGCTCATCACGCAGCCTTTGCACGTCGGCATCGATGATGTGGCGGCGGTCTTCGCGCAGATGAGCTGTGATCCCGTCGGCACCCGCTTTTGCAGCAGCAAGCGCTGCCCGCACAGGATCGGGATGGTCGCCACCGCGGGCGTTGCGCACCGTCGCGACGTGGTCGATGTTGACCCCGAGACGCAGCGCCTCGCCCGCGCTGCTGACGGCAGCAGCCGCGTTGTCAGGGTTAGCGAACCGCCCCGTGGGATCCGATAAGTTCGCGCTGTTCAAGGTCGTGGCTCTCGCTGGCTTTGCTGAAGTCGCCGATGCCGAGATCGACGCTAAGGCGCGCCGCGATGTCCGAGGCACGGCGGCTACGATACGCCTCTACCGCGCGTTTGGCGACCACATAGGTGGCAAGCGCGACGATCAAGCCGACCGGCAAAAAGCCAATGCTCATCGGGACCAGAACCGGCCACAACACCCGCCCAAGCGTGTCCCAGACCGCAGGCGACATCGCCAGGATGGCGTTCCACACCTCTTCAAGCCCGGCCTGAAGATGCGCCACCGGCACTTCGCCGCCCACGCCGAGCAGGCCGCTGCCGAGGTAAAACGACGCGAAAGACAGGATGGGGATCGTCAGAGGGTTGGCCACCAAAGTGCCGATCATCGCGGCCGAAAGGCTCGCGCGCATCATGAACGCCAACAGGCCGGCAAGCACCATCTGCACGCCGAGATACGGCGAGCACGCCATGAACGCACCGATCGCAGCGCCCAACGCCACCTTGTGCGGGGAGCCGCCAAGCCGCCGCAGACGCATGACCGCGTAAGCCATCGAACGCGACCAGCTCTCGCGCGGCCAAACCGCGATGCGCACGCGCTCAAAGAACGTCAACGGCTCGCGCCGACCGAACAGCATGTAAGATGAGCCCCCGCCCGAATCTTCAATGTGCGCTGGACTCTACAACAAGCGCGTCGCACGAACATGAAGGGAATTGGTTCAGCGCCTCTTAACGGGCGCTTCATTTTGGCTTGTGGCGCTAAGGTGACAGCCGCGCCCCTCCGGATCTGGGGCGTTTTGGCCGTCGTTCAAGGCCGTTCAGTCGGCGCGTTGGGGTTGCACACAGCTTTGTGTGGCCCTGCGCCGCGCGCCCTAACCCGCACAGCGCGCAGTTGAACGCGCCGCCCACTCAGTCAAATAGCCGTTCCACACTGCTGATCGAAGGGCGCGCTTTGAGCCCCGCGACGATGGTGTTGAGGTGGTCGAGATCCCAGACTTCGACGGCGACCAACATTTCGGTGAAGTCGGCCGCGCGGCTCACCATCTGCAGCGTATCGATATTGCCGTCCGCTTCGCCGATCGTGGTCGCTATTTGCCCCAGCGTGCCCGGCGCGTTGAGCGCGACGATCTTGAGGTTTGCAACAAACCGCTCGGGCTTGGCCGGATCGATGTCCCAGTTGACGTCGATCCACTGTTCACCTTCGAACGCGGCCAACCGAGGGGAATGGATCTGGAACACGCGGATGCCCTTACCCGGCACCAGCACGCCCACGATGCGGTCACCGGGCACCGCACCGCCGGGCTCGAACGTCACGGGCGTGTCCTGCCGGGCCGCCCTGATCATCGTGCCGTAGCGTGCCGCATCCTCCTCGGCCACGTCGGCTGCACCACCCAACCAGCGAAACTTCAGCCCGATCGACTTGGTGAGGTTGAACCAGCCCTCGTCACCGCCCGCGCGTTGCCACCGGTTGCGGACCTTGCGCGGCACCGCTTTCGGACCGGTGATGGTCGCATCGGGGAGCGCGGCCTTGACGACCTCCACCGCTTTCAATTCGCCGCGGCCCGCCGCCACCAGCAGTTCATCGACCGTCTTTTGCGGAAGCCGCGCCAGCGCATCATCCAAATGCTGATCGGCCAAGGTCGTCTCGGCCCGCTTGAACGCATCGGCGATCAGCTGGCGGCCCAGCCCCGCATATTGTTCAGCAAGCCTCTGGCGCAGCGCCCTGCGGATCGCTGAGCGCGCTTTCCCCGTGACGGCCACCGCTTCCCAGCCAGCCTGCGGGTTGGGCGTGGCGGTGGTCTGGATTTCCACTTCATCGCCGTTGCGCAAACGCTGCGAAAGCGGATGGCGCCGCCCGTTGATGATCGCGCCCTTGCAGGCGAGCCCGACATCCGTATGCACGGCGAAGGCGAAATCGATGGCGGTCGCGCCGTTCGGTAAGGCGATCAACCGGCCTTTGGGCGTGAAACAGAAAACCTGGTCATGAAACAGTTCAAGCTTGGTGTGCTCGAGAAACTCTTCCGGATTATCACCCTCAAGCAGCGAATCGACGAGCTTGCGCAACCATTGGTACGGGTTGGCGCGCGGCCCTTCCGCGCCCACAGCACGATGCGCCCCGTCTGAGCGAAGCGCGCTGAAAGGGTTCGTATCGGCACCGCCAGCATCAACGCCATCTTTATAAAGCGCGTGCGCGGCCACGCCGTGCTCGGCCACATCATGCATGGCACGGGTGCGGATCTGCAGTTCAACGCGCTGCGACTTCGGCCCCACGATGGTGGTGTGGATCGAGCGGTAATCGTTCTGCTTAGGCGTCGAGATGTAGTCTTTGAAGCGGCTTGGCACCGTTTGCCACGTGGTATGGACCACACCCAACGCGCGATAACAGTCCGGCACTTGCGCGGTTAAAACGCGAAACGCGTAAATGTCCGACAACTGTTCCAGCGAGATCTGCTTGTCCTTCATCTTGCGCCAGATGGAGAACGGTTTCTTCTGCCTACCGGACACTTCGGCATCGACACCGGCTTCCTGCAACTTCATGCGCAAGGCCTGCAGAATTTCATCAACGATGCCCGCGTTGCTCTTGCGCAAATCATCGAGCTTGGCGCGCACGGCATCGCGCGCCTTCGGATTGAGCCAGCAGAACGCCAAATCTTCGAGTTCTTCGCGGATCCCTTGCATGCCCATGCGGCCGGCAAGCGGTGCGTAAATCTCCAGCGTCTCTTCGGAGATCCGCTGGCGCTTTTCTTCGCGAACATGCCCCAGCGTGCGCATGTTGTGCAGCCGGTCGGCAAGCTTCACCAGCAAAACACGGATGTCGCTGGAAATCGCCACCAACAGCTTGCGGAAGTTCTCAGCCTGCTCGGCGCGCTTGCTGACAAGGTCGATGCGTCGGATTTTCGTCAGGCCGTCGACGAGGTTGCCGATTTCCGGGCCGAAACGGGCATCGATCTCGGCGCGCGTCGCTTCGGTGTCCTCGATGACGTCGTGCAGCAGCGCGGTGGCGATCGTCGCATCGTCGAGCTTCAGGTCCGTGAGGATCGCTGCGACTTCGAGCGGATGAGAGAAGTAAGGGTCGCCGGACGCCCGCTTCTGTGTGCCGTGCGCGCGCATCGCATAGACGTACGCACGGTTGAGCATCGCCTCATCAGCTGTCGCATCGTAACTGAGCACGCGTTCAACGAGCTCGTATTGGCGCATCATGCGCGGTCGGTCTCCGCAGG
>JBCBJZ010000219.1:0-4117 GCA_038522635.1 Pseudomonadota bacterium | reverse complement strand
GGAAGGGATCGGTCGGACCGATCCCTTCCGGGCGCATTCCGGGGCAATGGGGCTTGATCATCGCGCTGATCGGCACGGGGCTTTCAGCGGCGGTCGCCCTCGCGCTCGGCTGGTGGACCTTCGTCGCCGCGCTCATCGGCCTCGTACTCGCCTGGGCTTACTCCGCGCCGCCACTGCGGCTGAAGCTTAACGGTTGGACCGGCAATGCAGCCGTCGCCATCTGCTATGAGGGCCTGCCGTGGTTCACGGGCGCGGCCATCATGGCGCAGGCTTTCCCCGACCCGCGCGTGGTGCTGATCGCCTTCCTCTACAGCGTTGGCGCGCACGGCATCATGGTCCTCAACGATTTCAAGGCGATCGATGGCGACACCCGTTTGGGCGTGCGCAGCCTGCCCGTTCAGCTCGGCGCGGACCGGGCAGCCAAACTCGCCTGCTGGGTGATGGGCTTGGCGCAACTGGCCGTGATCATCCTACTCAGCTGGTGGGGGCAAACGCTGGCGGCCACCATCATCACCGCGAGCCTCGCGCTGCAGGTCCTTTGCATGCGCCGCCTGCTCGCCGATCCGAAGGGGCAGGCGCCCTGGTACAACGCCACAGGCACATCGCTTTACGTGCTTGGCATGCTGGCGGCCGCGTTCGCTCTGCGCGCCATGGCCAGCTGAAGAGGCTTTGCGATGACCACCACGATGGACGCTGACGGCCACCCCCACGCCCCACCCTCGCACGAGAGCGACAAAGCGAGCGCAGCGCTTGCCGCGCAACGCGCACGCACGCAACTCAGCTGGCTCGCGATCTTCCGCATCGGCCTGGTGCAGACCGCGCTCGGCGCGATTGTGGTGCTCACCACCTCCACGCTGAACCGCGTGATGGTCGTTGAGTTGCTGTTGCCGGCGGTGCTGCCTGGCGCGCTCGTCGGCCTGCACTACGGCGTGCAAGTGATGCGCCCGCGGTGGGGTTACGGCGCCGATCGCGGCGGGCACCACACGCCGTGGATCATCGGCGGCATGGCGCTGTTGGCGCTTGGCGGTGTGTTGGCTGCACTCGCAACGGCCCTGATGGGCGTGCACCTTTACGCCGGTGTTGGGCTGGCCATCCTCGCCTTCGTGCTGATCGGCGTCGGGGTCGGCGCCTCAGGCACCAACCTGCTCGTCTTCCTGTCGCGCTACGCGGACCGCGCGCGCCTCCCGGCAGCCGCCACCATGGTGTGGGTGATGATGATCATCGGCTTCATCATCACCGCAGCAAGCGCTGGCAGTGCGCTCGATCCCTTCAGCACAACGCGCCTTGTGATCGTAACCACGGTGGTCTCTGCGGTCGCGTTCACGATCGCGGTGCTGGCCGTCTACGGCATCGAACAGCGCCTGCTGCGGGCTGCACGCGAAGCACCGGCTGCCTTGAGCGCTCGCGCGACGGCCGCCAAGGCGCCGCCCGATTTCCGCGCCGCCTTGCGCCAGGTCTGGGCTGAGCCTGATGCCCGCCACTTCACAATTTTCGTGTTCGTTTCCATGCTGGCCTATGCCGCGCAGGACCTGATCCTGGAACCCTTCGGCGGCATCGCCTTCGGCATGACGCCGGGCGAGACCACCAAGCTTGCGGGCGTGCAGAACAGTGGCGTACTCGCCGGCATGATCGCGGTCGCGGCGATCGCGACGCTGGCGCGCGGCACGTGGCTGGGCTCGCTCAAATTGTGGACCGTGATCGGTTGCGTGGGGTCAGCCGCAGCGCTGTTCTCGCTGGGCGCTGCTGGCGCGTTCGCGCCGGCTTGGCCCCTACCCCTGAGCGTTGCCGCACTCGGCTTTGCGAACGGCGCGTTCGCCGTTGCGGCCATCGCCTCGATGATGGCGCTTGCCGCCGGCAAGCCCGGTGCCAAGGAACGCCGCGATGGCACCCGCATGGGCCTCTGGGGTGCAGCCCAAGCGATCGCGTTCGGCTCAGGCGGCTTCGTCGGTGCCCTCGGCGTCGACATCGTGCGGGCGGCGACGGGCGAAGCTGTGCTCGCCTACATGGCCGTCTTCATCGTCGAGGGCTGCCTGTTCCTCGCCGCCGCACTCATCGCCCTCAACATCGGGCGCGAGCGTGCCACCCGCGAACAATTGGCCCAAGCCCCCAACCTCATGCGCGTGGGTGAAACCATGCTGCCCGCTGAAAACCGTCAAACGTGAAGGGATGACCCCGATGGCTGCCACCCGTTCCGCTTCGCCCCGCATGCCAGCCGTAGGCCGGACAGCATCAAGCCGACCGCAGGCCCACACCTATGATGCGGTGGTGGTCGGCGGCGGCCCTTGCGGTGCAACCGCAGCGCAAACGCTAGCGGAACGCGGGCTCGACGTTGTGCTGCTCGACCGCGACGGGCGCATCAAACCGTGCGGCGGCGCGATCCCGCCGCGGCTGGTGCGTGACTTCGACATTTCCAACAGCCAGATCGTGGCGCGCGCCAAGGCCGCCCGCGTGATTTCGCCCACCGGCCAGGAAGTCGATATGCCGATCGATGGTGGCTACGTCGGGATGGTCGACCGCGCCGACTTCGACGAATGGCTGCGCGCACGCGCCGCCGAGAAAGGCGCTGAACGCCACACGGGCACCTTCAAAACCATCGAACGCGATGAGGATGGGACGGCGCTCGTCGTCTACGCGCCCAAGCGCGCCGACAAGGCGGCCAGAGCTGACGAAGTGACAGGCGAAGGCGCCGTCAGCGAGGACGCTCATGGCACGCACGAACGCGACAGCGGCTCAGCGCTGGTCCGTCTGCGCGCCCGCATGGTCATCGGCGCAGATGGCGCGAACTCTGGCGTCGCCCGCGCCGCCCTCCCCGACGTCAAGCGCGCCCGCTTCGTGTTCGCCTACCACGAGATCATCGAACGCCCCGCGCCGTCCGCGCATTCGACCTACGATGGCGACCGCTGCGACATCTATTACGATGGCCGCCTTTCGCCTGACTTCTACGCCTGGGTCTTCCCCCACGGCGAGACCGCGAGCGTTGGCGTTGGCAGCGCCAACAAGGGCTTCTCGCTCAAGGAGGCGACGCGTGCAACGCGCGCTGCGAGCGGACTTGAAGGCGTGCGCACGCTGCGCAAGGAAGGCGCGCCGATCCCCATGCAGCCGATGAAGCGTTGGGACAACCGCCGCGATGTGGTGGTCGCTGGCGATGCCGCGGGCGTGGTCGCGCCGGCCTCGGGTGAGGGCATTTACTACGCGATGGTTGCCGGCCAGTTTGCCGCCCACGCGGTGGAAGAGGCGATCGCGACGGGCAACGCAAAGGCGCTGGCGCAGGCGCGCCGCCGGTTCATGAAGGCGCACGGCCGCGTGTTTTGGGCGCTCGGTTGGCTGCAGTATTTCTGGTACGCGAACGACAAGCGCCGCGAGCGCTTCGTCAGCATGTGTCGTGACCCTGATGTGCAGCGTCTGACTTGGCAGGCCTATATGAACAAGGAGTTGGTGCGGCGCGATCCGATGGCCCATTTGCGCGTGCTGAAGAAAGACATCGCGCATTTGTTCGGGCTGGTGGCGCCGCGCTGAGAACTGTTCGCTTCAGGTGGCGGCCGCGGTTATCGCCTCCGCGCGCTCATCGCCCGCGTGCGCGCAACGCAAGATCGGTCAAATGCGCGGCAAACGCGGCCAGCAGCCAGGCTGCCAGCGCCCATACAGGCCCGTCGGTCAGCGCCACGCGTAACGCCAGCACCAGGCTTGCCCCCGACAACGTGTTGGGGACCACATCGCGCATGCGAAGCCGCAGGCCACCCCGCCAGCGATAGACCGCCAGAGCGAGCAACTCGAGCGCCAGCAGCGCAAGGATCAGATCGGCGATACGACCGGAGGACACCAGCGCCTCCAAGGCAGCGGGCATGGCTGGCTTTCTCATAAGGGCCAAAACGCATCCGCCATAGGCAACGCACCCTAGGCGAAAGACGAACGGGGGACCGACCGCGTCCGAATCGCTCCCCGCACGACAAAAACTGACCCACGCCATCCGCGTCAACAAGACTGTCAGCTCGCCCATGCGGCGAGAACCCAACCTTCAGCGCGTCCGGACGCCGGCGATGGCATACCGCTCGCGCAACGCGTGCAGCGTTTCGACAGACCACGCCGGTTGAGAGATGGATCCTACCCACAAGGGGTA
>JBCBJZ010000218.1:0-4145 GCA_038522635.1 Pseudomonadota bacterium | reverse complement strand
GTTTCTAACTCGGTGCGCATCCATGGACGACTTCACCATCAGCCCAACGCCCGATGACCCGCGGCTTTCGCAAACCGTCAGCGGCATCGACCACACCGGCGCCAACGTTGAAACCGCCGTTGTCAGCGAGCGACCGTTGACGCTGTTTTTGAACGCGCGTGAAATCGTCACCATGATGACCATCGGCGACCACCCGGACCTGCTCGCGGTGGGCTACCTGCTTAACCAAAACATGTTGCGCCCCGACGATGAGATCACCGGCATCGACTACGATGATGATCTCGAAACGGTGGTGGTCCGCACCGCGCGGGAAACCGACTATGAGGACAAGCTGAAAAAACGGGTGCAGACGTCGGGCTGTGCGCAGGGCACAATCTTCGGCGACCTGATGGAAGACTTCGAATCGGTCGTGCTCGCGAAAGACGCGGTCCTGAAGACGTCCTGGCTCTACGCGTTGACCCACAAGATCAACACCGCACCGAGCCTCTACCTCAAGGCAGGCGCGATCCATGGCTGCGTGCTCGCACAGGACGATCGCCCCCTCATCTACATGGAAGACGTTGGCCGCCATAACGCGGTCGATAAGATCGCCGGCTACATGTTTTTGAACGCCATCACGCCTGACGATAAGATCTTCTACACCACCGGCCGCCTGACTTCGGAGATGGTGATCAAGACCGTCAAGATGCGCATCCCGATACTCGTCTCACGCTCGGGCTTCACGGCATGGGGCGTGGACCTGGCGCGCCAAGCCGGGCTGACGTTGGTGGGCCGCGCACGCGGGCAGCGGTTCGTGGCGCTGTCGGCGGCTGAGCGGATCAGCTTCGATGCCGACACCAAAGTGGACCGTGCGGAGCCGCGCGGCAGCAACCGTAAAGGCGCCACTGCCGATTGAGGCTTGGATTGCCAGTGCTCACAACGGCGCAGGCTCATACCGAACGGGCGTCACGCGTCACGCTTCAAGGGTCAGGCGCAAGGCCAACGATAGGAAACGAAGATGAGCATCACGGCGGAAAGCGCGCCGAACATGGAAGCGATGCAAGACGCACCCGTGGTCGAATGGGCGAAGATGACAGCGCCCGCCTTGGTGGACGCTGCCCGCGACGATGCCATCGTCCTGCTGCCGGTGGCCTCCACCGAACAGCATGGCCCCCATCTGGCAACCGGCTGTGACGCGCTGCTTGGCGCGGAAGTCTGCCGTCGCACCGCGCTCACGCTCACGCAGGCGGGCACGCGGGCGATCGTCGCCCCTGCGGTATGGATGGGCCTTGCCGAACATCACGTCGCGTTCGGCGGCACCTTCACGCTCGCCCTCGCGACGTGGAACGCGTTGGTGCGCGACCTGTGCCGCTCGATCTTGCGCGCCTCGTTCAAGCGCATCGTGATCGTGAACGCGCACGGCGGCAACATCGCAGCGCTGCAAGCCCTCAGCGAGGAACTCACGCGCGAACTTGAAGCGCCGATCGCTTATTGCACCTACCCGCAGGTCGCCGAAGCTGATGGCTTGATCGCGCCGATCTTAGAGGATCAGGACAACCTGAAGCATGCCTGCGAAGCGGAAACCTCGATGATGATGGCGCTGGTGCCGGACCTGGTGGATGGCGCGCGGCTCAGCGAGGCTTACGGGCCGATGGAGACGATGCTGAGCAAGCCGCTCAACCGCTGGCGCTCGTTTGCAGAGATGACGGAAAGCGGTGTGCGCGGCGATGCGCGGCGGGCCAGCGCGGAGAAAGGCGAGCGCTTGTTCGACGCGTGTGCGCAAGCGATCGCCAGCCGTCTGCAAGGTGGTGAACCATGGCGGTAGATCCGGGCGATCAGCAGCCCGACGGGAACGTGGCGCACGGGACTGAAGTGTCGCGCCCTGTGGCGCGTGAGCGGATCGCCGGCATCGTGCTCGCCGGTGGGCAGTCGCGGCGCATGGGGGGCGGCGACAAGACGCTGCTGCACCTGGCTGGCCGGCCGATGCTGCAACACGTCATCGATGCGGTGCGCCCGCAGGTGGCGCGGCTCGCCTTGAATGCCAACGGCGATGCGGCCCGTTTTGCGCCCTTCGGCCTCGACGTGGAGCCCGATCCGATCGATGGCTTCGTCGGCCCGCTCGCTGGCGTGCTCGCCGGCATGGCCTGGGCCAGGCGGACCGCGCCCGAGGTTGATCACATCGCGACGGTCTCGGGCGACGCGCCGTTCCTTCCCGCCGACCTGGTGCAGCGGCTGAGCGCAGCGCTCAACGCGCCAGCACAGACATCGCAGGACGCGCCTCCCACCGGCCTTTCAGCCCGCCCGCGCATCGCACTTGCACGCTCCGACGGGCACCTGCATCCCGTCATCGGGCTGTGGCCGGTCGCGCTCCACGATGATCTCGCCGCCGCTCTCAACGACGGCGTGCGCAAAGTCCTGCATTGGACCGATCGCCATGGTACGCTCGGTGTCGACTTTGCCATGATGGACACCGGAGGCGAGGTGATCGATCCTTTCTTCAATGCCAACAAGCCCGAGGATCTCGCGCGGGCGCAGGCGATCCTGGAGGCCATGCGATGAGCGCGGGTCAGGCATCGCCCAAACGCCCGCCGATCATCGGCATCGCGGGTTGGAAAAAGTCTGGCAAGACCACGCTCACCGAACGGCTGATCGAAACGTTCGCCGGGCGCGGACTTCGCGTGTGCGCGCTGAAGCACGCGCATCACAACTTCCAGATCGACGATGATGCGACCGACAGCGCGCGTCATCGGCGCGCCGGTGCAGCGCAGGTCGCGGTGGTGTCAGCGCGCCGCTGGGCGATGATCGGTGAACTCGACGAGGGCGAGGACGAGCCCGATTTCGATGACGTGATCGGCTGGTTTGGCCCGTGCGATCTCATCGTCGTTGAGGGCTACAAGTCAGCCGCGATCCCGAAGATCGAGGCGCGCCGCGAAGCCTCGCGCACCCGCAAGCCGCTCGCACCCGATGATCCGCTCGTCATCGCCATCGCCGCCGACCACGCGGTAAGCGATGAAGGCGTGCCGACGTTTACGCTCGATGACGTCGACGCCATCGCCGACTTCCTCACACACCGCTTTGCGCTTGCCCGCCCCGCGAAGGTCACACCATGAGCCAGCCCGCACGCGAGCCCGCCGTCCCGACCGCCTATCGCGACCCCGGCGGCGTTGCCGTCGCGCACATCGATACGGGCGTGAATTACACCTTGCCGGCGATCGCCGCGGGGCTCGCGCGTGATGGTGAAGGCGAACTGATCGGCTACGATTTCCACGACGACGACCTCAAGCCCTTCGATGCGCGTCCCGGCGATACGCGGCCCCGTCCGCAGCGCCACGGGACGCTGGTCGCAAGCATCTTGCTGCGCGAGGCACCGGGCGTGCGCCTCATCCCCTTGCGCTACAAGGCCAAAGCGCCGCCCAGCTTCGCGCAGGCGCTGGCGTTTGCCGCCCGCAGCCCGGCGCGCATCGTGATGATGTCGCTTGGCAGCGCGAAGGCCGCGGACTGGGCCCTGTTCGAACGCGCACTGACCCAGTTGCCCGACCTGCTGGTGGTGGTCTCGGCGGGCAACGACGGCCGCGATCTCGACCGCACACCGCTTTATCCAGCGAGCCTCAAACGGCCCAACCTGCTTGTGGTCACGGCCGCCAATCCCGACGGCAGTCTACCCGCGTCCGCCAACTGGGGCCGCAACACGGTGGATGTTTCGGTACCGGCCGAAGGCGTGCAGGCGCTGAACTTCGATGGTGCGAAGGTGCGCGTCTCAGGCTCGAGCTTCGCTGTCCCCCGCGTCGCAGCACTCGCTGCGCGGATCGAAGCGGCCCGGCCGAACGTGAGCGTTCCAGCGCTGCGCGCCGCGGTGGTGCGCGAAGCGGTCGCGAACCCCACCGGCCGCGACTCACGCCTGCGTGCAGGCTTCATCGCCGACCCCGCCCGCCCCTACCGCCGCTGACCACCTCGCACGAGCGGGTGGCAGGCTTTGTGACAGACGAACAAGGGCGTCTAGCGTCGACATGGGCCGGAGGCGCGGACCCGCGTGTTCGCATATCGGCCACGTCAATGAGCTGGCTCCTCCGCCCACGCGGAGATCGACCCTTACGCATCGGCGTGACCGGACGTCCCATCATCGCGCTTGCCCCCAGAGTCGGTTCGCTTCAGGTTGAAGCGGAACC
>JBCBJZ010000217.1:0-4226 GCA_038522635.1 Pseudomonadota bacterium | reverse complement strand
GTTTGCGAGGCTCGCAAACGAGCCAGTTCGCATCCACTTTCAGCTCAGCCGATAGCGCGCGGAACTCCGCCGGAGGCGTAATCGTGACGAGCAACAGCACTTCGTCAGAATAGCCGTAATTCATCAAAGTGGAGACGGGGATCGCTTCAGGTGTTGGCCAGCGGATGGCGGAGGCTTTGAAACCGGCCGGCAACGTCCAATTCAAACGCGTCGCTTCGCCTGAATCGCCCGCATAACGCCAATAGGTGTGCCACTTCGGCGTGATCTTCTGGCGCAGCGCCACCGTGAACGATTGGCCGGGCACAATGCCGCGTTTCTCAGCGATCAACGAGGCTTCAACCAGAGGTTTGCGCGGAGTTTGCTGGGCTTGTGCCGTGAGCGGGCCGGCCATGATGGCCAGTGCGGCAAACAGCAAGGCAAGCAACATGGCGCCGGCACGCAACTCTGCGTCACCGATGGGCCAGCTCGGTTCGATCGCGTGGTCGCGCGCGCGACGGTGCAGCATCGTTGCGTCCTTCTGCCAAGCCATGGATCAGCTCGCCTTTACGCAACATTGGCAGGGCGCGTTGGCCACACAAGAGCGATCACGTGCGCGTGATGTCGTCCGGCCCGCATCGCGCCCTGAGACCGGGGGGCGTCCGGTGTCGCGTGCGGCGCATATGTCGCAGTCCACGCCCCTTCCGCGCGCGGCGCTTGACCTTGTGCTCAGTGCGCTGTTACGTGCCTGTGGATAAGTTGTGTGTACCGAGAGTCCAGGATGCTGCCCTACCACGATCGACTGGCGTTCAGCCAGGCCAGCGAGAGCGAATTGGCGCTCGTTCAGGCGCGGATCGAAGCTGAGCGGCACCTTCGCCGTATCGCCCAGGCGCGCAAAACTCTTGCAAGCCTCAGCGAAGAGACGCATGCGGTGCGCCAGCAGGTGAGCGAGACCGCGCACACCTGTCATACGCTGTTATCAGCCACCCGGCGGGGCGAAACGGTCTAGCGAGCGGAACGCTTACCGAACACGTCGGGCCGAACACCTCGGCCCGGCGGCCCTTGCAAGCCGAACTGACGTGCCAACATCTTACTCGGCAGCTTCCCGCATCGGCGCGGTCGGCGTCGGGTTACGTAGCTCTTCCAGCAACGTCTTCTCGTGCGCCTTCGCCTTCACGTAATGGCGCTCTTTCACCGGACCGAAGCCTTTCACGCTCAGCGGCGTTCCGGCGAGCGCGCACAACGTACCGTGGGTCTTGGGGTTAAGCTTGGCGATCATCTCATCGAGCAAGGTCTCGTAGTCGGTGATCATCCGGCGCTCGAGCTTGCGTTCTTCCGTCCACCCAAACACGTCCCAACGCGTGCCGCGCAAACGTTTGCCTTTTGAAAGCACGCGCAACATCGGCTTCAGCCAAGGCCCAAGCCGCATCTTGCGAGGCTCCCCGGTCGCCTTGTTCTTCCGCGACAGCAACGGTGGCGCCATGTGGAACGAGACCTTTAGATCGCCCTCGAACGCTTCGCACAGAGCCGCTTCGAAGCGCCCATCCGTGTAAAGGCGCGCGACCTCGTACTCGTCCTTGTAGGCGAGCAGCTTGAAATACGCCTGGGCCACAATTTCCGCGAGGCCGGTCCGGCTCGCCGCGCGCTCACGCTCCATGCGTGCAACCCACTCGACCTTGGCGCGGTAGCGATCGGCCAGCGCGCTATCCTGGTATGCCGTCAGGAACGTGGTGCGCTTCTCGATCATCTCATCGAGCGTTAGAGGCGCGGGTTCATCGTCGCCATCCGCACGCTTGCTGCCGCCCGCCACCGCATCGAGCGCTGCGCGGTCATGCGCGGCAAGACGCCCGTACTCGAACGCCTCCTGGTTTCGCGCAACCGCAGCACCGTTTAACGCGATCGCCTCGCGGATCGCTTCAGCGCCGATCGGGACCAGCCCTTGCTGGTAAGCGTAACCCAGCATGAACATATTCGACATGATGCTGTCGCCGAAGAGCGTCAACGCGTAAGCGTTGGCATCGAGCGCGACGACCTTGCCCTCGCCCGTGCTGGTCTCGATCGCCTGCAACAGCGCGTTGCCTGGCACCTGCAAGGTCGGATCGCGGGTGAAGTCGCCGGTGATCATCTCATGCGTGTTGACGGTTACGGCGGTGTGGCCCTGGCGAACGGTGTCGAGCACCTTCGCCGAAGCGGTGGTCACGAGATCGCAGCCCAGGATCAGGTCAGCGCTCGCCCGGCCTGCGCGGATCGCGTGGATCTGCGCAGCCTTGTCGGCAAAGCGCATGTGGCACGCGACGGCACCGCCCTTTTGTGCAAGCCCCGTCATGTCAATCGACCCGAACGCTTTGCCTTCGATGTGCGCGGCCTGACCGAGCACAGCTGAAATGGTCACAACGCCCGTGCCGCCAACGCCGGTGACAAGCATCGTGTAGACGTCATCGGTGGCGGGAAGCTTCGGCGCAGGCAATGCGGCCAACGCCGGTGGCGCCTCTTTGGTTGCGCCGCCCGCGACACCCGCCTTCTTCCTGATCCGCGCGCCTGCCACACTGACGAAGCTCGGGCAAAACCCTTCAACGCAGGAAAAATCCTTGTTGCAGGACGACTGGTCGATTGCGCGTTTGCGCCCGAAGTCCGTCTCTTTCGGGATCACGGACACGCAGTTCGATTTGATGCCGCAATCGCCGCAGCCTTCACAGACGGCTTCGTTGATGAAGATGCGCCGATCGGGATCGGGGAAAAGCCCGCGTTTGCGGCGGCGGCGTTTCTCTGCGGCGCACGTCTGGTCGTAAACGAGCGCGGTCACGCCGGGGATCGCGGCGAGCTCTTTCTGCACGGTCTGCAGCTCACGCCGGTGGTGGATGGTGACGTTGCGGGGGATGCCTGCGTTCAACGGGTATTTGTCGGGTTCATCGGACACCACCACCACGCGCTCGACGCCTTCAGCGCGCAATTGCTGCACGATCTGCGGCACCGACAAGCCGCCATCGAGCGATTGCCCACCGGTCATGGCGACAGCATCGTTGTAGAGGATCTTGAACGTGATGTTGGTGCCAGCGGCGACTGCGGCACGGACAGCCAACGAGCCTGAATGGATGTAGGTGCCATCGCCGAGGTTTTGGAACACGTGCTCACGCTTGGAGAACGGTGCTTCGCCGATCCAGTTGACGCCCTCGCCCCCCATTTGGGTGAAGCCTTCGGTCTCGCGGTCCATCCACTGCGCCATGTAGTGGCAGCCGATGCCGGCATAGGCGCGCGAGCCTTCCGGCACCACGGTGGAAGAATTGTGCGGACAGCCTGAACAGAAGTACGGCGTGCGCGAGAACACTTCCTTGATGTCGCTCTCGTTGCCCGAAACCCGCTTCAACGTGGAAAGCGCAGCCTTTACATCATCGCCCGCCCCGAAGCGCACCAGACGCTCACCGACGGCGACCGCCACATCGACCGGATCAAGCGCGCCTTCGGCCCGGAACAGCGGCTGCTCGTTCTCATCCTTCTTGCCGATGACCGCCGGCGCATCGGCGCGACCGTAA
The DNA here is from genome assembly GCA_038522635.1 of Pseudomonadota bacterium. Taxonomy (GTDB): domain Bacteria; phylum Pseudomonadota; class Alphaproteobacteria; order Rhizobiales; family Hyphomicrobiaceae; genus JBCBJZ01. The sequence continues at coordinate 720 of JBCBJZ010000217.1, read as the reverse complement.
AGCTGCTCCTTGATCTGCGTCTCGATCAGCGAACGCTTCTCTTCAACGACGATGATCAGGTCGAGCCCGTCGGCAAAGGCGGCGAGCCCTTGCGGCTCCAACGGCCAGGTCATCGCAACCTTGTAGAGCCGGATGCCAAGCTGCGAGGCTTTCACCTCATCGATGCCGAGGTCTTCCAGCGCCTGACGCGCATCGAGATAACTTTTGCCTGACGAGATGATGCCGATGCGGGGTGCCTGGCCGCCTGAAAACACCGTCCGGTCGAGCTTGTTGGCGCGGGTGAACGCGAGGATCGCATCGCGCTTATAGCGGTGCAGGCGGGCCTCCTTATCGAGCGCCTGATCGCCCAAGCGGATGTTCAAGCCGCCCGGCGGCATCGTGAAATCATCGGGCAATACGGGCTGCACGCGGTCGATACGCCCATCGACGGTGGCCGTGCTTTCGATGTTGTCCTTCACACATTTGATGCCAACCCAGACCCCGGCGAACCGCGACAACGCCAAGCCGTAAAGCCCGAAATCAAGCAGTTCCTGCACGCCAGCCGGGTTCAACACGGGCATCATCGCATCCACGAAGGCGAACTCGCTTTGGTGCGCGGATGTGGAACTTTCGCACGTGTGATCATCGCCCATCAGCGCAATGACGCCGCCATGCTTGGACGAGCCCGCGTGGTTAGCGTGGCGGAACACATCGCCTGAGCGGTCAACGCCTGGGCCCTTG
>JBCBJZ010000216.1:0-4260 GCA_038522635.1 Pseudomonadota bacterium | reverse complement strand
CGCTGAAAAGGGCATCTACCCGGCCGTGGACCCGCTCGACTCCACCTCGCGCATGCTCGACCCGCGCATCCTTGGCGAGGAGCACTACACGGTGGCCCGCCGCGTGCAGGAAACGCTGCAGCGCTACAAGGCCCTGCAAGACATCATCGCCATCCTGGGCATGGACGAACTCTCCGAGGACGACAAGCTGACCGTGGCGCGCGCGCGCAAGATCGAGCGCTTCCTGTCGCAGCCGTTTGACGTCGCCGAGGTGTTCACCGGTTCGCCGGGTGTGCAGGTGCCGCTGGCCGACACGATCAAAGGCTTCAAGGGCCTCGTCGATGGGGAATACGACCACCTGCCGGAGCCGGCGTTCTACCTGGTCGGCTCGATCGAGGAAGCGATCCAGAAGGCAGAGAAACTGGCCGAGGCCGCTTAAGGCTGACAAGGGCGGGGCGGCGTTGGCTGTCTGGCCTGCAAAGCCTCCCTAGAGTCGGTTCGCTTCAGCTTGAAGCGGAACCGACATCTAAGCTATTGTTTTACCGTTCATCTTTCGCCTCAGATGAGTCCACCTGAAGCGGATGAACTCTAGATCATCGGGCGATTAATCGGGATCACCACAGGTGAGCCCGAAATCGCCCAAAGATGATCTAATCTTAAAGTGCAGAGCAACCTTGGGCGCAAAGGCAAGGCGTGCGTGGTCGGCTGGTGACTCGCACTTTGCGCCCGTTGCTCTAGACGGTGAGCCGCAGGCCATGCGCCGCCGCTTTTGTTTCGCCTCATCGTGCCTGCACTTGATGCGGATGGTTTCCTCGTGAGGGCGTACCCCCGTGAAAGTTCTCGTAACAGGCAGTGCCGGTTTTATCGGCTTTCACACAGCCCTGCGGCTGATTGAGCGCGGCGACCAGGTCGTCGGCATCGACAACCTGAACGACTATTATGATGTCACCCTGAAAGAAGCACGGCTAGCCCTGCTAGAAGATGCGGCGGGCCGCGCGCAGGGCAGTTTCGTTTTCGAGCGCGAAGACCTGACGCATGCCGACGCGTTGAGCGCGTGTTTCGCCGCGCACGATTTCGACCGGGTCATCCACCTTGCCGCGCAAGCCGGTGTGCGCCATTCGATCGACCACCCGCACGATTACGTGCAGGCCAACATCGTCGCGTTCGTCAACATCCTGGAAGCCTGCCGCCATCATACGGTGGCGCACCTGACCTACGCGTCGACGTCCAGCGTCTACGGTGCGAACACGGCGATGCCCTACGCGGAAGCACACAGCGCCGATCACCCGCTACAGTTCTACGCCGCCACCAAGCGGGCCAACGAACTGATGGCACACGCCTACGCCAATCTGTTCGCGCTTCCGGTCACAGGTTTGCGCTTCTTCACGGTCTACGGGCCCTGGGGCCGGCCGGACATGGCGTTTTTCAGCTTCACGCGCGCCATCCTCGCCGGCGAGCCGATTACGCTCTTCAACGATGGCCACCACAGCCGCGATTTCACCTACGTTAGCGACATCGCCGAAGGGGTGATCCGGGCAAGCGACGATTGCGCGGTCAGCGATTCCGCATGGTTGAGCGACGCGCCGACGCCAGCCTCCTCACGCGTGCCCTATCGGATCCTCAACATCGGCAACGGCAAGCGGGTTGCCCTGCTCGATTACGTACGCGCGATCGAAGCGGCGGCGGGGCGCGAAGCGATCATCCAGCATGCGCCGATGCAACCGGGCGATGTGCCCGATACCTGGGCCGATGTGAGCGCGCTTGAGGCGGCGACGGGCTACCGGCCGCAGGTGGACGTGGCGGAGGGCATGGCCCGGTTCGTGGCGTGGTACCGCGATTATTATGCTGTTTAGAGCGACGGCTTGTAGATCGTGAAGGTCGCGCGCTCGGCGGTGTCGAGTTGGTCAACGAGGCCGAGTTCCCACGACAGGTAAGCCCGCATGTGGTCTTCGTTGCCGCTGTGGCGCGCGTGCGTGAAGGCGACGAAATCGACGCGATCCGCGATGTCCATGGTGGTGTGGGAGAGCGTAAGGCCGGCGGTGCGCCACGCGTCGGGGGCGCCGGCATCGCTCAGATGGTGGATGGTTTGAGCGCCAGCCTCGCGCAGATCCATGGCGGCAAGTGCGGCCGTCTGTTCATCGCCGATGAGGACGAGCATCCTTGAGCCAAGGTCCGCGGTCGCGAGGGCGTCCTGTAGGCTTTGGGTGATTGTGGGGCGGCTCGACCAACGCGCGCCAGCGATGTGGTTCGCTTCGAAAGCGGCACTCGTTCGGACATCGAGCAGGACGGGCGCAGTCGCTCGATGGGCGGTGGCCGCTTTAAGGTGGCCAACGAGCGCGTGCGGTGTGAGGGGTGCCAAGTCTTGCACCATGTCTGGCACCATGTCTGGCACGGTGGCGGGAAGCGCTTGCGCGTTGGCTTCGTGCGCGGCGCCATCGATAGGGCTGTCGAACGCGCTGCCGGCCATGTCCTCGGCGGCAAGTGCCCCCATGCCACCGGCAAGCACGTCGGCGCTATGGCCCATCTGGCGCAACCAATAGGCGACCATGGCCGCACGCGCATCACCATCGTCGATGAGCACCACGCGCGCGCCACGCACGCCGATCCAGTGGTCGCTTGCCTGCACCACCTGGCCGCCCGGCGCATGCCGCGCGCCGCGCAGGTGGGCCCGTGCAAAGGCTTCGGCCGGACGCACATCCAACGTATAGAGCGTGCGCTGCGCATCCTCGCGCCAGACCGCGAGCGTGGCGACATCGATGAAGCGGACCCCGACAGCGCTTGCAAGCGTGTGGATGCGTTCGCGGCGTGCGGGGTTGAAGGGTGTTTGTTGCGCAGCGTCGTTGCCTTTGGAAGCTGCGTCCGGGGCGCTCGCTTCGCGGGCCAAAGTGAGCCCGGCGAGGGACCAGCCTTGTGTGCCATTTTCAAGGGCGACCACGCGGTTGGCGACACCCGCATCGATCAACGTTTGCGCGCCCAGGATCGATCGCGTGCGTCCCGCGCAGTTGATCACGATGGTGGTTTCCGGGTCGGGTGCCAATTCGTCGGCGTGCAGCACAAGTTCCCCGTTGGGGCAACAGCATGCGCCGGGGATGCGCATCTTTTCAAACTCGCTGTGCGGGCGGCCGTCGATGACGACGGCGCCTGCGAAGGCATCGCGATCGCGTTGTGCCGGGTCATCATGGGCGTTGCCTGCAGACGCTTGCGGGCGCCATGAGGCAAGCGTCGCGGCGCTGATGTGCGGCGTGCCGCGCTCGATCTCGAGCAGTTCGCCGAAGGTTTTGCTTGGTACGTTCACGCCTTGGAACAGCGTGAAGCCGGCGTCCGCCCACGCCTGCGCGCCCCCGCGCAAACGGTAAATCTTTGCGTAGCCCATCGCACGTGCGCGCGCAGCTGCCCGTTCCGCGACGCCATCATCGGCATCGATCAGCACGAGCGGCGTCACGCGACAGGGGGCAAGGCGAGGCAGGTCCGTCTCGAATCGGCTGTAGGGAAGCGGCACCGCGAAGAACGGATGTCCTTCGCCGTAGGCCTGGGCCTCGCGCACATCAAATAGCGCCAGTTCTTCGCCTTCAGCGCGGCTGTCGAGCCGACGCTTCAGCTCAAGCGCGTCGACTTCCTGCACTTCGCTAAGCCGGCCGCCCTTCGCATCGCCTGGCGCCAACGGGGATTGATCGGGCATCGGCACCTCCGGCGGAGTATGGGTCTGGCGGGCAGCGCTACGCCTGGGCCACCGCGGCAAGGTCGTTGCGGGCGGCGAAACGGGCAGCACTTTCGCCAGCGATCTTGCCGAAGACGGCGCCGTTGATCAAACCCGAGCCGCCCGGATAATTGTGGTAGAAGATGCCGCCCACCATTTCGCCGGCCGCGCAGAGACCGGGGATCGGCCGGTAGTCGGTGCTCAGCACCTGGCCTTGGGGATCGATGCGCACACCGCCGAAGGTGAAGGTGATCCCGCAGGTGACCGCGTAGGCTTCGAACGGGCCCTCATCGAGCGTGTTCGCCCAATTGCTTTTCGGCACAGCGAGCCCTTGCGTTGTGCGGCCATCCTTGATGTTGGGGTTGAACGGCACGTCCGTGCGGACCGCAGCATTGTAGGCGTTGACGGTGGAGACGAACGCGGCTGCATCCACGCCCTCAAGTTGCGTGCTCAAGGCTTCGATGCTGTCGGCGCTTACCTTGGTGACCTGGCGGATACGGTATTCATCACGCAGCAGGTGGAGCACTTTGCTGTCGAAGATCTGCCAGGCGAAATGCCCGGGCTGTTCCAGCACCGCGCGCCCG
>JBCBJZ010000215.1:0-4276 GCA_038522635.1 Pseudomonadota bacterium | reverse complement strand
GGGTCTCGTCTGTAAGGGGCTGGCCCAAGAGTTCATCCGCTTCAGGTGGACTCACCTAAGGCGAAAGATGAACGGCAAAACAAAAGCTTAGATGTCGGTTCCGCTTCAAGCTGAAGCGAACCGACCCTAAGCCTTACGCGCCAGCCTCGTCGTCCAACAGCTGCGCGCGCCAAAAGGCGACGTTCAACATCAAACCCGGCAACAGCCACGTGAAGAGCTGCGTGACGGCGAGCGTCGGGTGCATGTCGCCAGCATGATCCTCGCGGGCGCCAGCGCACACCGCATCGGCGTCAAGCCCGCCCACGTTCGGCAGCGCGAGCGACGTCGCGACGATGTCATCGTGCACCGCCTGGGCTGCGCGCTCGTAAGCGTCGGTACCGATGTGGGGGCGAAGATCGGACCATGCGTGTTGGAAATAGCGCGGCCATCGCGCCAGGCAGCGGTAATCGGTGTTGACGAACGGCAGACCGATCGTGCGCTTGATGTCGTCGTAGAGCGCGGCATGGTCACCTAAGACGTGGTGCGGCTCCATCAAAACGAAGGGCATAGCAACGGGCGCACGCGACGCTGGCGGCGCGCCGCAGACCGTAGACGGGGCCGCGTCGCAACCGTGCGGCACGCGTCCCTCAAGCGCGAGGCGCGCAAGGAACACCGCTGGCATCTGCGCAAAGTTGCCGTGCGAAAGCACCTCCAGCATCTCGCGCATGGCGGCGCGTTCGCGTGCGCTGAAGCCCGCCTCACGCAAGGCACCCGCGATCGGGGGCGGGGCGAGTGCGGCGACCGCAGCTTCCGTGCGCGTTCGTAGATCAACGCAGGCCTGCCGGTAGGCCTGGGTCTTTGCAAGCGGCGCCAGGCCAGCCCACCAGGCGCCGAAAAAGTTGCTGTCTCGCGCGTAGGCGAGCGCGACCACGCCCACCCACGGCACGTCCAGCACACGCTTATAGGTCTCGTAGGTTTCAAGCAGCGCGCCTTCAGCCTGATATTCCCAAATCGGGTTCACCGGCGGGACGGGATTCGGTTTGACGCGTTTCACGCTCGCTCTCCTGACTGAGTTCAGGCCCTCGAGATCATCGAGCGATTCATCGGGGCTGCCATAGGTAAGCCCGAAGTCAGCAAGAGATGATCACGATCTCAGGCCCACCAAACCGCACGTTACGAAGTCTCTGCGGCCACCCACGCGAGGAAGGCACCGTGCCCGCCTTCGACAGGCACTTGCAGGATCGCTGGCGTCTCGTAGGGGTGCATCGCCTGCAGCGCGTCGATCGCAGCCGGTGCCGCAGCGGCCCGCGTCTTGACGATCAGCACCACCTCGTTGGCGCGCTCAAGCGCACCCTCCCACATGTAAAGCGAAACCATGCCCGGCAGGATGTTGGCGCATGCGGCATGGCGCTCGCGGATTAACGTTTCGCCGAGGCTTTGCGCGTTGGCCTCATCGGGGCAGGTGACGTAGAGCAGCACGGTGCGCTCAGGCCCATCCATCATCATCGCTCCTTATTGTTTGCCCGTGTGGTTCGCCATGCTGTTCGCCTTGGCGTTGCTGACTTCCGCTTCTCGTTGCATCGCAGCGGCTCAACGGCGCGCGGTCATCACACCTCGTGCACTTCTCGCGTCGCGCGCGCCAACGTCATGCGCCTTTCCCGTTCCGCGCGGCGCACGCTTCGCGTACACTTGATCGCGTACACTTTGCCGCGTCCGCCGCCTTTGACGTTTCGCTGCCAACCGGAGCCCGCGCGCTTCATGTCCGATCCCCGCAGTTTCACCAACATCGCGTTTGTGTCCAGCGATGTCGACGAAGCCGTCAGCGCCCGCGAATCGCTCTCGCAGCGCTATGGCAACGTGTCCGTGGCCGACGCCGATGTGATCGTGGCGCTCGGCGGGGACGGGCTGATGCTGCAGACGCTTCACGCGCACATGGGTGAGCGCACACCGATCTACGGCATGAACCGGGGCTCCGTCGGCTTTTTGATGAATGACTATGCGGAAGACGCTTTGCACGAGCGGCTGGCGCACGCCGAGGTCACGCGCGTGCATCCGCTGCGCATGCGTGCTCACGATACCGGCGGGCGTTCGCATGAGCGCCTGGCGATCAACGAAGTATCGCTCTTCCGGCAGATCCACCAGGCCGCCAAGCTTCGCATTTCGATCGATGGCAAAGTGCGGCTGGGTGAGCTCATCTGCGATGGGGCGCTGGTCGCCACGGCGGCCGGCTCGACCGCCTATAACCTGTCGGCGCACGGACCGATCATCCCGATCGATGCGGCCTTGCTGGCGTTAACGCCGATCAGCCCGTTCCGACCGCGGCGTTGGCGCGGCGCCTTGCTGCCGAGCGCCGCGCACATCGGCTTCGACGTCCTGGAGGGTGATAAGCGCCCCGTCAGTGCCGTTGCCGATCATTTTGAGGTGCGCAACGTCACGCACATCAGCGTCGTAGAGGCGTCCGAGATCGATCTGCTGATGATGTTCGATCAAGGGCGCAATCTGAACGAGCGCGTGCTCTCCGAGCAGTTCAATTTTTGAGGGCGCGTGCGCCGGTGATGCCGCGCGCTGCATCACGCGCGGCAAAGGTGAGACGGGCAAGCGTCGCTGGCTGGTCGGCGCGAGCGGCGCGGTTTGCGTGCTGCGTGTCGTGCGGTTGCGCGAGCGTGGTGCGCAGGCGCAGCGACGCGCGGGCTGTCGGGGCCTTGCTGGCGCTACGGGCCGCCGCGACCGCCGCCACCGCTGGCGTTGAAGCGTGACGCGATCTGTGTGGCGCGATGGCCAAGGCTGCACGGGCCCGCTTAGCGGCGCGTCGCATGATGCGGCGCACTTCCCGCACAGTCCGCGCGCGGGCGCCATCGAAAAACAGCGGCAAGTGTTGAAAGGCGCGCGTTGGCATCAGTTCAACCGCCTTCAGCGCGCGGCGGCGCGCGCGGCTCAACTTCAGCGCGCCGGCAACGCCGAGATAATGAGCAGCGATGACGTCACTGAGCTGAACCGGCGCCTTCGTCGCTTCGAACAGCGCGATGCGATGGGTGTGCGCCATGCGAGCGGCCAGCGCGCGCCCAAGCGGCCCATGGGCGCGCAGCTTCAGAATTGCCTGGCGTTCGCCCGGTTGGGGCACGTAAAGCCGGCCGCTGCGGGTTCTAAAAATGCGCGTTGCAGCGCGAGCAGCTTGCGGGCCAAGGTCGCCGCCGTAGCGGTGCAAGGCCGCAAGCCAAAGTTCCGGCGCGAAGTGCGATGGCGTTACGCGGGAAGCACCAGCTTGCGTGCGACGTGCGCCCGCCTGCACCTGCCACTGGGCTTGCGCCTGGCCGGGCCAGCGATCTGAGCCGTACCCGGAGGCAGCGCCGCCCCGGTGCGACGTGCCCGATGGGCGCATTGGCGCACGCCAGAAAGCCCGTCGATGAAAAGAGATAGCGACCCCAGGCGGGTTGTGCACCGCCTGATCCTCCACCGTAACCGGCTCGCCCGACACGCCAAGAGCGATGGCGAGCGCAAGCTGGTGAGGGACGTCGAAACCGGAACTCAAGATGCCCACTCCGCAACAAACGTCGTTGACGCGACTTGAGCCCCGCTTGGGTGGGGCCGACTTGTTGCTGAGGCTAACGGGTGCCGGTAAAGAGGACGTTAAGCGCTGTAGCGGTTCGGTGCACTGTCAAGCGATATCGTGCCGTGGCGATCAGGGGAGGGACGCTTATGCCGGGTTTGTATTTCGAAGACTTTGAGGTGGGCCGCACGTTTGAGCACGAGCTGCGCCGGACCGTCAGCGAGATGGACAACACGCTCTTTTCGGCGCTCACACACAACCCGCAGCCGCTTCACATCGACCACCACTTTGCAGCCCAGACCGAATGGGGGAAGCCGCTGGTTAATTCGCTTTTCACGCTCGGGCTGATGATCGGCATCTCCGTCAACGACACGACGGTCGGCACCACGATCGGTAATCTGGGCATGACGGACGTGAAGTTTCCCGCACCGGTCTTTCATGGCGATACGATCCGCGTGCGCTCGCAAGTCGTCAGTGCGCGTGAAAGCCGCTCGCGGCCCGACGCTGGTCTCGTCGAGTTCCTGCATGAAGCCTTCAACCAACGCGATGAACTCGTCGCCAGTTGCAAGCGCGCGGCCTTCATGCGCAAGCGGCCCGCATCGGCTTAGAGCAAAGGTCATAAACGGCCAGTCGCGGGCTCAAACAAGCAGCCTCGCTTTCGCGCGTTAGGCCTTAGATCATCGGGCGATTAATCGGGATCACCACAGGTGAGCCCGAAATCGACCTAAGATGATCTAATCTTAAAGTGCA
>JBCBJZ010000214.1:0-4333 GCA_038522635.1 Pseudomonadota bacterium | reverse complement strand
GGAACCGACATCTAAGCTTTTGTTTTGCCGTTCATCTTTCGCTTCAGGCGATTCCACCTGAAGCGGATGAACTCTAGTCTTGCGAGAAGGCGCAAAAGCTGCCCTGACGGCAGTAGGCGTTGGAGCCGGCGCGCGCGATCCGACGCCGTTGACGCGCTTGCGCTGCCTGGCGTCTGGCACGGGCAAAGCTGGCAGCCCCCGCGCCTGAGCCACCGGCAACCGTTGTCCCATGCGCGCGGTTCGTATCGGCGGGCAGTGCCACCCGGATCGCCTTCGTTCGCGCCACGGCGCGCGCGATCTTCCGTGAGCCGGGCTTGCCGATCGCGACAACCTTGACGAGCGAGCCGCGGATGCGTGGCGCACGACCCGTGCGAGGCACGCTGCTGGCGCTCAGGCCACCGGGCGTGATGAGCCCACGAGCCCGACGCAAAGTTGCGGATGCGCGCTCGAACTTGCGCTTGTTGAGCGCGTTGCGCACCGATGTGTGGCGACCGATGTAGCCGGCCACGCGCGCGTAACGCCGCCCGCGCCGATAACGCGCCTCACGCGGTCGCGGCGCCTTCAACACAACGACCTGCACCCGCGCGATCCCGCGTTTGGCAAAACCAAGTTTCGCAGCCGCGGCCCGCGAAAGATCGAGCGTGCGGTTTCCCCAGTAAGGGCCCGCATTGTTAATGCGCACGATCACGGTGCGTTTGGTGTTTGGATGCCAGACCAGCAGAACCGTACCATCGGGATAAATGGGGCTTGCCGCATTATCGGGGCGATGCGGCTTGAACCGCTCACCCGATGACGTCATGAGGCTTGGGTTAAACCGGTCGTGTTTTGGACCTGAATAATGGGAAGCGACCAGATCGCGGACCACGCCGATTTCGCGATACGTTTCGCGCAGCGTCAGAACGCGATGGCACACGGTGTTGTAACAGTAGATCACGCCCGGCGTTTTGGCGGCGGCCGGCAGGCTGGTGCATGCCAATGCGAGAACGCCCCCGCCGAGAACGACCCCGTAGAGACCGACCCCGCAGAGTGCACCCTTGGCAAAGCCTGCGCGCCGGCGCAGTTTCCACGCTGCTAAGGGCCAGCGCCGTGCGTCTGATATGTGTCCTTCACCGGACGAGCGCGCCGTGTCGGGCAAGCTGCGGATCGTTTCAGCGTTCATGCGGGACACCCGTCGTTCTATCGTCAACCCAACCGTTTCAGTTAAGCTGCGGCAGAGGGGTTAACGAAAGGTGAGCGACCGTCCCGGAATGAACAAAAAACTTAATGCGGCACCGGCACGCACCGTCTTCAATTTTGTGGTTTGAAAAGCGTGACGACTCAAAAGATGCCGTTGAAATAAGGACGAAATCTGTTGCGGCGGCTTTGAAATAAGCGGGTGCTTGCTTCGTCAATGCGGCGCTCTACAACACGAAATCTTCGAGCGCATACAACAAGGGTGATCGTTATGGCGGACGGCTTTGATTTTAGCGAATTGGAGCGCATGGATGTTCTGCCGGCCGGCGAAGGGCGGCTGTTCTTGGAACGCGATGCGCTTACAGCACGTACGCCGGTGCTGTTGTTTGTCCATGGCGCCTACCATGGCGCGTGGTGCTGGTCTGCATGGCTGCGACGCTGCCGGAACGAGGGGCGCGCGGCCGCCGCCATCGATGTTCGGGGCCACGGTGGCCTGCCGGTTACATCGCGGCTGAAAGAAGCAGGTGTGAGGGACTATGCTGCCGACGTGGCCGCCGCCATGGCTCGGTTCGACACGCCGCCTGTGCTGGTGGGCCATAGCCTGGGTGCGCTGGTGGTCGCCCTCGCCGCAGCAACGGCTCCCGCGAGCGGTTTGGTCCTGCTGACGCCATCGCCGCCCGGCCAGCTTGAAGGCGCCAAGGCCCTACCGCCGGTCGATGAGACGGCCCTGCTGCCCGCGTTCGAAGAGGACGTGGTGCGAGAGATGTTCCTGCCCAACCACGTCGGCCAACCGATCGACGCGATGCTTAAGCGCCTGTCGCCCGAAAGCCCGGTGGCCATGAACGACCGCTACCTGCTGCGCGTGCCCGTCGAGCGTGACGCGATCACCTGCCCTGCGCATTGCATCGAAGCGGGCCGCGATAGCCCGCTAACCCATCCGCCAGGCCAGGACGAGGCCGTGGCCCACTTCTACGGCGCCTCTTATGCCTATCTGGCGGAGGCGGCGCATTGCGTGATGATGGATGTCGACGGCGGCGTGGACGCGTTGCGCTCGATTGGCACCTGGTACGATGAAGCGGTCCGCCCGCAAGGCTGAACGGCCTTGGCCGGTCCACTTAGCCTGCACGAGCCGCCCCGTACGACCTGGGCCGAGCGAAACTAAAAGAACGCCTGCAGGCCTGTCTGCGCACGCCCCAAAATCAGCGCGTGCACATCGTGCGTCCCCTCATAGGTGTTGACGGTCTCCAGGTTCATCACGTGGCGGATCACGTGATATTCATCCGCGATGCCGTTACCGCCGTGCATGTCACGGGCAACACGCGCGACATCAAGCGCTTTGCCGCAGTTGTTGCGCTTCATGAGCGAAATCGCCTCCGGCGCGGCGCGGTTTTCATCCATCAACCGGCCGAGCCTCAGGGCACCTTGCAGCCCGAGCGTGATCTCGGTCTGCATGTCGGCAAGCTTCTTCTGGATGAGCTGCGTCGCCGCCAGCGGGCGCCCGAACTGCTTGCGATCGAGCGTGTACTGGCGCGCGGCATGCCAGCAAAACTCGGCAGCGCCCATGGTGCCCCAAGCGATGCCGTAGCGTGCGCGATTAAGGCAACCGAACGGTCCCTTCAGCCCCTGCACGTTGGGCAAGAGGTTCTCAGCCGGCACGAAGCAGTCTTCCAGCACGATTTGCCCGGTGATGGAGGCGCGCAGCGAAAACTTGCCCTCGATCTTGGGCGTGCTGAAACCCTTCATCCCGCGTTCCACAATGAAGCCGCGGATGATGCCGTCATCCGTCTTGGCCCACACAACCGCCACATCGGCAACGGGTGCGTTCGAGATCCACATCTTGGCGCCGTTCAACACATAGCCGCCGTCGACAGTTTTCGCGGTGGTGATCATGCCGCCTGGATCGGAGCCGTAGTCCGGTTCAGTGAGCCCGAAACAGCCGATCCATTCACCTGACGCAAGCTTGGGCAGATACTTCATGCGCTGCTCTTGCGAGCCGTAGGCGTAGATCGGGTAGATCACAAGCGAACCTTGCACGCTCATCGTGGAGCGATAGCCGCTGTCAACGCGCTCGACTTCGCGCGCGACCAGGCCATAGGTGACGTAGCTCTGGTCCGAGCCGCCGTAGGCTTCGGGCAGCGTCACGCCGAGGAAGCCCATCGCGCCCATTTCCGCCATCAGCGCGCGCTCAAACGTCTCGTTGCGAAACGCGTCACGCACCCGCGGCATGAGTTTGTCGCCACAAAACTGCGCGGCCGCATCACGGACCATGCGCTCTTCTTCGCTCAACTGGCCATCAAGATCGAATGGGTCTTCCCAGTTGAAGACCGGCTTGCCCGCGGCGGGGCTTGCTGCGGGTGTGGCGTGGGGCTGCGGGGCGCTGTCCTGCATGGGTGGCTCCTGCTGTGTTGGGCATCAAGTGAGGGTGGGGCGTTGCCACGCGCGGTTTCAAGGTGCGCGATGGGCCGCGGTTACGCGTTCGTGCTACTTTATCAAACCCAGCAGATCTTTGAACTCAGGCGTGTCGCCGCGCTCCAACCACTCAAACGCGACCATTTCCTGCGAGACGATGGCCGCGCCCGCATCCCGCATGCGCGCCACCGCATGGTCGCAGGTGGCCGACGCCCGCGAGCCCACCGCATCGGCGACCACATAGACGTTGAAGTCCTGCGCGATCAGGTCGAGTGCGGTTTGGCAAACGCAAACATGCGCTTCCATGCCCGCGACCACCACCTGATCGCGACCATCCTCGCGCAGCGTGCTCAACCGATCGCGAATCGCGGCCGCCGCCCATGCCGAGAACGTGATCTTTTCAAGCTGTGGCATCACCGTATCGGCGATTTCGCGTAGCGGGGCGACGGTCGACCCGAGGCCTGAGGGATAGTGCTCGCTGACCGTGCCGGGCACCTCGAGGCGGCGGGCGTAGCCGAGCAGGCGCCCACAGTTGAGGATCACCTTGTCGAAGGCGTGAACTTGCGGGGCGAGCTTGGTTTGGACGTCGATGAGCAGCAGTTGGGAGCGTTTGCGCTCAACCTCACTGACCCTTGTGACGACAGGCCCATGCTGCTCCAGCGCAAACGCTCCCAGCCGTGCAGGCGCTGGAACTCGAAAACGTCACGCGGGACGTTCTCGCGGTCCGCCAGGTCGAGGATGGCGGCCACGG
>JBCBJZ010000213.1:0-4356 GCA_038522635.1 Pseudomonadota bacterium | reverse complement strand
CGACCGATGATCTACGCCTCAGGCACCGCTGAGCACGCGCCGTCGCACCCCATGCAGGTGCCACACCGCCACGCCGAGCACCACAGCTGCGCCACCCTGGTGGACCAGCCCGAGCCACAACGGCACATGCGCTAGCAGCGTCCAGATGCCCATCGTCGCCTGCACGGCCACCGCCAGAGCCAGTGCGATGGCGCTCGAGCGTTCGAGAGGCGAAGCACCATGCCGCATCACCCGGATCACCTGCCAAACGACCAACGCGGTCAGCACATAGGCCATAACGCGGTGGTTGAACTGCACCAGCGTCGCGTTCTCAAAGGCGTTGATGTACCACGGCGCCATCTGGAACAGGCCTTCCGGCACCCAAGCGCCGTTCATTGTGGGCCATGTGTTGTAGACGAGGCCGGCCTTCATGCCGGCGACCAAGGCGCCGAGTACAATTTGCAGGAAAAGCGCCGCGATAATGAGTGCTGGCGCGATCAGCGCTGACCTGAACCACGCCGCAGGGACGACTTGGCCCGCAACCCCACCTGGCGCCCTTAGCGCTGGTGTCCGCGTCGCCCCGCCTCTCCCCGCCTGCAGCAGCGCCCAAACGAGCCCGGCGAAAATCACCATCGCCAGCGTCAGATGCAGCGCGAGCCGGTATTGCGAAACATCAACCCGGTCAACCAGCCCCGATTGCACCATGTACCAGCCGGCAAAGCCCTGCAGGCCGCCGAGCACAAGCAGCGTCACAAAGCCCGGGATCTGCGCGCGTCGCAATCGGCCGGTCGCCCAGAACCACACGAACGGCACCGCAAACGCCAAGCCGATCAACCGCCCCAAGAACCGATGCGCCCACTCCCACCAGAAGATGAACTTGAACGCTTCAAGGCTCATGCCCTTGTTCTGAAGCTGATACTCCGGGATCTGGCGATATTTCTCGAACGCTTCCTGCCAGTCTGCGGCGCTCAGCGGAGGGATGGCGCCGAGGATCGGTTTCCACTCGGTGATCGAGAGGCCAGAATCCGTCAGGCGTGTCGCCCCACCGACAACGATCATCGCGAAGACGAGCGCCACCATCACCGCGAGCCACAGGCGAACGGCCAGCTGAGCGTCCGTATCGGACACCGAAGCATAGCGATCATGGCTGATGTCGTGCGTGGGGGCTGCGGTAATGTCTGCCACGGGGACGGCCTTTCGCGGCTAATGGGTGCGGCGCTGGACGCGCGAGCGATGGGCTGGTGCTATCGCAGCGCGATCGCGTTTCGCAACGCGGTCGATTGGCACGGTCGACCCGCGCGATGCCCCTCTTGTGACCGTAGGAACTGAGACATTTGGCGACAGTCGCAGACCATCCGCCCGTTTGTTATCCTCCGCCCATGATCTCACAATTCTCGATGCGCACCCGCAAGCTGATCGGCACCGTGCTTCTGTTGCTGTTCCTGGTGATTTATTCGCTCGTCGTGATGGCACTTGCCGGGCCGATGTTGAGCCTCGGCTACAAGTACATCGAGCCGTTGTTCTTTTGCCTGGCTGGGTTCCTGTGGGTGCCACCGGCGGCACTCATCATCTGGTGGATGTCACAACCCGATGCGTCCACCGAGGGCGCCGAACGCTGAGCACACCACGCCGTCAGCCTTGACCATCCGAGCGCGGACGGCCGCGTCAGCTCACTGGTGTCACCTGGCGCACCATGCGCCACAGCGCGAACGGCACGCCCGACAACAGCACCTTCAGATAGCGGCTGTGCTGGTAATCGCCGTTGAGCGACAGCCGCGGCAAGCCCGTCAGCTTGTTGAGATGCTCGGCGTGCACCAGGCTTTTGCGCGTCGTCACCGCGGTCTTCATGCCCATTTCCTTCGCCAACGCGAACTCGCGCTCGCCCGCGCTCGTCTCATCGCCGTACGGAAAACTGAAGTGGCGGCAAGGCTGGCCCAGCTCGCGCTCCAACCGCACCACGCTATCCCACATCTCCTGGCGCGCTTCCGCCGCGGTCAGCTTGGCAAGCGCCAGATGGCTGCGGGTGTGTGCGCCGATTGTGACCAGGGGATCGCGCGCCATCTGTCGGATTTCGTCCCACGACATGATCAGCTCACCGCACAATTCGGCATGATCGATCCCACTGCTGCGACAAATCTCGCGCACCGCCTCGCGCGCATCGCGCTCTGGGATCGAGCGTAGCCACCAGTAGATGTGGTGGTAGGCAGCCACCTTCTCATCGGGCGTGGCGCATTTGAAGTTGCGGATCTGGCCGTCCATGTTGACGCCCAACCCGTCGAGCAGCGCGATCGCGCGCTCCAACGCCAGCCACCAGAGTTCGCCCTTGCCGTCGGGGTAGTCCGTCGGCACGTAAACGGCGAACGGCAACTGGTGCTTTTGAAACACCGGATAGGCGTGCAGGTAGTTGTCGCGGTACCCATCATCGAAGGTGAAGCAGGCGAAGGGCCGGCTGTGCTCGCCTTCGCAAAGCCGGTAATGCGCTTCGTCCAGCGACACGACATCGAAGCCGGTGGCCTGGACCTGCGTGATCGCGGTCTCCAGGAACTCAGGCGTGATCTTGAGGATGCGGTTGGGCTCGAAGCGTCCAGGGCGTTGCGGCACCACGTTGTGCAGCGTGAAGATGACGCCGACCCCGCGCGTCAACGGCGCCATGAGCCCGTCCGCCCCGGTGTAGTGGAGCGCGGACAACGCCATCTTGAACATCGCCGTCGATCGTCTGCTCATCGCCTGCGTCCTTCTGAGCCCACCGCGGGGTCACCTGAAGCGGACTTCGGTGCATGCAAAAGTCGTGCACGCGCAAAGGCGGTGCCCGCACGCAAGAGCGCGACGAACACCGTCTGACCGGCCTTTGAACGCAAGGCCACAACTGGGGGAGAACTGTCTGGGAGCTGCACGCTAAGCCATCGGCGTGGCCATGACGAGAGCCATCACCACGCGTGCGCGCGCAGTGTGGGCGTTGTGCATCAGCACGCGCTCAAGGTGAGGCGTCGAACGGGCTGCAGGCCTCCCGGAGAACCGAAAGACCTGGCGTTCTTTGCGAACTTGAACAAGGCCCTTAAGCTTCTAAGCCTGCGAGGCAGCTTCTAAGCCTGCGAGGCAGCTTCTAAGCCTGCGAGGCTCATTTGTCCGGCGCCAAAGGCGCGGGCGCCAAGCGCTCAGGGCTACCGCCGCGGGCCACCGGTGGCGCATGCGCCTGCGTCGTGTTGAGGGCCTCATTCTGCCCCGCCACGCTCAGACGGATGATGTCGAGATCACTCACCTCAAAGCCCAGGAAAATGCCGGGCATATCACCCAACACGGACCGCCGCCCGTTGCCGCTTGCCAGCGTCACACCGGCATCGAAGCGACCCTGGATCGCCTCGAACAGCGCGCGCGCATCCTCATGGCTGCCGTGCACCACAATGTGGTCGTAGGCTTCATCGAGCGCATCAAGCACCAGGTTCAAGCGATCGGCGTCATCGACCAACTGCGCGAGCGTCTGACGCGCCCCGCTCGGCACCAGATGTCCGGCACCACCCGGCAACCGCACGATCACATCCTCGAAGCTGGCGCTACCGTTGACCAACTCGTTCATGCCAGGGCTCGGCTCCATATCGAGCGCCACCGCGAGGCCTTCGCCGGACGGGGCCCAGTCGACGAGCACCACCTGTTGCCCCGCTTGCGTCAGCTCGTCGGCGAGCTCAACCGCTTCGGCGGCCGCATCGAGCGTGCCGGCATGACCGGTCATCAGCGTGCGAAATCCGGCTTGGCCCGACTCGCGGCCTGACAGGTGACGCGCCAGCGAGCCGACCGACGTTAACTCGGCGTAGCGCTCAACACTGGTCACTTCCAGCGGTGGCGGTGATGGCGGTGTCGTCGCGATGACGCTTTTGTTCTGGTCGTGTGCGGGCTCCGCTGCAGCTTCGACCGCCGCGCCGTGAGCGCCAGCATCGCCAGCGCTCGGCGCTGCCGCTTTCACCGAAGGCGAGGCGGTCGCCGTCGTGCGCGGCGTATGCCCTGCCGGCAGTTCAAGTCCTGGCGACACGTCCATTGGCGATGCCGTAGTGGCGGTCGTGCCATCATGCGGGTTGTCGGCGACATGATCGTGCGGGCCGGCAAAGCGATCGCCGCCTGCGCCCGCCATCACAGACGCACCGGCACCCGCCGCTGCCCCAGCCGCCGCTGCCGTCCCCGCCATAGCGGTCGCGGCCCCGGCATAGGCACCTTCGGGCGAACCTGCCGGCGCTTGCAGACGTCGTGCGCCGCTATCGGGCCCACCGCCGTTGCGCGAGCCGCCGCTTGGCGCGCCCGGATAATCCGCGCCACCACGGCGCGCGCCGACCAACAATTCCCGCGTGATCACGAACGCCAGGCCGACCAGGAACGTGAAGGCCATCG
>JBCBJZ010000212.1:0-4423 GCA_038522635.1 Pseudomonadota bacterium | reverse complement strand
AAAGCTTAGATGTCGGTTCCGCTTCAAGCTGAAGCGAACCGACTCTAGACGCCGCAGCACCTTACGGCTCACGCTTCGGCCGAGCGGCTCACCTGCGCGTAATAGGCATAGCCCCGCAACAACTTCTTGAACTCCACCTTGAGATCGCCCGCCTGCGCGATGCGGCGAAGCTGGTCTTCAAGATCAGGGCGCGGGCTCACGGAAAACGACGCCAGCCACTTGAACAACACTGCCTTAAACGGGCGCGGCAGACGTTCCTGCATTCCGAAATCGACCACGTGCAATTGGCCACCCGGTGCGACCGCCTCAAGCGCCTGTTCGCTGGCGGCCCGCCACGGCGGGATCATCGACAGCGTGTAGGAGCAAAACACGCGATCGAAATGCGGGCGATCGAACAGCCCCTCCGCATCAAAGCCCGCCGCATCGGCCTGCGCCAGAATGATGCGATCTTCAAGGCCCGCACGTTTCACGTTAGCCCGCGCGGTCGCGAGCATTTCGTTGGAGATGTCAAAGCCGAAAAGCGTCGTCTTCGGCCACCGCTTTGCAGCCGCGATCAGGTTACGCCCGGTCCCGCATCCAACTTCGAGCACGGTGCCTTCGGGCGGCGGCTTCAATTCGCGCAGGAGATGATCGCGACCCAGCAGGAAGAACTTGCGTGACGCATCGTAGATATGGCGCTGGTAACGGTAGATGCGGTCCATATGGGTTGCCGCATCTCCTGTCACTTGGGCACCCATCACGCCGCCTCGCGCAAGGTGTAGAGGTGGAACCCACCGTAGATCGATGAGCGATCGCGCTTGGTCATCTCGCGGCAAGCCGCCTCATCGTAGGCGAAGCGCGCCAGGATCGCGGCGGGGATACGACCGGGCAAGATGCTTTCTTCGCCCGCGGTGCGGAAGATGACGCGAGCGCCAGGTGCCGCCGTGCGCGCGATCTGCATCCAAAGCGCGGTCAACTGTTCGTCGGTCATCCAGTCCTGAGCGTCGAGCAGCACGTAGCCGTCCATCGAGCCTTCGGGCGCATCCGCGAGCGCTTCGGTGAACGATTGATGGCGCACATCGACCCGGTCGATCATGCTGCGCAGCGTCTCGTAGTTTTCTCGCTCCAGGTAGGGCGGGAGGGGACCGTTGCCGCCACGCGCATACCGCCGGCCGAAAGCCTGCCAGGCGAAGTAATTGTCTTTGAGGTCAAAACCGCAGGCGAGTTGCTCAAGGCGGGCGCGCAGCACCTCGGCCATATCGCGGTTGTCGCCCTTCAGCGCTTTGAACTGCGAGGGGGGAATGCCAAGGCCGAACAGGGCGGCTGGCGCATTCATCAGCGCGCGGATGTAACGCTTGTCGAAGAGCGGTGCGAGTTCGCGATCAAAAATGGCGCGCTGTTCTTCGATCGAGGTTGCGCTCAGGATCTTTGCGGGATCGCGGCCATGCAGCTTCGCCAGGACGTGGCCGGCCTTGATGAACTTGCCGAGCAAGCCGCGACGGTAGACGCCCTTTGTGAAGTAGCGCGCACGCTTGCGGCCGAGCAGGTTGCGCGTATCCCAATATTTGCGCGTTTGCTCATCGAGGTGAGGGCGCAGAAAGGTTTCGTAAGCGCGCAGGTTGTCCGAGTGATCGGCAAGCGCGAAGAACCGGTAAAATGCGTCGTAGCTTGGCAGATGTTGCACCGCCGCGATCTTCAGCCTGTTGAAGGCGATGTGCGCGCGGTTGAGATCGATCGCCGTCACCTGGCGAGGCGTCGCCGTCAAATAGCTCATCACATTGCAGCCGCCCGATGCGATCGCGATAATGTGGTCGTCCGGCTTGATCGCCATCGCTTCCATGTCGATCAGCGGGTCTTCCCAGATCTGTGGATAAACGAGGCCGGAAAAGACGGTGGTGAACAGCCGCTCCTGGATGCCATCCTTGCTGAGCGGCTTGTGGCGGTGCACGGCTTGATTGAGGCCGGCGCGCGCTTCACGACGCGAGCGCGTCAAAACCTGGTCCATCGGTGTTTCCCCGCTGTTGGTTTCGTTAATGGCGCGACCGTGCACGTGGCAGCGGGGCGCAAAAGGTCTTGAGTGGTTCATCGCCCCTTTGATGGCCCCGGTTTCGGGCCGAGCCGCCAGCTTGTGCCATGGGTCAGGCTTTGGGGCAGAATAACGATGGGGCTGAGCTCAGATTTGAGCTTGAGAGGTGGCCTCAGGCTATGCTCGCTCGCGCCTCGCCCCATGCGTATGTGGTGGGTAAGGTCTTATGGCCCAGAGGGGCTCGCTTTGCAAACAGTCGTGGTGGGTTGCGCATTGTCGCACCCTTGCTAGGAAAAAACCATTTAAATTATATTTACCATATAGTTATAGCGCCTTGCTCGAAAGCCACGCCTGAGTGATCGACCAAGTCTCAGGCAGGCTTAGCGCGTCGCAGCTGGCCGCCGCATGACAAGAGCCGCATGGTCCACCCCACCGCCGTCATTGGCGCTGCCGCAGGATGCAACGGTAGTGGCAGCAGCAAAGCCGTGGCGCTCGTAAAAGGCGATCGCGCTTTTGTTGGCGGGCTCAACTTCCAGCGTCAGCGCGGCTGTCGCGGGAACCGCTTTCAGACCCGCTCGCAACAAGGCCGTTCCAACGCCTGTGCCTTGCGCATCAGGATCAACGTAAAGGCGATGCAGCATGGCATCGTCGCTTGGCGCGTGCTGGGGTGGCTGCGAGATATAGAGTTCGCCAACGATCTTGCCAGCACCGTCTTGCGCCACCAGCATCAGGGTGCCCGGCTGCGCCATCTGCGCTTCCAAAGCCGGCACCGCATGCCAACGCGCTGTGATCGCATCGACTTCATCGGCGCCATAATGCGCATCATAAGTCGCATGCCATGTGCGGGCGAGCAGGGCCTGAACAGCAGGCAGATCGTTGCGGTTCGCCTCGCGCAACACGAAGGCGGCGTCCGGGCTTTCGGCCATCATGAGTCCTCCTCGTGTTCGTCAACCACCCGTTGTTATCGCAAAATTCCGGTGCTTGGGTGGTGTCATGCACGTCGCCGCAGCATAGTTGGCGCTTGAACGTTGTTGGCCTGCTCGCTGTCCCCCGCTCGATTGGCCGCCATTGACCTGCCGCCTACTCGACTGGCCAGTACTCGATTAGCCCCTACTCAATTGGCCCTAAACTTGACTGGATTGACCATGTTTCGACCCCACGGCTACGCCTGCGCATGCCTGTTCGCTTTCAGCGTTTTCGCAGCGGCCCCCGCCGCCGCAAGCCCTGTTCATTGCAAGATCACATCCTTGACGACCAACGCCGGCCTCAAAGCCATGACGCCATCGACCGCGCCCGTGCGCGAGACCCTAATACCCCAAACACTGCTGCCCCAAACACTCGTTCCGCAGACCCGAACGCCCCGGAGCGGCACCAGCACGACGAAGCCGGGTACGGACCGTCCTGGCCTACAACTCGCGCAACGGCGGCGCGGTAATGCGCCTGGCACAGTGAGGCCTCGAACATGGCCCCGTGGCAACCGCCCGCGCATCGTAAAAAATCCGCATACGCTCGCCAAACCGTGCCAGCGCGTCTGCGTGGATTACGCGCTCAAACAACAGCGTTGCCTGCGTTGGCGCTGCCGGTAAGCGAAGGCCAAGATCAGCGCTGAACGGTGAACGCGGCCTCAGGCCTCGTCTTCGATGCCCAGCTTTTGTTTCACTAGCGCGTTGACGGCCTTGGGGTTGGCTTTGCCGCCGGTGGCCTTCATCACCTGACCCACGAACCAGCCCGCTAACGAGGGCTTCGCCTTCGCCTTTTCGACCTGCGCGGGGTTGGCGGCGATCACCTCTTCGATGGTCGCTTCGATCGCACCGGTGTCGGTGACCTGCTTCATGCCGCGTTCTTCCACGATCGCCGCCGGGTCACCGCCTTGCGTCCACACGATGTCGAAGAGGTCTTTGGCGATCTTGCCGGAGATCGCATCGGACTGAATGAGCTCGATGATGCCGCCCAGCTGCGTCGCCGATACCGGTGAGGCTTCGATCGTCAGCCCTTCCTTGTTAAGGCGGCCGAACAATTCGTTGATCACCCAGTTCGCCGCCATTTTGCCATCGCGACCCGCCGCCACCTCTTCGAAGAAGTCAGCCGCGTCACGCTCTGCCACCAACACATCGGCGTCGTAACGGCTCAGGCTGAAATCCCCCATGAAGCGTTCGCGTTTCGCATCGGGCAGCTCCGGCAGATCCGCGGCGAGCCCATCGACATGCGCCTGGGTGAACGTGAGCGGCAGCAAATCGGGATCGGGGAAGTAGCGGTAGTCGTGCGCTTCCTCTTTGGAGCGCAACGAGCGCGTCTCACCGGTCTTGGGATCAAACAGCCGCGTCTCCTGATCGATCGTGCCCCCGCCTTCGATGATGTCGATCTGCCGGCGCGCCTCGACCTCGATCGCCTGCCCGATGAAGCGGATCGAGTTGACGT
>JBCBJZ010000211.1:0-4451 GCA_038522635.1 Pseudomonadota bacterium | reverse complement strand
CAAAGACATCGGCGCCGTCGATGTGCTGGTGAACAACGCCGGCATCACGCGCGACAAGCCGCTGCACCGCATGGAAAAGCAGCAGTGGGACGATGTGATCCGCACAAACCTCGACAGCGTCTTCAATATGACCCGGCTTTGCATCGACACGATGCGCAATAACGGGTTTGGCCGCATCATTTCGGTGTCGTCGATCAACGGGCGCAAAGGGCAGTTCGGCCAGGCGAACTATTCAGCCGCAAAGGCCGGCTTGCTCGGTTTCACGAAGGCGGTCGCCCTTGAGGGTGCTGCCAAAGGCATCACCTGCAACGTGATCGCGCCAGGCTACATCAATACCGAAATGGTTCAGGCTGTGCCGAAAGAGGTGCTGGACACCAAGATCCTGCCGCTGATCCCGACAGGTCGCTTGGGTACGGCGGAAGAGATCGCGCGCTGCGTGACCTTCCTCGCGGCCGACGACGCGGGCTTCATCACCGGCGCTTGCCTGGACGCCAATGGCGGGCAGTACATGGCCTAAATCTTCGAGCGCATTGACGCTCAATGGCCTGGCATCGGCAAGGGTGGAACGCCAACCCTTGCCGGTGACCGCAATCCATCAGACGTCCGGCGCCCGATGAACTACGCTTCGACCGCCGCTCCGGGCATCACCGCGCGGCCGGCATAGCGTGCCGTCGGCCCCAGCATATCGGCAATCCGCAACAGCTGATTGTA
Organism: Pseudomonadota bacterium; assembly: GCA_038522635.1. Taxonomy (GTDB): domain Bacteria; phylum Pseudomonadota; class Alphaproteobacteria; order Rhizobiales; family Hyphomicrobiaceae; genus JBCBJZ01. The sequence goes on along the minus strand of JBCBJZ010000211.1, from coordinate 3,740 downwards.
CTTCGCAAGCCGATCCGAGCGCGACAGCGAGCCCGTCTTGATCTGGCCGGCGTTGGTCGCAACCGCCAGGTCGGCGATGGTCGCATCCTCGGTCTCGCCCGAACGATGCGAGATGACGGCCGTATAGCCCGCCCGCTGCGCCATCGCGATCGCATCCATGGTTTCGCTCAGCGTGCCGATCTGATTGACCTTCACCAGAATCGAGTTGGCGATGCCTTCATTGATCCCGCGGGCCAGGCGCGTGGTGTTGGTAACGAACAGGTCGTCGCCGACGAGCTGGCACGTCTTGCCGATCTCGCGCGTCAGCATCGCCCAGCCCTCCCAGTCATCTTCAGCCATGCCGTCTTCGATCGAGATGATCGGGAACCGCTTCACCATATCCGCCAGGTAGCCCACCATGGCGCTGCCATCGAGCGTCTTCTCTTCGCCGGCGAGCACGTAATGGCCGTCCTTGAAGTATTCTGTCGCCGCGCAATCGAGTGCGATCATGACGTCGTCACCGGGCTTGTAGCCCGCAGCCTCAATGCTCTTCATGATGAAACCGAGCGCTTCATCGGCCGACTGCAGGTTCGGCGCGAACCCGCCTTCATCGCCCACGTTGGTGCTGTGGCCGGCCGCACTCAGAGCCTTCTTGAGCGCTGCAAAGATCTCAGCCCCCATGCGGATCGCTTCGGCGCCCGTTGATGCCCCGACCGGCATCACCATGAACTCTTGAATGTCGATCGGGTTGTCGGCGTGCGCGCCCCCGTTGATGATGTTCATCATCGGCACCGGCAGTACGCAGGCGTCCGCCCCACCCACGTAGCGGTGGAAAGGCAGCCCGCTTGCCAGGCTCGCCGCATGCGCGCTGGCGAGGGACACGCCCAAAATCGCATTGGCGCCAAGGCGCGCCTTGTTGGGCGTCCCGTCCAGCTTGATCATGGCGGCGTCGAGGGCGCGCTGTTCGCGCACGTCCATCCCGCGCAGTGTGGTGAAAATCTCACCGTTCACCGCTTCGACCGCTTTCAGCACGCCTTTGCCACCGAAGCGCGCTTCGCCATCGCGCAGCTCAACCGCCTCGTGGGCACCCGTTGAGGCGCCTGAGGGGACACCTGCGCGGGCCCGCACGCCGCTCTCCAAGACCACCTCGACTTCGACGGTCGGGTTGCCGCGGCTGTCGAGGATCTCGCGAGCGATGATGTCGGTGATGGCAGCCATGGCCGATGCTCCTGTAACGTGGTGGGGATCGTGATGTGCGTGCGCATCTGTGCTGGATGGGTGCCGTTTGGCAAGGCTCGCGCGCGCAACGCCAACAGCGGCGGCCAGGGAAGGCCCCACAAGCGAACAATGAAGCGGATAATGAAGCGAACCACCGACACGGACGATGAAGCGGACAAGGCCACGTCTTGTCAGGTCAAGGTGGTGGCGCTAATCACGTCGCCACCTCGAGTGCCAAGCGGCATGATAGCGAGGCACGCTCGATAACGGCGTGCTCTGCACGACAGCCTTTCATCCCTGCACAACCCACGAAAGACCGCCCATGACCAGCGCGACCCCTCCTCCTGGCGCGATGACACCCGATCTGGAACGCCGCCGTTTGGTCGAAGGGATCGTGTTCCTCATCGGCTTTTGCCTGTGCATCCCGGCGGCCAACTGGATGATCGGCAACGTGGGCACCGTTTGTCCGCCCAACAGCCCCTGTCTGATCCCGGTGGCGCCCGGTCTGATGGCGCCGAGCGCTGTCATCATGGTCGGGCTCGCCTTCGTGTTGCGCGACCTGGTGCAACGCCGGCTTGGCCCCGCCTGGGCCGCGCTCGCCATCATCGCGGGGGCGGTGATTTCCGCAGCCCTGGCGCCCGCTTCGCTCGTCATCGCTTCCGCAACGGCGTTCCTCGTCTCCGAACTCGCCGACATGGCCGTCTACACGCCGCTCCAGAAGCGCCGGCTGCTGTTGGCGGTGGTTGCCAGCAGCGTGGTTGGCCTGATCGTCGACTCGATCATTTTCCTGCAACTGGCCTTCGGCAGCCTCGATTTCCTGCTCGGCCAGATCGTCGGCAAAACATGGATGGTGCTGCTCGCGATCCCGTTCATCATCCTGCTACGCCAGCGCGATGAACGCATCGGGCTCGTCCCCGCATGAGCGAGCCCCCGCCCGTCACCCATCTGGGGCAACCGTCCGCGCTGCCCGATGACCCCGACGCGGCCGTGCTCGACCGTGTTCCCAACCCGCACCCCGATACCGCTTACGTTGCGCGTTTCGTGGCGCCTGAGTTCACATCGATTTGCCCCGTCACCGGTCAACCCGACTTCGCGCATCTGGTGATCGACTACGTGCCTGACGCCTGGCTGGTGGAGAGCAAGTCGCTGAAGCTCTACCTGAGCGCATTCCGCAACCACGGCGCGTTTCACGAGGATTGCACGGTCGCGATCGGCAAGCGCTTGCGCGATCTGCTTTCGCCAACCTTCATGCGGATTGGCGGCTATTGGTACCCGCGCGGCGGCATCCCGATCGATGTCTTCTGGCAGACCGGTGAACCGCCGGCCGGCGTGTGGCTGCCGGATCAAGGCGTGGCGCCGTACCGCGGCCGCGGATAACGCGCCTGATGATGGCGGCGATCAGATCGATGCGCGCTTACGGTCAGGCCGCGTCCTTCCAGTCCCGGCCCGTTGAAGCCGCCGCTGCAGCACGCCGACGCGCCCGCCGTTGCAGGAACCGTGGCCGCCTGAAACGCCGCCGACGCAGCGCACTGGCCGGTGCTAAATCATGCACGCGGTCGTAAAGCTCTTTGATCATCGCGAGGCGATCACGCTGCGCGGTCAGGCCCTCGAATGGCACGACATCGCCGATGTGCACCTTAAGCGTGCTCTCCACCTGCCGCCGCAGTTCCGAGATCAACAGCCCCGTGCGCATGGTCAGCGAGAAGCGGCTGACGATGTGGAACAGCGGCCCGCACTGCCCCTCGAAATACATCGGGATGATGGAGGCCTTCGACGACTGGATCAGCTTCGCCGTGAACGTCTTCCAGGGCAGTTCACGCGCCGTCCCGAACGGCTTGTCGGCCGTCGCGACACCACCACCGGGGAAAATCACGATGGTGTGGCCGTCCGCGAGATCACGCAGCGCCTGGCGCCGCGTCTCCATGTTCTGAGCCAGAGCCTCGCGCGTTTCTTCGAAGTTGACCGGCAAGCAATACGGCCGGATTTCCGGAACCTTCATCAGGTCCTTATGGATCAGCACCTTAAAGGGCCTGCCGAGTTTTTCAGCCAGCGACAGCACCGCGATGCCATCGAGGATCCCGTAGGGGTGGTTGGCGACGATCACCAGCGGCTTGTCGAGCAACTCCGGCGACAGGCTCGGCGGCGGCCATTGCCCTGACGCGATATCGAGATCGACATCGATATAGCGCAGCATCGACCCGATCGCGCGCTCCTTGTAGGGCGCGTCCTCGACCCGCCACCGCTCGTAAAGCGGCACAAAATAGTTCCGGCCCGAAAGCCGTTCCAGCACGCGGATCGTCCACTTCTTCAGCGGCGGATCGCTGGGATCGGCGTAGCTCAGCTCAGGAAACTTCACGTCATTTCCTCCCGGCGCCAACGCGCACCCGGCAGGGTCATGAGGGTCATGAAAGTCTCATGACGGTCAGGGCGCACCGCGAAGCCTCGCGACTCACACCGTCTGCCGATCAGCGAACATAAGATCGCGGTGCCCGGTGAACAAGTTGCACGAACGCCTCAGGTCGGCGGTTGCGTTAACCCTGGCC
>JBCBJZ010000210.1:0-4488 GCA_038522635.1 Pseudomonadota bacterium | reverse complement strand
CTTTAAGATTAGATCATCTTTGGGCGATTTCGGGCTCACCTGTGGTGATCCCGATCAATCGCCCGATGATCTAGTGCCCCGGCGCGTTACCTATTGTCCGCTGCAGAGGCGGCGTTGCGCGCATAGACGATCGACCAAGCGTAGAGCGATAGAGTTGGATCGAATTTGGCGCGGCTTTTCTTGAACCTCTCCACCACGCCCCGATAGAGGGCCAGGGCTTCATCGCGACGGTCTAGCGCTTCCAGCGCCTGCGCCTTCAACACTTTGCCGATCGGACTGTCGGCGACGATCTTGATCGCTTCTTCCGCCTCGCCAAGCGCTTCCTGCGGCTTGCCCTGCGCGAGGAACACCCGGCTACGCCAGCCGCGTGCAGCCAGATAGCGCTTCGACTGCGCCAGAGCCACATCGAGGTCGCGCATCGCATCCTCGTAGCGCTTTAGATGGAAAAACGTTTCCGCCCGGTTTTTGAGGCGCCATGAAGGCTTCTTCTCACCCTTCAGCAGCGCGTTGTGATCTTCAAGCGCGGCTTCCCAGCGTTGCAAGCGCATGTTTGCACGGGCTCGGCGATCACGAAACCAGGTCGAGTCCGGTTTCAAGCCGATCGCCGTGGTCAGATCGTCGACCTGCTTGTCGTAGGCCTTAAGGCGGTAATGCAGTTGGGCGCGCGCGACGAAAAGGTTGGGATCGGAGGTGCGTAGTTCGATCGCTTTGTTGAAGTCCTGCAGCGCGAGGTAATAGTTCTTCTGGGCTTGGTACGCAAAGGCGCGTTCGCGATAATCGCGCCATTTTGCGGTCTTTTTGGTGACCTTCTCGGTGACGCGCCTGATCGTCTCTCTGTGGCGCGCGACGCGGCGGGCGCGGCGCTGTTCAGCCGTGAGTGGCTTGCCGCAAATGGTACGCAGGGCTTTCCACTCGTCGGCGCTCAGTGCAGGCGTCGCAGGGTAGCTTGGCTGGTTGTTGAACAGCGCGGCACGGACCTTGTTCTCGGGATGTGAACGCAGCAGCGAGAACCGGTTTGCACCCTTCTTTCCGCCGTAGCGTTTCTCGATGTCGAGAAAGAACTGCCCGAGCGGTTTTGTCGAGATGCTGGCTTTGCGCAGGATCCGGGCCGCGTGGGCATCGGCCTCGCGTTCGCCCTGGCGAGTGTAACTGAGCGCGGTCAGGATAAGGCCGGCGTTTTTGAGCGTGCCGGAAGAGCCGGCCAGAAAAAGCTCGGATGCCGCCGAGAGGCCGAAGGCGCGAATGACGCCCGCTTCGGGGTGCAACTCAAGGCCATGGCCAATTTCGTGCGCGATGACGCCGGCGACGCTGTCAGGGTTGCGGGCGTTGCGGATGAGCCCGCTTGTCAGCACGATCGTGCCACCAGGAACCGCGAAGGCGTTGACCAGGCCCCATTTGACGACCCGCACCTCGTAGGGACGCTCCAAGCCAGCGGCAAGGTTCAGCCGGTTCATCAGCCTGTTGAGGGCGGCCATCCCATCAGGTTCGCTGCAACGCGGGCGGCCGCGGGTCAGACTTTTGACGACCCGGTTACCCAGACTGACGCGGGCTTCCTGCGGGATGAAACCGGCCATCGTCTTGGCGGGACGCAAGCCGGAGTAGCTGATGCCAACGGCCGTACCGGCGATCAGCAGCGTGAAAGCCACAGCGGGGATGACAACCGCGCGACGCCAGCGGCCGGCCGCAAGCTGGGGTGCCTTCTCGCGCAACGCCAGGATAGCGGCGTTGTCCTCAACGAAGACGGTAACGCCAAGATCGCTCTTTTGTTTGACGATCGCTTTGGGCGTGCTTGCGGTCAGCGGCACGTTGGCCGCCAACGTCTCGTAGGGCCAGCGCAACGTTTGGAGACCCTCGCCTGCGATTTCGAGGCCCTGGGTCGCGAAGCGTAGGGTGACCGGCTTTGACTGTGCGGTCTGCCCGTCGCTGTACCGCGCGGTATAGCTTTTCATCGCAAAGTCCGCCTATCCGAATGCGTCAATGTCAAAGGCCTGGGCCAGGCCCTCGCCGCGTTGCAGGACGGTGTCCTCGTTCTGGCCCACGCGATCGAACGGCACCGCGCCAACCACGCTCAGGTTCATCGCGTAGTACCGCATGGTGCGCGCCTGGGCGATTGGGGCGAGCGCGCCAAGCGACAAAAACGCGATCAGGAAGTTCGAGACATCAAGCCAGGCCAGGCTGAGGCCTGTGGCCCGGCCGGCGAAGTGCGCACGCCCGTAGCGGGTCTGCGAGGCGAAGTAATTGATGATGCCAGCGCGGTACCAGGCGGAGATGAAGGCGTAGATCAGGTAGGCCACCACCAATGTGACGACGACGATAACCCAATCGAGCGTCTCCAGTTTCGGCGGTAGGGGGCGTGAAGCCTTGAAGCGTTCAAAGAATAGTAGGCCGATGATCACAGCCGCGCCAATGAACAGCAGTTGCCCGCCGAACCAAACGGCCCAATAGCGCCGATATAAAGGTCCGCAATCGCCCGTGAAGCGAAGCGGGCGGTTGCCGAACGTCATGGCGTTGACCATCCGCCGGTTCAGCTCCGTGGTGCGCCAGGGGATGATCCAGCCCGCTGTTATCGGGATCAGCGCTGCGGTCCACAGATAGAACCAGCCGTAGGACATCGAGCCACCGGGTTTCATCGAAGCATGGATGCCGCGCCAGCGCGTGCGCGACAGCCTGAACCGCTGGGCGCGGTAGATGCCCATGCCGATCAACAGCGCCACCGCGATGTAGAGCGTCAGGTTGAAAATGAGCACCGCGACAGGGTTGCCGAAGATCTGGATGACGAAGGACACGATCAAGATCGGCAGCACGACGATGCCGAAGATGATCAGGAAGCCGAGGAAGAGCTCTTTGCCGGTGCCTGTGTATTCGAGCGGCTCGCCTTGCAGGCGGACCGACGACCAGATGCGTTTACGCACCTCGGTTTTCGCCCAGAAGTTGTAGACGTTGAGCGTGATGATGCGCAGGAACAGGTTGAGCAGCGAGAGCATAACCAACTGCGTCCCGCCACGGTCCCATGTCAGCGCAACGGGCTCACCGGCGGCGACGGGATCGGTATCCGATGCGAAGCGCGGCGGGGGTGGCCCGTCCTGTGATGGTGCGGGCGGATGAGCGGCCTCACCTTGAACCGGTGCGGGCTGCGCCGAGGCGGCTGGTGTTGATGGTGGTGGAGGCGGCGATTGGGTCTCCAGCGCGCTGGCCGGCGACGCAGGCGGCTGTGACGCGCGCTCCCACGGCCCGGCTCCCCCTGCGCCCGGCTTTCGATCACTGTCGTCGATCATCGCATCGGCCTCATAACACCCCCCGCGTGCTTCTAGGTTTAGCTGATCAAGGACAACATCGTGTAACCAAAAATCGTAAGGCTGTCGTCAGGGCTTGGACCGGCAAACGGGCAAGGTCAGGCCACCCTGACGGTCAGCGCCAGCCAGGCTGGATCTGCAGGCGGGTCAGCTTCCAGGTGAACAGGCCACGGCGCTCAAAGACCGAGCGGATGCGCTTACGGCCAGGTTCGAACTGGTCCTTAAGCACGAGCTCGAACCGGTCCGTGCTGACGAAGCGCGCCTGCACCACACGTGCATAGGTCTTTTTGAGACCGGTCAGCCATGCTTCGGGGAGCACGTAGGCTGAAAGGCCGGCGAGGTTCATTTGCGACGATGCGGGGGCATCGGTGACCTTAGCCCGTTGAAGCGTCACGTTGGCCCGGGTGGCGGCGGGACGATAAGCCGGCTGACGACGCCGCACGGCGGCGCGCGCGATCATACGGTTGAGGCGCGGGCGCACCCGCTTGAGCTGCGAACGCATCGCATACAGCCGTGGCAGGCCGCGCGCGGTGACGTAGGGCATGATGGTACGGTCGATGACATAGGGGGTCATGCGGGCGCGAAAGCGATCCATGAAGCCGGCACGGACCACGCGACCAGTGGCGAGACGTCGGCGTTCGCGCTTTTCCGCAGCTTCCGCTTGGGCGTAGGTGATGAGCGACGTGCGAAGGCTGGCCCGCACCGGCGCCCACTCGATGCTGCGCGCGATCACATCGCGGTCTCCCTCCTTGACGGCGCGCATCAGGTCAGCGGCGGTCCAGAGGGGCGCGATCACGAACGCCGCCGCGCTCACGCATGCGACAAGCAGCATCAGAAAGATCAGACGGAACATGGGGTGTCTCAATGGGGCGTGGCTCATCTCCCGGCGTGAATAGGAGGTTAATGACATATTCAGGCGGGGTTGCGGCAGACGGTGCCGGTGCCGGCAAGCTTTGGCAGGGGGTGGCGCAATTGGCGGATGCCCGGTTGAGAGCCGCGGGTTGCGGACTTCGATGCCGCGCCGGACCGGCAAACGACTTGAAGTGACGGCCATCGGTGGAATGGTCCTCCAACTGTTGCCATGGCGCCACGAAATGCGTGCGAGATGCCACTTTCGAGCCACAAATCGGGGCCACACGACAACCCACGGATCGAAGGGCGTCGCGGCTGAACCCGTACCGGGCCTGGGCGTGGC
>JBCBJZ010000209.1:0-4498 GCA_038522635.1 Pseudomonadota bacterium | reverse complement strand
CAAATCGCCTTACGAGCCCATCGCTTTCCGCGCGGCTACGAGCGAGATCAAGAACCCTGACGGGTCGGTTGTGTTCCGCCTCGCCGACTTTGACGTTCCCGCGCATTGGAGCCAGGTCGCAGCCGACATCATCGCGCAGAAGTATTTCCGCAAGGCGGGTGTGCCGGCGCGCTTGCGCAAGGTCGAAGAGAGCCAGGTCCCATCATGGCTGTGGCGTTCGGTGGCGGACGAAGAGGCGCTGCAAGCTCTGCCCGAAGCGGCGCGCTACACGACCGAGACCGATGCCCGCCAGGTCTTCGATCGCCTTGCCGGCACGTGGACCTACTGGGGTTGGAAGGGTGGTTACTTCTCATCAGAAGATGACGCGCGCGCCTTCTACGATGAGCACCGCTACATGCTCGCGATGCAGTTTGGCGCACCGAACTCCCCGCAGTGGTTCAACACCGGATTGCATTGGGCTTACGGTATCGATGGACCTGGCCAAGGCCACTATTACGTCGACCACACCACCGGTGCGTTGACCCGCTCGCAATCCGCCTACGAGCACCCCCAGCCGCATGCCTGCTTTATCCAGTCGGTCGAGGACGACCTCGTCAATGACAACGGCATCATGGATTTGTGGGTGCGTGAAGCGCGCCTGTTCAAATACGGGTCCGGCACGGGCTCGAACTTCTCAAAGGTGCGTGCGGAAAACGAGAGCCTCGCCGGCGGCGGGCGCTCCTCGGGGCTGATGAGCTTTCTGAAGATCGGCGACCGGGCGGCCGGCGCGATCAAATCGGGCGGCACCACACGGCGTGCGGCCAAGATGGTGGTGGTCGATATCGATCACCCGGACATCGAAGAATACATCGGCTGGAAAGTGCGCGAAGAGCAGAAGGTCGCGGCACTCGTGACCGGTTCGAAGATTTGCCAGCGCCGGCTGAAGGCGATCATGAGCGCGTGCGTCAATTGCGAAGCTGACGGCGATGATTGTTTCGAGGCGAGCAAGAATCCGCGACTGAAGGCAGCCATCAAGGAAGCGCGGCGCGATAGCGTGCCCGACAATTACGTGCAGCGGGTGATCCAGTTCGCGCGCCAGGGCTACAAGGAAATCGAGTTCGACACCTACGACACGGACTGGGATTCAGAAGCTTACCGCACGGTGTCGGGTCAAAACTCCAACAACTCGGTGCGCGTGACCGACGACTTCTTGAACGCGGTCAAGGCCGATGAAGAGTGGGCGTTGACCGGGCGCATCGACGGCAAGGTCGTGAAGCGTGTGCGCGCGCGCGATCTTTGGGATCAGATCGGCCAGGCCGCCTGGGCCTCGGCTGATCCTGGCATCCAATTCCACACCACCATCAACGACTGGCACACCTGCCCCAAATCAGGGCCGATCCGCGCATCGAACCCGTGCTCGGAGTACATGTTCCTTGATGATACCGCGTGCAACCTGGCGTCGCTCAACCTGCTGCGCTTCCGCGGCGAGGATGGCACCTTTGACATCGCCGGTTACGAGCACTGCTGCCGCCTTTGGACGATGGTGCTCGAGATTTCGGTGACCATGGCGCAGTTCCCCTCAAAGGAGATCGCGCGGCTGAGCTACCGCTACCGGACGTTGGGCCTCGGTTATGCCAACATCGGCGGTCTGCTGATGGCGTCGGGCTTGTCTTACGATAGCGCGCAGGGTCGTGCGTTGTGCGGTTCACTCAGCGCGATTCTGACGGGGGTTGCCTACGCGACGTCGGCTGAGATGGCTGGCGAGCTTGGTCCGTTCCCGGGCTACGAAGCGAACGGCGATGACATGCTGCGGGTGATCCGCAACCACCGCCGCGCAGCCTATGGGGAAGCGAACGGCTACGAGGGCTTGAGCACCGCGCCGGTGCCGCTCGACCATGCCTCCTGTCCGCAACCCGCCCTGATCGAAGCGGCCCGCAACGCTTGGGATCATGCGCTTTCGCTCGGCGAACGCCACGGCTACCGCAACGCGCAAGCGTCCGTGGTCGCGCCGACCGGCACGATCGGCCTGGTGATGGACTGCGATACGACCGGCATTGAACCGGACTTCGCGCTCGTGAAATTCAAGAAGCTCGCAGGCGGTGGTTACTTCAAGATCATCAACCAACAGGTTCCCGCCGCCTTGCGCACGCTCGGTTACCGCGAAGCGGAGATCGCCGAAATCGAGGCTTACGCGGTGGGGCACGGGTCGCTCGCTCAGGCGCCGGCGATCAACCCTTCGACGCTGCGGACCAAGGGCTTCACCGATGAGGCGCTCGCCGCCATCGATGGCGCTGTGAAGACCGCGTTCGACATTAAATTCGTCTTCAACCGGTGGACGCTGGGCGAAGCGTTCCTCAAGGAAAAACTTGGCGTCAGCGACGCGCAGCTTGAGGACCACAGCTTCGATCTTCTCGCCCACGTCGGCTTCACGCGTGATGACATCGACGCGGCGAACGAGCACGTCTGCGGGGCGATGACCCTCGAAGGGGCACCGCATCTTAAAGACGAGCACCTGCCCGTGTTCGATTGCGCCAACGCGTGCGGTCGCAAAGGCAAGCGCTTCTTGTCGGTTGACAGCCACATCCTGATGATGGCCGCCGCGCAGCCGTTCATCTCGGGCGCCATCTCCAAGACGATCAACATGCCGAACGATGCGCGCGTCGCCGACTGCACGGCGTCTTACGAGCTGTCTTGGAAACTCGGGCTGAAGGCCAACGCGCTCTACCGCGATGGTTCAAAGCTTTCACAGCCCCTGAACGCGCAGCTGCTGAGCGATCAGGACGAGGATCAGGACGACGCCGAAGACGCGGTCAGCACGATGGTGGCGATGCCGGCTGCGGCGCGCACCACCACCGTGACCGAGCGTATCGTGGAGCGGGTGATCGAGCGGGCGCGTGAGACGGCCGAGCGCGAGAAGCTGCCCTCAAGACGCAAGGGTTACACGCAAAAGGCTGTGGTCGGTGGTCACAAGGTCTACCTGCGCACCGGCGAATATGAGGACGGGCGGGTCGGCGAAATCTTCATCGACATGCACAAAGAGGGCGCGGCGTTCCGCTCGCTGATGAACAACTTCGCGATCGCCGTTTCGCTGGGCCTTCAGTACGGCGTGCCGCTGGATGAATATGTGGACGCGTTCACCTTCACGCGGTTTGAGCCGGCTGGCCTCGTGCAGGGGAACGAGACGATCAAGAACGCGACGTCGATCCTCGATTACATCTTCCGCGAGTTGGCGGTGTCCTACCTTGAGCGGAGCGATCTTGCGCATGTGGACCCCAACGAGATCGGTGCCACCGCGATGGGCGCTGGCGAGACGAGCCGCGACGGCGAAGCCGCAGCGACCGTACCGGCAGCGCGTTACCTGTCGCGTGGGCTTGTGCGCGGCAACCTTGATCGGCGCGTGGTGCAATTGACGGGAGCAAGCGGTGCGGCGGATGCGGGTGGACCTGTGGCCGCAATGCAAAGCGAGGTCTCGTCGGCTTTCGCAACCTCAACGCCAAGCGGTGAGCCTCAAGCATCGCTCACCACGGTGCGGGAGACCACAGCCACGCTAACCCAGGCGCACGTGGATGTGACCACCACTGCCGTCGGGTTCGAGACGGACGGCGCGCTCGCGCTCAAAGCGCGGCCCGTGAGTGACCGTATCGCGGAAGCGCGGGTGCGCGGCTACGAGGGTGAAAGTTGCGGCGAGTGCGGGAACTTCACGCTGGTGCGCAATGGCACCTGCCTGAAGTGCGACACCTGCGGGTCAACGAGTGGGTGCAGCTAAGCTGTGGGCCTAGATCATCGGGCGATTTATCGGGATCACCACAGGTGAACCCGAAATCGACCAAAGATGATCTAATCTTAGTGTTTGAGCCGGCGACTCGCACTTTGCGCCCGTTGCTCTAGACGGCGGTGGTGGTTCGAACCATCACCGCCGTCCTTGTTTCAGCCGTCCGATGAAGTGCTCAAGCGTGCCGCTGTGTTCGCGGCACAACTTGAAGCTACCAAGTACCTGCATGCGGGCGTCAGTCTTCGCCGATCACGACGAATCAGCTCACGGTGGATGCTCAGCGGTTTGGTTGCCGCAAGCGGTCCTTACGCCGTGGATAAGGGGAGCCGATGGCACGAAACGGAAAGCGCGAACGACCGGTGTGCGCCTACACGCTTGCCGATCATCTCGATGCGATCCTCGCTGAGGGTGAGGATCTCTTTGCGCTTACGCACGCACTTCATCGGCCCGTGGGGGCTGAGGCTGCCACCGAGGCTGTTGGGGAGCGCCTTAGCGCCCTTCGCGATTTCGCGAGCCGCCTGCAGGTCGCCGAACTTTCAATCACGGTCCACCTGATGCAGGCGCGCGTTCGTGCCGGAGAACTCGTGCGCGAGGATCGTAGTTTCGCGCCGATGGCGAGCCTTTTCATCAACGGTACGGCGACGATTGCAGACGTGCTGCGGGACTTGGCGGATCGCGATCAGCACAGCTTTGCCCGTGGCGACGAGTTGGTAGGCTTCTTGCGCAAGCGCGGTTTCATTGCACCTG
>JBCBJZ010000208.1:0-4549 GCA_038522635.1 Pseudomonadota bacterium | reverse complement strand
GCCGAGAATGAGAACGTCACGACTTCAGATGATGCCGCGCCCAACGTCAAACCAAGTGCTGCGGACGCCGAGGCCGCCTATGATGCCGCGTGCGCGCGCCTTGCCCGCGTGGTCGCCGCGCTCGATGATCCGCTCCCGTCGCCGGCGCTGCACAGCCAACGCGATCTCCCCGCGCCCGAAGCGGTCTCCAACACCACGCCGCAGACCTACATGGACATGGTCGAGACGGCGAAAGACTACATCGCGGCCGGCGACGCCTTTCAGATCGTGCTGTCGCAACGCTTTTCCGCCCCCTTCGCGCTGCCCTCCTTCGCCCTTTACCGCGCGCTGCGCCGTCTCAACCCGTCGCCGTTCCTGTTCCACCTCGATTTCGGCACGTTCTCACTCGTCGGCTCGAGCCCGGAAATTCTGGTGCGCGTGCGCGACAACACCGTCACCATTCGCCCCATCGCCGGCACCCTGCCACGCGGCCGCGATCGCGCCGAGGACGATGCCAACGCCCGCGCGCTCCTCGCCGATCCGAAGGAGCGCGCCGAACACCTGATGCTGCTCGACCTTGGCCGCAATGATGTTGGACGCGTCGCCAGGCTCGGTAGTGTCGAGGTGACCGACAAGTTCATGATCGAGCGCTACAGCCACGTGATGCACATCGTCTCGAACGTTGTGGGCGCTCTTGATACTGATCACCACGATGCGCTCGACGCGCTGATGGGCGGCTTTCCTGCTGGCACCGTTTCGGGCGCGCCGAAAGTCAGGGCGATGGAGATCATCGATGAACTGGAGCCGGAAAAGCGCGGCCCTTACGCCGGCTGCGTGGGTTACTTCTCAGCGGATGGGCAAATGGACACCTGCATCGCGCTGCGCACCGCGCTGGTGAAAGATGGCACGCTTTACGTGCAAGCGGGCGCCGGTCTCGTCGCCGACAGCGTGCCCGCAAGCGAGCAAGCCGAATGCGTCAACAAGGCGAAAGCGCTCTTCAAGGCTGCGGAAGAAGCTGTGCGCTTTGCCGCCCGCACCCGCCTGGGCAACCGCTAGCGTTCATCCGCGTCAGGAAGAAACGCCTCAAAGTTCGGATCGCGACAAAGAGCGTTCTCAGCCTCACAAAGCTGTGGCACCCTTGTGCGGGAACGCGGCAAGCCAACGCAGTATGCGAGCGGCGCACCGCCGTCCCCCCGCCCCTGCGGGCCAAGCGCATCGCGGCTGCACATCGCTTCGCTTCAACCCAGACCGACAACCAGCGCTAAGCCCTCCCGTTTCTTCCGCCCTGACCACAAAGGACCCGCCCCCATGGCCGACACTTCCATGCCCGGGATCGCCGACCTCGCCCAAGCCTACCGCAACGAAACGACGACGCCACGCGAAGCGGTGGACGCCTGCCTCGCCCGCATCGAAGCGCACAACGATAAGATCGGCGCCTTCGAGTTGATCTTCGCCGACCGCGCGCGCCAGGCCGCCGACGCTGCGGGCTTAGCGATGAAAGCCGGCCACCGGCTGGGGCCCTTCCACGGCGTGCCTTTCGCCCTGAAGGACCTGATCGACGTAGAAGGAGAAATCACCACCGGCGGGGCCAACGTCTACGCGGACCGCGTCGCCAAGCGTTCAGCCGTCATCGCGCAGCGCTTGATCGCCGGTGGCGGCATTTTGATCGGCAAAACCAAAACCGTCGAAGTCGCCTATGGCCCGTGGGGCACCAACACGCAGCGCGGCACCCCCTGGAACCCGTGGGATATGCAGACGCACCGTGCGCCAGGCGGCTCGTCAAGCGGCTCGGGCGCGGGCGTCGCAAGCGGGTTCATGGCGTGCGCCGTGGGGACCGACACCGGCGGTTCGGTCCGCATCCCGGCCGCGTTTTGCGGGCTCACCGGGCTCAAGGTCACGGAGGGCCATCTTCCCCTCGACGGCATCGTGCCCCTCTCCCACACGCTTGATACACCGGGCCCCATGTGCCGCTCCGCGCTCGATGCCGCGATCATGTTTCAAACCATGGAGGGCCGCGCGCCGGGCGCCATCGAGACCGCGTTGGCTGAGGGTCAAGGCCTCTACGGCGCCATGGCGACACCGGTTGAGGGCTTGAGCATCGGCGTCATGACGGCTGAGGACCGCGCCTTCATCGACCCTGCCGTGAACGCGCGCTTCGAGGAGGCAACGAAGCGTCTTGCGAACTTGGGCGCCAGGTTGGTGCCTTTCCCCTTGCCCGTCGGCGTCGATGCGATGCGCTTTTCCGTCGCCACCATCATCGGGGCTGAGGGCTACTACTACCACGGCGAGCACTACGACAATCCCGACAACGCGGGGCGCATGGACGAACACGTCAAGGCGCGCATCATCGATGGCCAGCCACTTCCCACATCCGCCTACATCAAAGCGCTGCGCCAGCGCCTCGAACACAAAGCCCTGTTCCTCGACGCGATGCGCGGGCTCGCCGCCGTGGTGACGCCGACCGTTCCGATCAAAGCCCCCATCGTTGAAGAGATCGATCAGACCACCGCGCCTTCGCAGCTCACACGCATGGTGAACCATCTCGGCTTCTGCGCGCTCTCGACGCCGATGGGCCTCGTCGACGGGCTGCCAGCGGGCCTGCAGATCATGTGTCGCGGTGGCGAAGAAGCGATGGCGCTGCGCCTTGGCGCGGCCTTTGAAAAGGACGCGGGGCTGTTGGGCCTTCCCGCGCTTTGAGCGCGCGCAGCTTGATGCGCGCCCGTCGCTCCAACGCATGAGAATCGCAACCATGCTGACGCTCACCTTGTTGCGCCACGCCAAATCGTCCTGGTCGCAGCCGGCCGAAGGCCCCGCGGTCGACGATCACGACCGCGCGCTCAACAAGCGGGGCATGCGCGCCGCACCGGTTATGGCCACGCATATGAAGGCGCTTGGGGTGCGCCCGCAGCGGGTGCTGTGCTCGACCGCGCTGCGCACGCGCCAGACCCTGGATGCGGTGATCGACGCGCTGCCGCAAACCATAAGCGTCATCTACGATCGAGCGCTCTACCTCGCCGATGAGGAAACGCTGAAAGAGGCCCTGTGCAACGCGCCGGAGGATGTGCGCACGCAGCTTTTGATCGGGCACAATCCGGGGCTTGAGCGTTTGGCGTTACGGCTGACCGGGTCAGGCGATGAGATCGCCCGCGCCTCCATGGCGACCAAATTCCCCACCGCGGCCCTTGCGATCATCACGTTCGACGCGCCCGCCTTCAGCGCGATCACCTGGGGGAGCGGCACGCTGCTCCATTACCAAGTGCCGCGCGCACTAGATCATCGGGCGATTGATCGGGATCACCGTAGGTGAACCCGAAATCGCCCAAAGATGATCTAAATCTAAGGTGCAGAGCAACTTTGGGCGCAAAGGCAAGGCCTGAGTGTTTGAGCCGGCGACTCGCGCTTTGCGCCCGTTGCTCTTGATTGAACACGAACGGGCGCTGCCGCAGCAACGCCCGTTGAGAGTTCGGTAGCAACCTGAAGCGCATCAGCGCCAAAAGCAGCGGCGCTTGCGGAAGATGAAGCACCGACGCACACCGCGGCGCCAGAAGCAACGACGCACCGGACGCCAGAAGCAGACGCGGCGGCGGAAACGACGGAACCGACGGAAGCGGCGCCCACGGTGCCAACGGCGGTGACGGGCTTGGTGCACATCAGCCGCGTTACCCTCGGTCATCAGCTGCAACGGTGCCAGCCCAGCCGACATCGGCGCAGCCTGTGCAGCCCCGCCGAACATCATCGCCGCCAGCATCATAGCCATCGCGGTCAGGATCGATTTCAGTTTCATGATAAACTCCCAGTCCAAAGTGCATCCCCGGCTCGCCCTCATCATCGCATGGCGAAGATGAACATCAGGCAACGACCGGGCCGCACGGCGCGTTTCAAACGGCGCCAGGCTGGAAAAATCGCAATTGAGGTAAATGTTAACGCGCGCGTGGAGAGGCTTTCTTAAGCATCAAACAAGCCCAAAGCGCTCAACCGTACATGCGCTCAATGTACCGTTCGGGAACCCGGCAGTAGTACATCATGAGGCAGGCAAAGTTGCGCGCTGACCGGCGCACGTAACCTTCACGGCGGTAGCGGATCGCGCTCGTCACCGCTTGCGAACGCATGATGATCATCTGCTCGCGCTTCAGCCTGCGCACGATGTCGATGTCTTCCATCAGCTGGCGCGGCGCGAAGCCTCCGACCTCGTGGTACAGCGACCGCGGTATCAGCAGGCCCTGATCGCCATAGGGCAAGCGGAACAACGCACAGCGCATCGCGACGGCGCTTTCAAGCAGCCGCGGGCGGAATCCCAGATCATCCAGCGCGAACCTGAAGGCCGCTGCCGCTGGGTCGCGTTGCCCGCTTTCGACGCGCTGCACGAACGCGGCGACCTCGCGTTCCCATCCCGGCTCCAGCACGGTGTCAGCGTGGAGGAACAAGAACCAGTCCGCTTTGGCCTGCGCCACGCCATGGTTCATCTGAATGCCACGGCCGCGGGGCGCATGCACGATCGTGGCGCCCGCGTGCTCGGCGATCTCAAGCGTGCCATCGCGTGAGCCACCATCGACGATGATCACGTCGCGGA
>JBCBJZ010000207.1:0-4559 GCA_038522635.1 Pseudomonadota bacterium | reverse complement strand
AACAAGCTTCTCACAAAACAATAGACACTTGGATCACAAGTCGCGGTTTTGAACTTTGGGACATTGAGCCCGAATGGCGCCACCCGGAGACAGGTCGGCTGGTCCACTTCAACGCTACGTATTTTCGTACTAACGAAACTTAGCGCGCCGCCGAGATACCGGAATATAGCGCAGGCCGGCGCAAGGCGCACATCCGGCCTTAGCATCCGACATGGCTTTAACGCGCGACAGTAGCCCATGAGTGAGGGTGCCGCATGAACGGACGATCCGCGGCGATGGCACACAGGGCTGCCGCGCGCGCTGAAGCTGGCGAAGACGGCGTGCAGCGATGTGCCGACGAGCTCGCAGCGTCCGTCCTTCCTGGACCGCCGATCAAGGTCATCCACACGCTGGGCTCCGTGGCGAGTGAACTTGCTGGCCCCTCCTATAGCGTGCCGCGCTTGGCCGCCGCCCTCGCACCCCATGTGTTTAGCGCCGACGTGATCACGCTCGGCGCCACACAGCCCCCGCGCGACGATGGCGTTCGCGTCCATACCTACCACCAAGATCCGACGTTCGGCCCGCTCGCCAAGCTCGGTCGCTCGCGTGCCATGCGGCAGGCACTGCTGACCAGCGATGCCGACCTGTTTCACACCCATGGCCTTTGGATGATGCCCAACGTCTATCCGGGCGAAGCCGCGCGCCGACTGAACCGCCCCTTCATGCTTGCCCCCCGCGGCATGCTCGGTGCGGGCGCGCTCCAATTCTCCAGCGGTGTCAAGCGGGCGTTCTGGGCGATTTGGCAAAAACGCGCGGTCGACGTGGTTAGTTGCTTTCACGCAACTGCGCCAAGCGAAGTGGAAGACATCCGCGCCTACGGCCTGCGCCAACCGGCCGCCATCATCCCCAACGGGATCGACCTTCCCGATCTTTCCGCGCTCGATTGCCCTGCCACGCACGCAGCCTCAAAAGATGATCCTTTCATCCTTTCGCTAGGACGCATTCATCCCAAGAAAGGCCTCGACCGCCTGATCGCCGCCTTCGCACGGATCGCCGACGCCCACCCTTCCGTGCGGCTGCGCATCATCGGCCCCGATGAGGGTGGCCACGCCGATGAGCTTCGCCGCCAAGCACAAGCGGCAGACCTTGAAACGCGCGTCAGCATCGAGGCACCACTGTTGGGCGCAGAAAAGTTCCACGCGATGCGCACAGCTCAAGTGTTCGCCCTCTCGACGCAGCACGAAAATTTCGCCATGACCGTCGCTGAAAGCCTCGCCGTTGAAACGCCTGTCATCTCGACGTTCGGCGCACCGTGGCAGGGGCTGACCGAGCACCGCTGCGGCTGGTGGATCGACCACGGTCCCGATGCCATGGCCGCAGCCCTACGCCAGGCTTTGGCAATGCCGCCCGCACAACGCGCTACGATGGGTGAGCGCGGTCGAGCCTGGATGCAGCGTGACTTCGCCTGGGAGGGCATCGCGATCAAGCTCGCCCACGTCTACGCCTGGCTGTTAAAGCGCGGCCCAAAACCGGCCTGGATCGTGGACGCGTGAAACAGGCGCAGCCGGAGGGCTTCAGGCGCGGATAAGCCAGCCACCACATAAGCCGACAGTGCCCGGCCCTCGCTGCTCGATGTTGACACAACGCCACCGTGGCCCCATCGCCTGAATGTCAGGCCGCTAGTTAGGAAAACACGATGTCCGTGCGAAGCCTCCAATCGAAACGCATCCTGGTGACCGGCGGCGCTGGCTTCCTCGGCAGCCACCTTTGCGAACGCCTGCTCAACGAAGGCCACGAAGTCCTCTGCGTGGACAACTACTTCACCGGGCGCCGCCGCAACGTAGAGCACCTTCTGTCAAACGCCGGTTTCGAGTTGATGCGCCACGACGTGACCTTCCCGCTCTTCGTGGAAGTCGACGAGATCTATAACCTCGCGTGCCCGGCGTCCCCGATCCATTATCAGCATGACCCCGTGCAAACCACAAAGACATCGGTGCATGGCGCGATCAACATGCTCGGCCTCGCCAAGCGCCTTCGCGCCAAGATCCTGCAAGCCTCAACATCGGAAGTGTACGGTGATCCGCAGGTGCACCCTCAACCGGAAGAGTACTGGGGTCACGTCAATCCGATCGGCCCGCGCTCGTGCTACGACGAAGGCAAACGGTGCGCCGAAACGCTTTTTTTCGATTACCACCGCCAGCACGCGCTGCGCGTCAAAGTCGTCCGCATTTTCAATACCTACGGCCCGCACATGCACCCGAAGGATGGGCGCGTGGTATCGAACTTCATCCTCCAAGCGCTTCGCAATGAACCCATCACCGTCTACGGTGACGGCGCGCAGACCCGCTCGTTCTGCTACTGCGATGACCTCATTGAAGCGATGGTACGCATGATGGGCACGGCCGACGATGTCGTAGGGCCCATCAACATCGGCAATCCGAACGAGTTTACGATCCTGCAGTTGGCACAGCGCGTCATCGATCTCACCAGCTCAAAGTCCGAGATCATCTACGAACCGCTTCCCGTGAACGATCCGGTCCAACGCCAACCCGACATCACGCGCGCCAAGACCGAGCTGAATTGGGAACCGACCGTCCAGTTGGATGACGGTTTGCGCCGGACGATCACCTATTTCGATGATTTGCTGAGCCGGGGCGCTGCCGCCTGATCGCGTTCGCACTGAGCATAATCGCAGGCGACCTCAAAGGTGGCGCGGATCAAATCCTAAAGGTATCGAACCATGGGAACGGACAGGCCAACGGCCCTTCAGCCCGATGATCACGCCTCGCTGGAAACGCACAACGCGCACCCGCAGCACGCTCAGCCGGCGACCTTCACGACGGACGTGCGCGGCAACCGCGCCGCGATCAAATGGTCGAAACGGGAACTTTTGGGCCGGCTCCTGTGGGACTTGGCGCACCCCCTTTTTGCCTACAGCCCAAGGCCTTTGTGGGGCTGGCGCCGGTTCCTGTTGCGCGCATTCGGGGCGAAGATCGGCGCAGGCTTCCGCGTCCATCCGAGCGTGCGCGTCCATGTCCCCTGGAATCTGCGCTGCGGTGATCACGTTGGCATCGGTGATGGCGCGATCCTCTACGCGCTCGGCCCCATCGAGATCGGCGATGGCGCCACCGTTTCGCAAGGCGCTCACCTCTGTGCCGGCACCCATGACCACACGGACCCGGCCTTGCCTCTGATCAAATCCACCATCCGCATCGGCGACCACGCCTGGGTTTGTGCTGATGCCTTTGTCGGGCCCGATGTGACCGTTGGAAACGCAGCCATCGTCGGCGCCCGGGGCGTTGCCATGCGCGACGTCGAAGCCGGCGTCATCGTGGCCGGCAACCCGGCTAAACCGATCAAGAAACGCACAAGCCGATGAGGGGTGCAAACACCATGGGCGACAAACTCCCCATCAGCGTTGTCATTCCGACAAAGAACGAAATCAAGAACCTGCCCGGTTGCCTTCACCGGCTTACCCGTTTCGACGACATCGCCATCGTCGATTCAGGCAGCACTGATGGCACGCTCGATGTTGCCCGCCAAGCCGGCATCCCCGTCCATCACTTCGAATGGAACGGTCGCTACCCCAAAAAACGCAATTGGTACTTGTTGAACTTCCAACCCAAGTACGACTGGGTGTTGTTCCTTGATGCCGATGAGTTCGTGACCGACGCGTTCTGCGATGAGGCGGCCCGACAGGTTGCCTCAACGAACGCTGCTGGCTTCTGGCTAAACTACAGCAACTACTTCCTGGGCGATCGCCTTCGCTTCGGCATCCCGCAGCGCAAACTTGCCTTGTTCCGCCGCGATGCCGGCCTTTACGAGCGCATCGACGAGGCCGACTGGAGCGGCCTTGATATGGAAATCCACGAACACCCGGTTATCAAAGGTTCGATTTCTGAAATTCGTGCGCCGATCGACCATCGTGATTTCGCTGGCATCGAAAAGTTTCTGCGCCGTCACCAAGATTACGCGCGATGGGAAGCGCGTCGCATTCAGAAACTGAAAAGCAACGATGGCGATGCGCCGGCGCTGACAAAGCGACAGCGCTTCAAATACAAACACATTGAAAAATGGTGGTATCCCGCTTTTTACTTCCTCTACCAGTATATCGTGCGCCTCGGCATTCTGGATGGAAGCGCCGGCTTCCAGTATGCCTTTTACAAGGCTTGGTACTTTCTCTCCATCCGCCTCATCTGCCGCGAGTTGGCGTCAACTGAAGCCAAACCCGCGCCCAAGCCGGTCGAACAGCCAACCTCCTAAGGCCAGCCAAAGCCGTCAGCCCGCGCGCTCGCCACCACGCGATCACATCTTTCCAACCCAAAGGCCAAGCCATGCTGCGCAGCACCTACGAGCAAGCGATCAACCTTGCATGCTCAGCGCCGCTCAAACCAACGCTGTTGATCAAACCGGGGAAAGCGGGCTTCTTCGGCGAGGTTTTCGTCACGTTGAACGGCCTACGCTTTTGTGAGCAGCGCGCAGTGGATGCCCACGTGCGATGGGGCAAAACCTCCCCTTATTTCGATGCCGCCCACGGGGACAACGCCTGGCGTTACTATTTTAAAGACGCCATCTATCCG
>JBCBJZ010000206.1:0-4568 GCA_038522635.1 Pseudomonadota bacterium | reverse complement strand
GGTGGAACCACCTGAGGCGAAAGATGAACGGCAAAACAAAAGCTTAGAGGGCGGTTTCGCGTCAACACAAAGGCGAACCGGCTCAAGCGCGCATCGAACCCAACGGAGGATGGACGTTATGGATATGAAAGCGTTGGAGGGGATAAAGATCCTCGATTTCACCCACGTGCAGTCCGGGCCGACTTGCACCCAGCTTCTGGCCTGGTTCGGGGCCGATGTGATCAAGGTTGAGCGTCCAGGCGTCGGTGATGCAACGCGCAAACAGCTCGTCGATGTGCCGGGTGCCGACAGCCTCTATTTCACGATGCTGAACCACAACAAGCGCTCGATCACGCTGAACACCAAATCGGCTGAGG
Source organism: Pseudomonadota bacterium (assembly GCA_038522635.1). Classification (GTDB taxonomy): domain Bacteria; phylum Pseudomonadota; class Alphaproteobacteria; order Rhizobiales; family Hyphomicrobiaceae; genus JBCBJZ01. The sequence continues at coordinate 4,212 of JBCBJZ010000206.1, read as the reverse complement.
GGCGTGAGGTTCTGGAGCGGCTCGTCAAAACCTGCGACGTGCTCGTTGAGAACTTCGCGCCCGGTGCGCTGGACCGCATGGGCTTTGGCTGGGAGCGCATTCAGGAGCTCAACCCGCGCATGATCATGGCCAGCGTGAAAGGGTTCGGCCCCGGCCAGTATGAGGACTGCAAGGTCTATGAAAACGTCGCGCAATGCGCGGGCGGCTCAGCTTCAACCACCGGTGATCTCGATGGCGTGCCCATGGTCACGGGCGCGCAGATCGGCGACAGCGGCACCGGGCTGCACCTGGCGCTTGGCATCGTGACGGCGCTTTTCCAGCGGGAGAAGACCGGGCGGGGCCAAAAGGTGCTGGCAGCGATGCAGGACGGGGTGATCAACCTTTGCCGGGTGAAGCTGCGCGACCAGCAGCGCCTCCAGGCGGGCCCGTTGAAGGAGTACTCTCAATACGGGGAGGGCATCGCGTTCGGCGATGCGACACCGCGGGCGGGCAACGATTCAGGCGGGGGCCAGCCGGGCCGCATTCTCAAGTGCAAAGGCTGGGAGAGCGACCCCAACGCCTACACCTATTTCATCACGCAAGCGCCCGCGTGGGAGAAGATTTGCGATCTCATCGGCAAGCCCGAATGGAAGACGGCGCCTGGCTACGCGACGCCGCCGGAGCGCCTCGACAAGTTGAACGAGATTTTCGACACCATCGAAGCCTGGACGATGACCAAGACCAAGTTCGAGGTGATGGCGTTATGCAATCCGCTTGATATTCCTGTCGGGCCGATCCTTTCGATGAAGGAGATCGCCGAGGATGAGGGCCTGCGGGCGACAGGCACCATCGTGGAAGTCGATCATCCTGAGCGTGGCGCGTATCTAAGCGTCGGTTGCCCGGTCAAAATGTCGGACAGCGCGGTAGAAGTCGTGCGCTCACCGCTGCTTGGCGAACACACGGAAGAAGTGCTGACCGAGGTTTTGGGCTACTCCGGCGATGATTTGGCGCGGGTTCGGCCCGCAACCCAGCCGCCGCAGCGCCAGGCCGCTGAGTGAACTGCCGCGGGACTTTCGGTGGATGATGGCGATCAGCTTCGCGCTGCTGGGTATCGCCGGTGCACTCAATCTCGCGCGCGAAACAGCTGTTGCTCGCCAGGGAAGCTCGCCTCCTGATCATCGATACCACGAACGTTGCCGATCAAGCTGCGACGCGTGCGCTTTACGTCCAATGCAGGTATCATCATGGTGCGACCATCCTGACTTCATCTCCAACGGCGTAGACAAGGTGACGTTCGCCAAGCACTTTGCCGCCGCTACTTAAGGAACCCCCATGCGCATCGTAGTTCATGGTCAGCAGGCCTTCGGGCGTGCCGTTGCCGAGCGCCTTTTGGAGCGCGGTGAGAACGTGGTCGCTGTATGCTGCGCGCCGACCAAGGAAGGGCGCCCAGAGGATCCGTTGGCGGAACTGGCGCGCGAGAAAAAGCTGCCGCTGCACCAGCCAACGTCCTGGAAGACGCCCGAAGCGCTCGAGCTGATGCGCTCTTTCGATGCGGATGTCTGCATGATGGCCTATGTGCTGCTGTTCGTGCCCCAAGCCGTCCGCGATGCGCCCCGTTTTGGCACGTTTCAGTACCACCCTTCATTGTGCCCGCATCACCGGGGCCCCTCATCGATCAACTGGCCGATCGCGATGGGCAAGAAGAGCACCGGCCTCACCATTTTCTGGCCCGATGACGGGCTCGATGAGGGGCCGATCATGCTGCAAAAATCCTGCGCCATCGGTCCCGACGAGACCTTGGGCGACGTCTACTTCAACAAGCTGTTCCCGATGGGTGTCGATGCCATGATCGAAGGCCTCGACCTGGTCAAAAATGGTGTGCTGATCAAGCATGACCAGCGGCTCAACGATGGCTCCTACGAAAGCTGGTTCAAAAAGGACCTCGCGAAGATCGACTGGAGCAAGCCGACGGACGACATCTACAACTTGATCCGCGCGGCCAATCCCGCCCCTGGTGCCTGGACCCTGCATGGCGGCGAGACGCTCGATATCTTCGATTGTGCGAAGGTGGGCGAAGGCGGCACACCGGGCACGCTAACCGCCGTGACAGCGGATGCGTTCAGCGTTGCCACCGGCGATGGCGGCGCCATCACGGTGAAGCGCGTCCGCCCCTCCGGCGCGAAAAAGCAAGCCGCTGGCGCATTCGCGCAATCCGCAGGCCTCAAGGTCGGCGATAGCTTGGGCGGCTGAATCGCGTCGCTCGGTTAAGCGAAATAGCATTCTTTGACCAAGCGCTGTCGCTTGACCACCACCACCGTGAATTGACTTTGAACCTTGCCCAACGGGAGAGACCTGCGTGGCCGTTAAATCTGACATCGAAATCGCCCGTGCAGCATCCAAGCAGCCGATCCAGGAGATCGGCGGCAAGCTCGACATCGGCTCAGAACACTTGCTGCCCTACGGCCACGACAAAGCCAAGGTGTCCGCCGACTTCATCAAGTCGCTGGAAGGGCGCCCCGATGGCAAGTTGATCCTGGTCACGGCGATCAACCCAACGCCGGCCGGCGAAGGCAAGACGACCACCACCGTCGGGCTCGGCGATGGGTTGAACCGCATCGGCAAGAAGGCAGCGATCTGCATCCGTGAAGCGTCGCTTGGCCCCTGTTTTGGCATGAAGGGCGGCGCGGCAGGCGGTGGGTATGCCCAGGTCGTGCCGATGGAGGACATGAACCTCCACTTCACCGGCGATTTCCACGCCATCACCTCCGCCCACAACCTGCTGTCGGCGATGATCGATAATCACATCTACTGGGGCAACGAACTTGGCATCGATACCCGTCGGGTGGTGTGGCGCCGGGTGATGGACATGAATGACCGGGCGCTGCGCGAGATCACCGCGTCGCTCGGCGGTGTTGCGAACGGCTTCCCGCGCGAAGCAGGTTTCGACATCACGGTGGCCTCTGAAGTGATGGCGATCCTTTGCCTCGCCTCTGACCTCGATGATCTGCAAAAGCGCTTGGGTGATATCATCGTCGCATACCGCCGCGATCGTAGCCCCGTGTACTGCCGCGACGTGAAGGCGGACGGCGCGATGACGGTGCTGTTGCAGCAGGCGATGCAGCCGAACCTGGTGCAAACGTTGGAGAACAACCCCGCGTTCGTCCACGGTGGTCCGTTCGCCAATATCGCGCATGGCTGCAATTCGGTGGTGGCAACGAAAACCGCGCTTAAACTTGCGGACTATGTGGTGACGGAAGCGGGTTTCGGTGCCGATCTGGGCGCTGAAAAATTCCTCGACATCAAGTGCCGCAAGGCCGGCCTCAAGCCCGACGCGGTGGTGTTGGTGGCAACGGTGCGAGCGATGAAAATGAACGGCGGGGTCGCGAAGGCGGACCTGAGCGCTGAAAACGTTGAAGCGGTGCGCGCGGGCTGTGCGAACCTCGGCCGCCACCTGGAGAACCTCAAAAAGTTCGGCGTGCCCGCCGTGGTCGGCATCAACCACTTCATCACAGATACGGACGCGGAAGTGGCGGCGCTGAAGGCCTACGCCGAAGAACAGGGCGCCGAAGCCATCCTCAACACCCATTGGGCGAACGGGGGCGCCGGCATCGAAGAAACCGCGCGTAAGGTCGTCGCCTTGGCTGAAAGCGGAGACGCCGCGTACCGCCCGCTTTACGGCGATGATCTGGGCTTCATGGAGAAGATCGAGACGATCGCCAAGCAAATCTACCGCGCCGACAGCGTCTCGGCCGACAAGAAGATCCGCGATCAGCTCAAGGCCTGGGAAGACGCGGGCTACGGCCATCTGCCGGTCTGCATGGCGAAAACCCAGTACTCGTTCACCACCGATCCGAACGCGCGCGGCGCGCCGACCGGGTTCGACCTGCCGATCCGTGAAGTGCGTTTGTCGGCCGGAGCCGGCTTCGTGGTCGCGATCTGCGGGGAGATCATGACCATGCCCGGCCTGCCCAAGGTGCCGTCAGCCGAAGCGATCAAGCTCAACGACGCTGGGCAGATCGAGGGGCTGTTCTAACCAGCGGCAGGGCGCCTGCCTCAGACGCATGCCTCAGGGGGGGCAAAAGAAGGCCGGTTCATCACCTTCGATGAAGCTGATCGCCGGCCTTTCAGGTGCGCTGTCGTCTACTAGAGTCAGTTCGCTTCAAATTGAAGCGGAACTGACATCTAAGCTTTTGTTTTGCCGTTCATCTTTCGCTTCAGGCGATCCCACCTGAA
>JBCBJZ010000205.1:0-4716 GCA_038522635.1 Pseudomonadota bacterium | reverse complement strand
GATCCGATCCGCGTGATCAGCGCGGCCGCCCACGGGTTCACCTGTGGTGATCCCGATAAATCGCCCGATGATCTAGTTCGCCAGATCCGTGCGCCACGCGGTATCCAGGCCATACCCCCAGAGCGTTGGCGCCTTCGGAAACGCCAACCGATCCCAGTGGGCGACCCATTGGCCCTTCAGGTGAAACAGCGGGATGACGTAATCGCCGCTCAACAGAGCGCGATCATAGGCCCGCACGGCGGTACGAAAATCTTCCGCGCCCTGTGCTGCCAGCAACGCATCGATCATCGCATCCACGGCTGGGCTGCGGGCCCCGGCGTAGTTGAGCGAGCCTTCGCGTGATGCCGCCTCGCTCGTCCAGCGGTTGAGCTGCTCGTTCCCCGGCGACAGTGACGCCCGCCAACCCCACTGGATCATGTCGAAGTCGAACTTTGTCAGCCGTGACCAGTACTGCGCGCTGTCGACGCGGCGGATGTTCGCCTTGATACCGAGCCGTTCCAGCGTGCGCGCGTAGGCGAGCATCAGCCGCGCCTGCGCTTTGGACCGGGCCAAAAACTCGAACGTGAGCGGTGTGCCTGTGCGCGTGTTGACCATCACGCCATCGCGCGGCGCGTAGCCGGCTTTGCGCAACATCGTGAAGCCGCGGCGCAGGAATGCGCGATCACGCCCGCTGCCATCACTCACCGGAAGGCGCGCACTGCCATCGAGGATCGATGCGGCGAGCGCATCCTTGAAGGGCGCCAGCAAGGCACGTTCAGCGGGCGTCGCGGGCTTACCGCGGCTCGACAGGGCGGAGCGCGAGAAGAAGCTGCCGCTGCGGGTGTAAAGCCCTGAATAAAGCGTGGCGTTGATCCATTCGAAATCGAACAGCGCGATCAACGCGCGGCGCACGTTCACATCATTGAAGGGCGCGCGGCGGGTGTTGAAGACCAGCGCGTTCATCCCGGCGGGCACGCGCAGCGGCACGGTCCGCCGGATCACGCGTCCTTCGCGCACGGCCGCGAAGTTGTAGCCTTCGGCCCATTTGAGCGGGTCGTTTTCGATCCGGAAATCGATGTTGCCGAGCCTGAAATCGTCGAACAGCGGGGCTGCGTCCAGGAAGAAGCGGTAGTGGATCTCATCGACGTTGAAACGGCCGCGGTTGACGGGCAAATCACGCGCCCAATAGCGCGGGTTGCGCTTGTAGACGATGTTTCGGCCAGGATCGACGCGCGCCTGATCGACCACGTAAGGGCCTGACCCGATCGGCGCGTCCAACGTGGTTTCGGTGAAGTTCTTCCCCTGCCAGACATGGCGCGGCAGGATCGGCATCAGCCCCATGATCAGCACCATCTCGCGGTCGCGACCATCGGCGAAGGCGAAGCGCACCCGGTGCCGCGATAGCTTTTCCGCCCGCACCACCTTGGCATAATACGAGCGATGGAACGGGCGGCCACGGTCCCGCAGCAGCGCGTGGCTGAAGATGACATCATCGGCCGTGAGCGGTGTGCCATCGGAGAACGCCGCCTTGGGGTTGAGGTTGAAGGTGACGGCGCTGCGATCGGGCGCGACCTCAATCGAGCGCGCGATGAGGCCGTAGAGCGTGAACGGCTCGTGGCGGGCGCGGGCCAACAGGCTTTCGTAGACGTTGCCACGGATGCCTGGCGGGGTGACGCCCTTGATGATGAACGGGTTGAGGCTGTCGAACGTGCCGGTCGCGCCGAGCATCAGGCGCCCGCCGCGCGGGGCTTGCGGGTTGACGTAAGGAAAATGCGCAAAGCCCGGCGGCAAGGCCGGTGTGCCGTGCATGGCGATGGCGTGGGTGGCGGTTGCATTGGGGCTGGCGGGCTTCGCCGCGGTGGGGCTGGCGGGCTTCGCCACGGTGGGGCTGGCGGGCTTCGCGCCTGCGTCTGCGTCGGCAGCTTCCGTCGGGGCGGCCGCAACGAGGGGCGCTACGAGGAGGGCGGCCGCGCAAAGGGTCGCGCGTAAGCTCAGCGTTTCGCGCGGTAAGGCTCGCGACGGTATGGCCATGGTGATCAGCGTCCGGTGTTGGCGTCTCAGAACTTTTGCTGGGTCGCGGGGTAACATGGCTGCGGTTGCGAAATAAGACCGCGCTTCCAGCACCAGCGCCGCGAACGCGCGGGCGCTTGGCGGGTCTTAAAGTGCGCCGCGTGGCGCCCTGCCGTGGCCCATATGCAACGCGTCGGGTCGCATCATCGCTCCAGCCTGGTCACAAGCGTGGCTCGCGCGCAGGCCCGTCACGCGATCGCCGCAATCCACCTCTTTGACGGAGCGCACGGTGACGGGCGCGCGAATGCGCGTGTGTTAAGCGTTTCGCGACGGTCCGGCTCGGCCAGATCGTTAGGCGCGTCCTGAGGTTCATGCTGCAGGTGGAAGCACCCAAGGCGAAAGATGAACGATTAAACATCGGCTTAGAGATCGGGTCCGGCTCAGCATGAGGCGGATCGCCTCTTGAGGACAACGACATCAATCAGGTCGGCGGGGCTGGCTTGAACAGAAGGGTGAGATTGCATGTCATTGCGCAACTGGACGCGCGGCTTGGGCTTGGCGGGTGTCGCGGGCTTGGCCGGTCTTTTGACGGTGGGGCTGACCACGGATGCGGCGCTGGCCCAGAAGAAAGCCAAGAAGCCCTCCACAGCTTGGGTGAAGCTGTGCGAGAAGGCCACATTCACGCTGCCACCGAAGGTCAAAAACGGTAAGCCGCGGATCGAGAAGAAAGACATCTGCCTGAGCCACCATGAGCGGCTCGATGGGCGTACGGGCCTGGTCGTGGTCTCAGCGGCCATCCGCCAGGTGTCGGGTCAGAAGAAACAGCACCTGATGATCATGGTGCCGCTTGGCATGGCGCTGCCGCCTGGCGTGTTGGTCAAGGTCGACGACCAGAAGAAGCCGCTGAAACTGCGCTTTTCGCTGTGTCATCCCTCGGGCTGCACTGCGGAAACCGAAGCCACGGCGGACATGATCTCGCGGATGCGCAAGGGCAACGTGATGGCCGTCGCGGCCTTCAACGTCACCGGCAAGCCGGTGGTGTTCCGCGTGCCGCTGACCGGCTTTGCCAAGACGTATTCCGGCAAGCCGATCGACAACAAGAAGTACGCCGATGCCCGCCGTGCCTTGATGAAACAATTGGCCGCACGCCGCCGCGCATTCATCAAATCGCAGCGCGAAAAGCGTGGCGCACAACCGGCGCCGAAGCAGTAAGTTTCGCGACCAGCAAACAAGTCAGAGGGTCCCCGTGCGCATCGCAGCGCGCGGGGATTTTCTTTGGGTTTTTTGATGAGCAGTCTGCCAGCCCTCGCCACAACGATCGACGCGGGCCGCGTACGTTAAAACCAAGCCGCTGTCAGTGGGCCTGCAGGAAGCGTGCGTGCAGTTCGCCATTCTCGCCCTTGGAAAAGAGCTCGCTGATCTGCGGGTGACGTAGCGGCCGGTCCGTATCGTCGGGCAGGAGGTTCTGCTCAGACACGTAGGCGACATACTCGGTGTCGTCGTTCTCGGCGAGCAGGTGGTAGAAGGGTTGGTCCTTACGCGGACGGATCTCTTCAGGGATCGACTGCCACCACTCTTCGGTGTTGTCGAACACCGGATCTATGTCGAAGACGACCCCGCGAAACGGGTAAATGCGGTGGCGTACAACCGCTCCAACACCGAATTTCGCTCTGCGCACAACGCCACTCATGGTCACCACCTCGACAGACCACCAAACGCCATACCATGCCGAGACTGTCAATTCGATTAACCGGTGATGCGGGCCACGGCGTCCGCGGGCCATGCGCAAGGGACGCAGGCGTCACAAAGCTGCAACGCCCCGAACCGCTGCGCCCCCCGATCGATCGCCCGATGATCTAGTCGGCAAGCCCGTAACGCGCGGCTTCAGCGGGGTCTTTCGCCGCCACCTGCTTTGCCAAATCCACAATCACCTTGGCCTGTTTCCAGGTGGCGTCATCCTGCATTTTGCCATCGATCATCACCGCGCCCGTGCCATCGGGCATCGCGTCCAGGATACGCTTTGCGAAGGCCACTTCATCGGCATCAGGCGAAAACACGCGCTTGGCGATATCGATCTGGGTCGGATGCAGCGACCAGGCGCCCAGGCAACCCTGCAGGAAGGCGTTGCGGAACTGCGCCTCGCACGCGTCCGCGTCTGAGAAATCACCAAACGGGCCGTAGAACGGCTTCAACCCGTGAGCGAGACAGGCGTCGACCATTTTTTGCACCGTGTAGTGCCACAGGTCCTGCTGCATCGGTGTGCGGGCGCCGCCGCCCTCCTGCGGGTCCGGCAGCACCGCGTAATCGGGATGGCCACCGCCCACGCGCGTGGTCTTCATGCCGCGCGAAGCGGCAAGGTCGGCCGGTCCAAGGCTCATCCCGTGCATCCGCGGGCTGGCCGCCGCAATGTCCTCGACGTTTTTGACGCCCTCGGCCGTCTCGAGGATCGCGTGGATCAGGATCGGCTTTTCGATCGCATGGCGGGCCTCCAGTTGAGCGAGCAACTGATCCAGGTAGTGGACGTCCCAGGCGCCTTCGACCTTGGGCAGCATGATCACGTCAAGCTTGCCACCGACCGCGCTGACGATGTCGGTGATATCAGCCAGACCCCAGGGCGAATTGAGGCAATTGATGCGCGTCCATAGTCCTGTCTCGCCAAAATCGTTGTCCTGCGCCATCTGGATGAAGCCAGCGCGCGCTGCTTCCTTGTCGGTGGCCGCGATCGCG
>JBCBJZ010000204.1:0-4753 GCA_038522635.1 Pseudomonadota bacterium | reverse complement strand
GAACTCTAGCCGGCGGGTTCTGCCGGCTGGCTTATCCCCGTCTGCACCCGCATGCGACCGCACGCGCCATGCCCGGCCGTCACCCTCGCCCGCCGCGTCCGGACGCCGTCCTCACTGTGATGGCCAGCAAGGCATGCAGCGCAGACCGTCAGTTGGTCGAGGTTGGCGGTTGCGTGCCGGCAGAGCGGTTCTCGGTCTTCTTCAACGGCGCGAAAAACACATCGACGCGCATCCCCGGCAGCAGGCCCTCGCCTTCATCGAGATCGACGCTGACGGTGAAAACCTCCACGTCGGTCGGCTGACGCGGCCCACGCTGCACGATGCGGCTGGGCCCGAGCGCCTTGCCGATGCTTGCGACTTTGCCTTTGAAGTTGCGGTCCGGGAACGCCTTCGATTTAACGCTCACCACCTGGCCCATTTTCACACGGGTCAGGTCGCGTTCCTCGACTTCCGCGCGGATACGCAGCGCGCCAAGGTCGCCGAGCTGCACGAGCACGTGCTGCGGGCTTGGCGCTGCGACCTCGCCCACCTTGGCATCAAGCTGCAACACCGTCCCATCGATCGGCGCGCGCAAGCGCGTGTGCTCTAGCCCGATTTGCGCAAGATGCAGTTGCGCCCGCGCCGCCTCAAGCGCGGTTTCGCTCGCGGTCAACAGGGGGATGTCGGCCGCACCCTCAGCCTTGCGCAGGGCAGCACGCAGTTTGCCGACCTCGGTCTGCGCGGTCTTCACCGCTTCGCGCGCTTGTGTCACAGCATTGACATTGCCGTCGCCGCCACGTTGCTCAGCCAGCGCCCGGTCGAACGCGTCGCGCGCCCGTGACAGCGCGCTCAAACCGTCGGCAAGATCGTCCTGCGCTTTGCGCCGATCTTTCACCAGCGCGTTGTTGCTCGACTGCGCATCACGTGTGCGTTGGGCAGCTGCCACCCGCGCTTGCGCCGCCTGCAGGCGTGCGCGCGCTTCATCATCGTCAAGGCGGACCAGCAGATCCCCCGCCATGACGGCATCGTTCTCATCCACCAGCACCGCAGCGATACGGCCGGGCTTACGGCTCGACAGGCGGATCAAGCCGCCTTTGGGCTCAACCTTGCCTGGCGCGGCCGCGGCCCACGTCGGCGCGATGGGTTTGGGCGCAGGTGTTGCGGCCGGCGTTTCCGACTTCGGCTTGCGTTGAGCGGTGTCAGGGCCGCCTGTGGCCGGAGCCGGCGTTGTTGGTGTCGTGGTGACGCTGGCATCGGGCGACACCGCGGCCAGCGTTGTGGGCGCCTTTGCGGTCGATGTCGCCGGCATCGGAATCTCGGTTTGGACCGCGTAGAACACGCCGGCGGCGATCACACCTGCCACCACCAAAGATACGAGTGTGGAACCATCACCATTATGCATGGGCTTTGCGCTTTCTCTCTTGGGACGAGCCTTAAGCAGCCGTGTCTTCGGGCGCTGCTTGTTGTTTGGATGCTTCGTCTTTGCCAGTGGCAGCGTCGGCGGATGTCGCGACGCCTTTAGCTTTGCTTTCCGGTCGATCCTCGCCGGCGATCAAGCCATCCTCGATCCGGATGATGCGATCGGCATAGGGCAGCGTGCGGTGGTCGTGGGTGACGGCCAAAACGGCGCGCGACTTGTCCTGCGCGATCTCGGCGAGCAACGCCATCACCGCCTGGCCATTCTCGCTATCAAGCGCTGCAGTCGGCTCATCGGCGAGGATCACGGATGGCTCGCTGGCGAGCGCGCGCGCGACCGCGACGCGCTGCTGCTCCCCGCCGCTCATGTTGCCCGGGTAGGATTTGAACTTCTTGGCGAGCCCCACGCGTTCCAACGCTGCACGCGCACGATCCAATGCCGTACGCGAGCGCATCCCGCGGACATCGAGACCGAGGCGAACGTTCTCTTCTGCGTTCAGCGTCGGGAACAGGTTATAGGACTGAAAGATAAAGCCGATGTGCTCGCGACGCACTTTGGCCAACGCTTCGGGGGAGAGCCCGCCGATGGCCCGCCCGGCGATAACGATATCGCCCGATGTCGGCGAAAGGATGCACCCCAGAATCGACAGCAGCGTCGTTTTGCCGGACCCCGACGGACCCATCAGCAGCGTCAAGTCGCCGCGATGCAGCTCCAGGTCGACGCCTTTTAGCGCGCGCACTTTGCCGGCGCCCTGGCCAAGGTCCTTGATGATCGCGTGAGCTTCGAGAACGTTTCGCGTGGTCATCGGGCGAACACCATCGCTGGGTCAATCCGCGTCACTTTCATGATCGCGGAGACGGCGGAAATCGCGCACATGCCAAGGGTGAGCGTGAACAGCCCGACGGCAAGGCCAGGCGTCATCACGATCGGCAGCGCGGTGTCTCGGGACGCGTAGAGGATCGCCAGCGCGATGCTCATGCCAAGCGCGTACCCCATGATCGCGCTGAGCCCCGCCTGCGCGAGGATCACTTTGTTGATGTAGCCCTTGGACGAGCCAAGCGCACGTAAGGTGGCAAACTCGTTGAGGTGATCTTTGGTGCTCGAATAGAGCGTCTGCGCGACGATCACCGTGCCAACCAGGAGGCCGAGCAGCGCGCCACCGATCAGTGCGATCCCTGCACCGGTGCCGAACAACCAATGGTCGAGCGAGCGGTTTCTGAATTCCGCCGTTGTGAGGATCTCGCGGTTGGGTAAGCGCGCTCGCAGCGCGGTCTGCACTTGCTTCACGTCCACGCCCGGCTTCACCTGCACCAGGAAGAACGTCGCCTGCTGACTGTTGCCGCCAAGGATACGTCGCGCTCGGGTGAGGGATGTGAACACGTAAGGCGCGGTGGTGAATGAACGGATGCCATCGGTCATGCCGGCGACTTCGACGCGCACGTTTTCAATTTGCGCGGTGTCACCCATGCCGTTGATCGCGAGGCTGCTCAGGTAGGAGCGATCCACCATGACGGCGTTCGGGTTGCTGACCGCTTCCGGCGATCCGGCGATTACGTTCCACGGCTTTAGGCCGTTGTCTTTGGGATCGGTGCCGACGACCACGCAGAGTTGCGAGCCGCCACCCGGTTTGCGCCACTGGGCAAACGACACAACCAACGGGATGGCGCCGGCAACGCCCGGCGTGGACAGGGCCGTGAACCGCTCCGACCCGTTCAGGAAGGGCGCTTCTTCAAACGACTTCGTGCCAAAGGCGGTGATCCAGATTTGCGCGTTGGCGTTGTCGATCATGCCGATGATCATTTTGCGCGCGCCCATGTAGAGCCCGAGCTGAACCGCGACCAGCACCACCGAAAACAGGATGCCGACCAACGTCACGATCAGCCGAATGCGATCGTGGAACAGGTTTCGTAAAGCGAGCGTGCCGACCATGCGGTGCTAAGTTCCCATACTCAAACGGGCTCGCTGATGTGCGGCCCTGACGCCAAGCTCTTGTCGCGGCAAACATGTTCCGTCATCACCACCGGCTCCGCGCTCGCCACTTAGGGGCGATCGGCTGCGCACGGCTTGAACGGCATTGACCTTGCGGTGAAGCGCGTCCGCCGCGCGCGTCGTGGAGACTTCGTTGGTTGTGATCAGGATGTAAGATGCTGCTGGAACGTTGAAAAAGCGCTCACCGTTGAATCTGAGGTCTCCTTTACATGGTGACCTACATACGTGCGTAAAGGTGAGCGTGGATGCTTCTTGAAATGAGCGCCTCGGAACGAACGGTTGGGGATGAAGGTCGCGCGGCTCGCTCGCGTGCCTCTTATACGATGAAAGCGGACTGCAACGCCGCGCCGGTCGCGAGACAGCGTAAAGACCGGAGGCCGACCCGGAGCCCCTGGCCACTTGAGCCCCCTGGTCACTTGAGCCTACGGGCAAATCTTAACAGGAGCCGGGAGCAGCCGGGCTGGCAGCAACGGAACTCCCTCGCCGCGCGACTGGTTCCTGCCACGTTGCCAGGGTATGTGCAACGACAACCATTGGCGGCGGCGTTACGAAACGTTAAGTCGACGCCTGCGCTATCGGGCGCCATGACGCGCCGCAATAAAGAAGAGCACGAAGCGAGCGGCCATCTTGAAAGCCGCATGATGCTCCCGTGTCGAAACCTGTCTGAGCGATCGCAACAGGCTCAAGTGGGGTACGTGAAGATGGTTTTACGCATCTATCAAAGTGGCGTCGCCTTAGCGGCAATAACAGCGGCGGTCCTGGCGGTTGTGACCCTGGCAGCCGGGTTCAGCGCGGGCAGTGCATCCGCCCAAGCGCGCGACATCCACGGGCTTTGGATCGACCACACCGGCCGCGGCGCTGTGCAGATCGAGCGTTGCGGCTCACGTCTTTGCGGCAAGATCGTGTGGTTGCGCAAAGCGACCGACCGGCGGGGACGGCCGTTGCGCGACATGTTGAACCCGCGCCGGGCCAAGCGCGGCAAGCCGATCTGCGGTCTGCAAATCATCGGTGGTTTGCGGCGGCAGTCGGACGGGTCGTGGGACCAGGGCTGGATTTACGCACCCGACAAAGGCGAAACCTATGATGTCGAGCTACGCATGCGCGGGCGTAACCGTTTGCAAGTCAAAGGCTATCTGGGCCTGAAGTTGTTCAACGAGACCTACGTGTGGCGCCGTGCTCCGCAGGACCTGAAGCTCTGCACGCTTTAGGTTGGCCGCGGAGGTATGCGCAAAGCTGCCGAGCCCGTCCTGCTTGAGTGAAGCGTCAATTGAGCGCCACCGCATTCTCGTTATACTTCACCGCTAGATATTTCTGGTCGTCCCTGGCGAAACGATGCGGACTGAACCGGGTTACTGAGTAACCCGGTTC
>JBCBJZ010000203.1:0-4814 GCA_038522635.1 Pseudomonadota bacterium | reverse complement strand
TCGCTTGAGTGGATTTTTGTCTTACGGTCAGCCGTCATCGAGGCCGAAGGATCGTTGTAGAGATGGAACCGTCGGAGGCGAAGATGAGCGACAGGACAAAGAGTTAGACGTCGATGCGGTTTCCACACGAACCGCAGCCTGAACATTAGCAAACCGATCGCAGCATGGCGTCTCCTTTGCGCAACGCTGAAGCATTGCGGTGGATAAGGGTCGGCGGACGCCCGCTGACCTCGCCATCGACCTTAGCCCGATCATCGTGCCGCCCTGATGCGCGCGTTCATGGATTGGAAAGGTTGATCTGCCAACGTCATCGCGAGGCGGTTTGCTTGCCGAGCATCTTGCGTTGCAAGGCATTCGGCCGTAGTCTTTCAACACGCGCGAAGGACAGGGCGAGGCCCGCCGCGTGCGTCCGTGACAACCGAATGATGAGCGTTGGGGGCAAAACCCCTTTGGCGTTGTCACCGCCCGCGATGTGCATGGTGCGAGGCACCTGCTCACGGAGATGGTGAAGGCGAGACTGGCGCATCCCGCAGGCCCTTGGGAGTGAGCGGCTGCGGTCATGCCAGCGACCCGCTCGATAGACGCCAAATCCGTTTTCGTGCGTCCGCACGACCAGGCCAAGCACGGCCGCCCGGCGGATGCCTGATTCTTGAGTTGCCCCAGGGCGGATTTTCCGTCGGGCCCCTCGACCTGGACAAAGACTTCAACAGGTCGACCAACCATGTTCGCAGACGATCCGGCCGCGACGCCTGATCACCACTCGAACGTTACCATCCGGCGCCGTACGGTCCTTTGAGGACAACCGTGCGTGACGCCGGCAAACGTCAGGGCAATGACACTAAGGCCGAGCACACCGTTTCACAAAGCTCCCGCATGGCTCACCATGTCCAAGGCGCACCGCGCGCCCGCGTTTGACCCCGGTCAAACCGGCGCCGCCGTCTTGGTTGCGCGCGCTTTAGCCGTGCGCTCGAAGCCCCGTCTTGTCCCACCCCTCAACCAACCTGACACGCGCGCCCGGAGCGCTGCGAGCTGGTTTTCCAGGACCCCGCCACCGATCGCTCAGCCTTTGCACGGCGAGCACGAACGGCGGTCAGCCTGTTGCACCATTGACGGCGCGACCGCCGTCCGCAGCCCTTCCCAGCGCGCCTGGGACCCACAACAATGTCAAACAACAAGATGCTTATCGATGCCACCCACCCGGAAGAGACCCGGGTGGTGGTGCTACGCGAAGGTCGCGTAGAGGAGTTCGACTACGAGTCGGCCGCACGCAAACCCCTGCGCGGCAACATTTATCTCGCTAAAGTGACCCGCGTGGAGCCCTCGCTTCAGGCGGCCTTCGTCGAGTACGGCGGCAATCGCCACGGCTTTCTGGCGTTCAGCGAGATCCACCCCGATTACTATCAAATTCCGGTCGCCGACCGTGAGGCCTTGAAGGCCGAAGAGGCGCGGGCCGAAGCGGAAGCGGAAGCCGCGGCTGAGGCGCGTGCTGAAAAGCGGGCGCGGGCGAGTACCCGTTCGCGGGGCCGTCCGCGCAAGCGGGATCGCAATCCTGCGGTCGATGCGGGCGATGATACGGCCGGGCTGGACCCGCAAGACGCGCGTGAGGCGCTGGACGATGGCGCGCTTGCTGATCGCCACGCCGCGCCCGAAACAGTCGATGCCGACCACAGCGGTGATGGCGATGTCGGCGATGAAGCGCCCGCGCGCGATCGCGGTGAAGACCGCATAGGCGCTGCGCGCGCCGATGTGGGCGATGATGTTGAAGCCGATCGGACCCTTGATGAGCAGGAGGGGGATGATCCGGGACGGGATGACCCGCAAGAGGATGCGACGGGTCAGCGTGGTCGCGCCCGCGCAGCGGACCTCGACGGCGCCGACCCGGTTGTGCGCGCTGAGGCCGATCACGATGCTGACAGCAACGCCGATGAAGCGGATGCTGAGGCCCGTGCTGCTGACGATGATCGTGCAGGCGACGCAGACAGCGATGACGCCGACGCCGCCATCGAAGCGGCTGGTGATGATGATCCTGACGATACGGATGCTGGCGAGCAGCCGCCTGGACCGGTGGAAGCGTCACGCCGCACCGGGGGGCGCGGGTCATCGCGTCGCCGCGGCACCAGGCGAGGGCGCAACGGTGCGGCCGCGTCCGACCTTAGCGAAGACGATGATGCGGACGCCGATCTTGACGGTGATGAAGGCGATGACGCGCAAGCCTCGGGCGACCAGCCGGACGCCGATGACGTTGAGCAAGTCGGTTCAGAAGATGCGCTGGAAGAGTTGCCCGAGCGTCCGCGCCGCCGTGCACGCCAGTACAAAATCCAGGAAGTCATCCGTCGCCGCCAGGTGATCTTGATCCAGGTCGTCAAGGAAGAGCGCGGCAACAAAGGTGCTGCCCTCACCACCTACCTCTCGCTTGCCGGCCGCTACACCGTGCTGATGCCGAACACCGGCCGCGGCGGCGGGATTTCGCGCAAGATCACGAACGCAGCCGATCGCAAGCGTCTGAAGGCGATCGCGCTCGACCTTGAGGTGCCCGAAGGCATGGGGTTGATCGTGCGCACGGCAGGCGCGGCGCGCACCCGGCCGGAGATCAAGCGCGATTACGAGTATTTGCTGCGTCTATGGGAGAACATCCGCGACGTCACCTTGCGATCGACCGCGCCCAACCTAGTCTACGAGGAAGGAAACCTCATCAAGCGCTCGATCCGCGATCTCTATTCCAAGGAGATCGACCAGATCACCGTCGCTGGCGACCAGGCCTATAAAGAAGCCAAGTCGTTCATGACGATGCTGATGCCGAGCCATACCAAGAACGTGCGGCGCTACGAGAACGCTGAACCGCTGTTCGCCAAGTTCCAGATCGAGCGGCAGTTGAACGCCATGTTCAACCCGCATGTGACGCTGCCGAGCGGCGGCTATCTGGTGATCAATCAGACCGAAGCGCTGGTTTCGGTCGACGTGAACTCGGGCAAATCCACCCGCGAATTCTCGATCGAGGAGACCGCGCTCAACACCAACCTTGAGGCGGCCACCGAGCTGTCGCGCCAGCTCAAGCTGCGCGATCTGGCCGGGTTGATCGTGATCGACTTCATCGACATGGAGGAGAAGCGTAACAACCGCGCGGTGGAGCGGCGTTTGAAGGATGCGCTCAAGTACGATCGCGCGCGCATCCAGGTGGGGCGGATTTCCCACTTCGGCCTTCTGGAGATGTCGCGTCAGCGCTTGCGGACGGGCGTGTTGGAAGGGTCGACGACGCAATGCCCGCATTGCTCAGGCACGGGCGTCATCCGTTCCACTGAATCGGTCGCCTTGGCCGTTCTGCGCGGGCTTGAAGATGCGCTGATCCAAGGTGGCCGGCATGGGCTTTGTGCGACCACCAACGCTGAATGCGCGCTCTACCTGCTGAACTTCAAGCGCATGTTCATCAATGAGATGGAAGAGCGCTACGGCGTCGCGGTGCACATCGAGGCGAACCCGAAAATGCAGGGTGCGACGTTCGCAATCGAGAAGATCAGTGCTGCGGCGCATCCGATCCGGAAGGTGATGCGGGCGGCGGTCAACATCGAATCGGGCTTTGCCGACGACGATGAGGATGAGGTCGCCAACGAAGAAGGCGACGATAACGGTGAGGGTGGTCGCTCGCGCCGTCGCCGTCGCCGCCGGGGTGGTCGTCGCGGCGAACAGGACGAGGCGTTGCGCGACGATGAAACGGTCGCGGCTCGGCCAGGAGATAGGGGCGGTGATCGGCCAGGAGAGCGGGGCGGAGATCGGCCCTTTGATCGGGATGCCGATCAGGACGAGGACGATGCGTCGGGCGACAGTGCGGAAGCGCGGGTCAACGGCGATGGCGAAGACGGGGACGGCCGCGATGGCCGCCGTCGGCGGCGTGGCCGGCGTGGTGGACGTCGTAACCGCGAAAAGCGGGCCGCCGCGAACGGTCACGATCCGGAAGGTTCAGACGATCGCGCCTCTGCACCGTCGGTCGAGGACGGCACGCGCGATGATGATGGCGATGGCGGTCGCGCCGAGACGGACGCTGACGCTTACGATGCGGACAGCGAGCACGTGAGCTTCGACGCGCAAGCGGCAGGCCAAGCGGTCGATGGCGATGGCGACGTCACTGTCGACGCTGATGTCGAGGCGGCGGACGGTGAAGATGGCGATGATCGCCCGGCACCGGCGCGGCGTCGGACCCGCGGGACCCGCTCACGCACACGCTCGACCCGGACAGCCCGTACGAGAGGCGGGGGCCGCCTGCGCGGTGCCGCGGCAGCAGCCGCAGGTGCTGCCTCGGATGACGTCGCAGCGGATGCCGAAGCCGATGATGATGAGCGTGTCAAGAATGATGCGGTAAACGATGCGGGTAGCGCGCACGCTACGCCTTTGCCCGCCGCGCACGAAGACGCGTCGGATCATGAGGGCAATGGGTCGGCCCAGGCCCAAGCTGAAGCGAAGGCCCAGGCGGAGGCTCAGCGCCTGACGCGCCAGCGTGAGCACCCCGCAACGTTGAGCGCTGACGGTGACCACGAGAAGGATGGTGAGCCAACGCTGAGCGAGGCGGAAGGTTCTGGCGGCAACGGCGTACCAGCCCCGGTCTCATCGAACGGGGCCGCGGAGGCCACCGCCGTGGCGCCCGCGCCCGCGCCCGCAGCCGCCGATGACGCGGTGTCCGGTGCGGTCTCCGAAGAACCGTCCGACCCTCCGCGTCCTGCGGCGCCAGCCAAGCGCGGCTGGTGGCAGCGGCGTTTCCTCGGCGATTAGAGCAACGGGCGCAAAGTGTGAGTCACCGGCTTAAACACTCACGCCTTGCCTTT
>JBCBJZ010000202.1:0-4847 GCA_038522635.1 Pseudomonadota bacterium | reverse complement strand
CGCTTACTCGGCATCCACGTCCATGTCGATGGCAACGTGGCGCGCGATGGCCCGGTGTTGCTCATCTCAAACCACATCTCCTGGCTTGACATCATCGTGCTGTCGGCCGTGGCGCCGCTCTCGTTCATCGCCAAGCGCGAAGTCGCCGGATGGCCGCTGGCCGGCACGCTGGCCCGCCTCCAACGCACGATCTTCATCGATCGCACCCAGCGCAGCGATGTCGGTCGCGCCAACGCCGAAATCAGCGAACGCCTCGGCGGCAACGAACGCGTCGTCCTGTTCGCCGAAGGGACATCGAGTGACGGCACCACGGTGCTTGCCTTCAACACCGCGCTGTTTGCGGCAGCCAAGCCGAGCGCTAAGCCCCACGCGGCCGCGGATCACCAGGTCCAGGCGCACGACGTACCGCCCTTACGCGCCATCAAAGTGCAGACGCTCGCGATCACTTACACCCATCTGGACGGTCTGCCGCTCAATCGCCTGGAGCGCCCGCGTTTGGCTTGGTACGGCGACATGAGCATGGGTGGCCACGCTTGGGGTATCTTGAAGGCGGGCCGGATCGATGTGCGCGTGATCGTTGGCGAAGCTGCGGACCTGGCGAGCTTCCCTGACCGGAAAGCGCTTGCTGCCCGTACCGAAGCGGACATCCGCCGCGCTGTGGTCGCCGCGCTCCGGCCCCACGGGCAGGCGCCACCGCCAGAACCCGTCACACCCAGCCGCCGCCGTGATCACGCGTTCAAGGCACGTTCGCAATCAACCTCACGAACGATGACGTAATTGGGCAACGCGGGCGCACCATGTCCCACATGACCCCGGGAAAGGCGCTGCACCAGCCGAAAAGAGCATTGGAACCCCGAGGCACCGTTGCGTATTGTGCCTCGATGCTGCGCTGCGGCAAAAAATCACCTGCCGCGACATGCATTAAGCGAAAGCTAACCATAACCACAGCCACCGGCACGCGAAGGCCGGCTGATGTAACGTGATGGGAAGGCACCCATGCCAACATTGCTCGATAAGGTAAACGAACAACACGAGACGGACGCGATGGCGGGTGGCAAGAAGGTTTTCGTTAAGACGTTCGGCTGTCAGATGAACGTGTACGACAGCGAACGCATGGCGGGCGCGCTTGAGCCCTACGGCTACGCGGAAACGGACAGCCAGGATGAGGCTGATCTGATCGTCCTCAACACCTGCCACATTCGCGAGAAGGCCGCCGAGAAGGTCTACTCCGAGCTTGGCCGGGTCCGCAAAACGAAGGCTGAACGGCGGGCGCGCGGCAAGGACACCGCCGTCGCCGTCGCCGGTTGCGTTGCCCAGGCGGAGGGCGAAGAGATCCTGCGCCGCGCACCCACCGTCGACCTCGTCATCGGCCCGCAGAACTATCATCGCTTGCCGGAGCTGATCTTCCGCGCCAAATCGGAAGCGCGCCAGATGGTGGCGACCGACTTCCCCGAGGACGATAAGTTCAAGCACTTGCCCGCCCGCACGGTGCCCAAGGCGGCGTCGGCATTCCTCACGGTGCAAGAGGGCTGCGATAAATTCTGTACGTTCTGCGTGGTGCCTTACACACGCGGCGTTGAATATTCACGCCCCGTCGCAGCACTCGTCGAAGAAGCGCAACGCCTCGTCGATGGCGGCGTGCGTGAGATCACGTTGCTTGGCCAGAACGTCAACGCCTACCACGGCGAAAACGCCAAGGGACGAAGCGCAACCCTCGCGGAGCTGATCGATAGCCTGGCGGCCATCCCAGACCTGGAGCGTCTGCGCTACACCACCTCGCACCCGCGCGACATGAGCGCTGACCTGATCGCCGCCCACCGCGACCAGCCCAAGCTGATGCCATACCTGCATCTGCCGTTTCAGGCGGGCTCCGACCGCATCCTTGCTGCCATGAACCGCAAACATACCGCGGCGGAATACCTCGACATCATCGCCGCCATCCGCAAAGCGCGCCCCGACATGGCGTTATCCACAGACATCATCGTCGGGTTTCCGGGCGAGACGGATGCAGAATTTGAGCAAACGCTCGACGTCGTGCGCCAGGTGCAGTTCGCACAGGCCTATTCGTTCAAGTACTCAGCGCGGCCCGGCACCCCGGCAGCCAGCCTCGATGATCCGCTCTCGGATGCGGAGAAGTCGGCCCGCCTGCATGCGCTGCAAGCGGTGCTGGATGAGCAGCAGTCGATGTTCAATCAGGCCTGCATCGGTCGTGTGATCCCGGTGCTGTTTGAGCGGCCGGGCCGGTTCGATGGCCAGTTGGTCGGACGCTCGCCCTATCTGCAGCCCGTCCACGCGGCGGCCACGGACGCTTGGCTCGGTCACATCATGCCGGTCGAAATTTCATCGGCCGGCCCCAATAGCCTCAGCGGCACCGTGTGTGCAGCCTCTTGAGCAACGCGCCCCGACCGACCAAGATGCGTGAGCCGCGTGAGCCTTGTCATGAAAATGGCATGGGCCGGGCCTATGGCCGAAGGCTGTGAGCACCGCGGTCGGCCTTGAACGCGCGACCGCCTCTCTTTCAAGCTCGTCAAGGAGCATCGTCTTTGCACGACCGCGCCCCGCCTGAAGGCGATAACCGGACGGTTTTGAGTTTCGAGGACAACGGCCTGCTGGCGCGTGTGCTGGGCCAGTACGACCAACATCTGGCCCTGCTTGAAGAGCGGTTGAAGCTGGATGCGCGCGCCAACGGCAATGCGGTCGAGCTGCTTGGCCCCCGCAAGGCCCGCGCCATCGGCAAGGCCGTCCTGAAGCAACTCTATGAGCGCGCAGCACGCGGCCAGGATATCGCCCGCGGCGATGTCGACGGCGCCATCCGGCATGTGCGCTCCGAGCAGCCGATGGCGAGCGGTCAGGCCGACATCCGCACGCGGCGCAAGATTGTCACCGCCCGCACGCCTACGCAGAACGCTTACATTCAGGCCATGCAGCGGTTCGATCTGGTGTTCGGCATAGGTCCCGCTGGCACCGGCAAGACCTACCTTGCCGTCGCCGCCGCTGCCGCAGCGCTCGAAGCCAATCAGGTCGATCGCATCATCCTGTCGCGGCCCGCCGTGGAAGCGGGTGAGCGGCTCGGCTTTCTGCCGGGCGACATGCGCGACAAGGTCGATCCCTACCTGCGCCCGCTCTACGATTCCCTCTACGATGTGTTAGCGCCAGAAAAAGTTGAGCGTGACCTCGAAGCAGGTGTGATCGAGGTGGCCCCGCTTGCGTTTATGCGCGGGCGGACGCTCGCCAACGCGTTCGTCATCCTCGATGAGGCGCAAAACACCACCAGCATGCAGATGAAGATGTTTTTGACGCGGCTGGGGGAAAACGCAAAGATGGTGGTCACGGGGGACCCGTCGCAGATCGATCTGCCCTCCGGACAAACATCGGGCCTGGAAGAAGCCGTGGCGCTGCTTCGCCATGTCGACGAGATCGAAGCGGTCCGTTTCCAGGCTGAAGACGTGGTGCGGCGTGATCTGGTCGCCCATATCGTAAAGGCCTACGACGGCGCCCAAGCGCGAGACAGGGCCTCGACACAAGCCAAAGCGCACCCGCGTAGCCCACGCAATGACAACGAAAAGCGATGACACCGCCCAATCAAGCGACCGCCCGACCAGCCGACCCGGTGCCTGAAGCAACGTCACAGACGGTTGCGGCGCGGGCCGAGGCGGAGGATGGCGAGGCGGGAGACCCTGACCCTTCGCAAGCGCCGAGCGCTGCACGCGACGACGGCAATGGCGGTTACGGCGAGGGCGATGAGGCCGCAGCGCCTTACGCGCCCCTCATCCTGGATGAACGCTGGGCTGAAGACATCATAACGCCCCAGCTCTCTCAGCTTCGCGATGCGTTTGCCGCGCAAGGGGTCATCCTCGAGCCTGACCGGGAAATAGCGCTCGCGCTCAGCAATGACGCCCATGTCGCCGACGTGAACGCCACTTTCCGCAAGCGCATCGGTCCGACGAACGTCTTGTCTTTCCCCGCAGCCGCCGCCCCGACAGCGGCCCACCCTGGCAGCGAGACCCAGCCTTTGGGTGACCTCATCCTGGCGTTCGAAACGGTGGAGCGCGAGGCGTGCGAGCGCCGGATCACCGTTCGCAACCACACTTTGCATTTGATCGTTCACGGGACCTTGCACCTGCTTGGCCATGACCACGCCGATGAGGCGCAAGCTCAAGCGATGGAAACCCTCGAAGTCGCGATCCTGCAGCGGCTTGGCCTGCCCTCCCCCTACGATGAGCACGGCGCGCCGGCCGGTGATCCGTGAGCTGAAATGCCGTTTCAAGATGCTGATAAAGCGATGATGAAGAACATAGCCGCACAACAACCGCCCACCGACCCTGACGGGCAAACCGGGTCGGCAAACGCGGCCGCGCCCAAGACGAAGGGCGAGGACGAGACCAAGGCCGAGGACACGACGAAGGCCGAGGCCCGGCCGGCCCCGACGTCAAGCGCGTCCGATGCAGCGGCGGCCCCGTCAGCGCGCTCCAGCCAAGCGGCCGATGGTCAAGACCAAGCCGGCCCCAAGGCGGGTCGAAACGGCGCAAACGGCAACGCGTTAACCAATGGCTCAGGCAACGGTGCCGCGTCCACCTTCGGGCCCGGCCAACAGCCAGCCCAGCCCGTCGGTTGGCTCGCCACCCTCAAAACCAAACTCGGCCTGCCCGGCGGCTCAACGCTGCGCACCAATCTCGAATACGCGCTGCGCAACGGCGATGACCCCAGCAACGATTTCACCGTTGGCGAGCGCGACATGCTGCTGCGCCTGCTCACGTTCGGCCAATTGCGCGTGGAAGACGTTATGGTGCCGCGCGCCGACATCATCGCGATCGACGAAAACGAAAGCGTGGAGGCGCTACTCGAAA
>JBCBJZ010000201.1:0-4922 GCA_038522635.1 Pseudomonadota bacterium | reverse complement strand
TGAAGCGAACCGACTCTAGGGGAACAAACGCGGAGGCCATGCCGCTTCGCCTATCGGCTGTGAAGGCTGCATCCACCGTGCGGCGGGCCAAGGCGCACCGTCGGCAGCGCTGACCCCTCGCTGCACGGTCACTAAACCATGACCGGGGCGCGATCGCGACAGCCCACCAATCAGCCGTGAACAACCTTAATTATGATCTTCCGGCAGGATCGGCATGGGCAAAACCTCAACGCCCTCATCGAGCAGCGCCTCCACTTCCTCCGCACTCGCCCGTCCGTAAATGCCGCGCTGGTCGGCTTCGCCATAGTGAATCTTGCGCGCCTCTTCGGGAAAGCGCTCGCCGACGTCGTCGCCGTCCGCCACGACGGTGTCGCGGATCTGGCGCAGCGTATCGAGGGTTTCAGCGAGCGCTTTAGCCTGTTCGGCATCCGCACTGAGTGTCACCGGCGCATCGCCATCGACGGTAGGCGGATGACCGCGGCTCAGGCCTCCAGCGCTACCTTTGGAGGCATCACGCCCGTCCGGCGCGCCCTTGTCGCCGCCATCGAAACCGGCGGCAGGACCGTGCTGCCCTTGCGCATTCTGGGCGCGCTGCACCTGTGAGAGCATCGTGGCCACCGCCCGCCGCTCCTTGACGCCAAGGGCCTTGCGATTGGCTTTCACGCCGACGTTCGGCGCCATGATCGACTTCGTCACCTCACTCGACCCGCATGCCGGGCAGATCACCTGGTCGGCGGCGCGCAAGCTGTCGTAAGCGGCGTTGCTGGCGAACCAACTTTCGAAGGCATGGGTGCACACACAGCGCAGCGAGAACTTGATCATGAGGCCGCCCGCTTCGCGTCGGGGTGCGCCCGCTCCACAACCTCAAAGGGGCGATCATGGTCCAGCGACGGGATCTGTCGGCGTGCCGCTTCCACGGCGCTCAGATCGAGGTCGACCATGATCACGCCGGGCTCGGTCAGCCCTTCGGCCAGCACTTCACCCCAGGGCGAGACGGCCAAGCTATGCCCATAGGTGTCGCGCCCGTTCTCATGGCGGCCCCCTTGCGCGGCGGCCAAAACGAACGCCCCGCATTCGATCGCGCGTGCGCGTAGCAGCGCGTGCCAATGCGCTTCACCGGTCTTCTTGGTGAACGCCGACGGCGCCGTCAGCACGTGCGCGCCGGCGCGCGCTAACGTGCGGTAGACGTGCGGGAACCGCAGATCATAGCAGATCGTCACACCGAGCTTGCCCCATGGCATCGTGACGTTGACGATCTGCGTCCCGGCTTTGAAGCGCTTTGATTCCTTGTAGCTTTCACCCCCTGGCAGGGTCACATCGAACATGTGGATCTTGTCGTAACGCGCGACGCACGTGCCGTCGGGCGCGAAAACGAACGCGCGGTTGGCAAGCTGAGTCTCATCGAGGCGGATGCACATTGAACCGATGTGCAGCCAGATGCGCAATTCGGCCGCAAGCGCTGCGAACCGGCGCAGCGCCTCGTTGTTCTCTTCCGCTTGCGTCAGCGCGAACAGGCGGGTGCGTTCGCGCTCCATCAGGACCGTCACTTCGGGCGTCTGGATGTACGTCGCCCCGTGGTCCGCCGCCTCACGGATGAAGCCTTCGGCATCCGCCAAATTGCGTTCAACATCGCGGCCCGAGCGCATCTGGATCAGGCCGGCTTTCAGAACCGTTGGCGTCGTGGCCGTCACAGCAGTCATAGGCTCGCCTTTTCATCGTCGCAGCGCATGTTCAGGCAGCCAGCAGCCCATCCAGTTCACCCGCCTCGTCGAGCGCGTAAAGCTCGTCGCAACCACCAACGTGATGCTCGCCGATCCAGATTTGCGGCACCGAGTTGCGCCCCCCCGCCTTCTCACGCATCGCCGCGCGCTTGTTGGGCTGCATGGTGACGTCAATTTCGTTGTACGCGGCACCCTTCTCTTTCAGCAGGTGTTTCGCACGTGAACAAAAGGGACAAAGCATAGCTGTGTAGATGGTGATCTCAGGCATCGAGATGAGGATCCTTTCAGATCGGAAGCGTCTGAACCCGATATCCACGAAGTATAAGCGAGAAGGCGTCACCATGCCAGCCGTGGGCATCATGTGGCGCATGCGCAGGCGTCCTCGGGCCGTGGCAGCCGGGTGGCGCCGACAGGCTGGGGCCCTAGGCCCGGATCCAGGCCCAGATCTAGGCCCAGACCCATACCAGCAGCCAGGCAGCACCTCACGCGGTCGGGCCGGTGTCGCCCGTCACAAGACCGAGCGCCAGGACGTCCACCTGGGCCGCGCCGGCGCGCAACAACGCCTGAGCGCAGGCTTCCACCGTCGCACCCGTGGTGATCACATCATCGACGAGCACCACGCGGCGCCCGCGCACGCGTGATGCTGCTCGCTCCATCACCTTGAACGCCCCGGCGACGTTTTGGCGCCGCTGGGCCGCTGTCAGCCCAACCTGTGGTCGCGTGCGCCGCATGCGCCTCAGCGCCAGCGGTGCGACAGGAACCCCCGTCAGCCGGCCCACCTCATGGGCAAGCACCGCGGCCTGGTTGTAACGCCGCACCCAGAGCCGCATTCCGGCGAGCGGCACCGGCACCACCACATCGGCGTCGCGCAGCAGTTCACCGCCGGCCTGCACGAGCCAACGTCCGAACAGCACGCGAGCATCGTGCCGGTCGGCGTATTTGAAACGATGCACCATCGTGCGCAGCGGTCCGTCGTAGCGGGCCACGGCGCGAGCCCGCTGGTAGGCGGGCGGGTGGGCGATCGCACGCGCTGAAAGCACCTTGCCGCCGGTATCGTAGGGCATCGGCAGCCCGAGCGCATCGCACAGCGGCGGACCGATGAAATGAACGTCGCGCCAGCACACCGCACACAACGTGTCATGGTCATGCAGCCGCTTCTGACAGGAGAGACAGACCGGCGGGATCAGAGCGTCGCTCAGCCTCGCGAGCGCCGCGTTCAGCCACGTTGTCGGGTTGGGGGGCATCGCTTAACATCAACCTGAGGTTTCCATGCTCAGGCGCGATGGTAGGCTGCGACGCGCCATGGCCGTCAAGAGGGAGGCGTCACGGGGGGAGCCGTCAAAGGAAGCCTCGCAGGGCGCTTCGGTGTGGGATGCACCTCTTGCCTCAGGCGCCAGGCTTACTGGGATCGGAGTAATGCGCGCGGTGCAAAGCGCTTAAGGGGAGACCGCCATGACCACGTGGCACGTTTACATCAACGGGGCGACGCAAGGCCCCTTCAGCGACGAGCAAGTCAAAGCGCTTGCGGAAGCCGGCACGATCAACGCGGCGACCATGGCTTGGCGTTCGGGCATGAACGACTGGGCCGCGCTCGACCAGACCGATTACGCTTTTAAGGCTGCGCTGCGCCCGCCGCCGATCGCGCAGCGCCCCCCACCGGTCGCCGCGGCGGCCTCGTCGGTGCCAGCGATGCAGGCAGCCCCCGGCCAGCATGATCCGCTATCACCCTGGCCCGCGGGGCAGACTTACGCCGTCCAGGATGCGCCCGGGGCGCCCGCAGCGGATCAGCATCTTTCCATGTGGGGCTTCTTTACCCGCGCGATGACAACGTTCTACGCCAAATTCACGGGGCGGGCGCGGCGCAAGGAATACTGGTCTTTCACCCTGTTCTGGATACTCGGTCTCATCATCGCGATGGTGGGAGGCCTTGTCATCGATGCTGCTGCGGGCAACCTCCCGGAACCTGGCAGACAAGCCAAAACCGCGCCGGTGGCCACGATCGCCGCCCTCGTCATCTATTACGTTGCCACGTTCATTCCAGGGCTCGCGATCACCATCCGGCGCATCCATGATCTTGGCCTCTCCGGTTGGCTCTATCTGATCATACTGATCCCCTACCTGGGTGGTCTCATCCTTCTGGTCATGACCGTCCTGCCGACGGAGAAAGTCGTCAACAAACACGGCGCACCGCATGTCAGCACCTAAAGCGGCAGGCGTCGCCAACGCGGCGCCGAGCGACGCCAACCTGTTCGATCGCGCGCTCTTGCGCGGTCGACGTGCGCGCGCCGCCGGTCTGACCGCCCTCAACGC
The DNA here is from genome assembly GCA_038522635.1 of Pseudomonadota bacterium. Taxonomy (GTDB): domain Bacteria; phylum Pseudomonadota; class Alphaproteobacteria; order Rhizobiales; family Hyphomicrobiaceae; genus JBCBJZ01. The sequence continues at coordinate 891 of JBCBJZ010000201.1, read as the reverse complement.
AGCCGATGGACGCGCCGCAAGCGGCATCGATTTTCTGGTGCACCGCGCGGCTGAAGACATCGCGGAGCGTCTTGCCGGCATCCAGCGGACCTTCACACATGCGCTTGCGCTCGGCGACCACCACGGTGTGGTGACGCGGCACATCAAACCGCTCGCCAACGTGGGCACGGTTTTCGCAGCCGACGACACGTTCGCGCTGCTCAGGCACGCGCCGGCCCCGGCCCTCGTGTGCGATCCAGAAGCGCTGCCCTTCGCGCAAGGCAGCCTTGACCTCGTCGCATCCGCGCTGACGCTGCACGCGATCAACGATTTACCAGGCACGCTGATCCAGATCGCCCGCGCGCTGAAGCCGGACGGACTTTTCATGGGCGCCTTGATCGGCGGGCGTACGCTGCATGAACTGCGCACAAGCCTGATGCGCGCGCAGGCCGAGGTCGAAGGCGGCGCAAGCCCGTTCGTGGCCCCCTTCGCCGACGTGCCGGATCTAGGCAGCCTGCTGCAGCGCGCCGGTTTCGCGCTGCCGGTGGTGGACGCTGACCGCGTCGAGGTCGCCTACGAAACGCCGCTGCAACTGATGCGGGACCTGCGCGGCATGGGTGCAACCAACGTCCTGCACGCGCGCCAGCGGGCGCCGTTGCGACGCGAAACGCTGGCCCGCGCCGCAGCGCTTTACCAGCATGACTTTGCGCGCGGCGACGGGCGCGTCATCGCCACATTCGAGATCCTCACCATGACCGGCTGGCGCCCGCACGAGAGCCAGCAAAAGCCCTTGCGTCCCGGCAGTGCGCGCCAAAGCCTCGCCGCCGCATTCGGAACGCAAGAGCGCCCAGCGGGTGAGCAAACGCCACGCCCGCGCACTAACGCAAAGCGCGAAGACGACACTTAGATAAG
>JBCBJZ010000200.1:0-5029 GCA_038522635.1 Pseudomonadota bacterium | reverse complement strand
CCTAGAGTTCATCCGCCTCAGGTGGAATCACCTGAGGCGAAAGATGAAAGGCGATGCAAAAGCTTAGATTTCGGTTCCGCTTCAAGCTGAAGCGAGCCGACTCTGAGGCATCACGCCGTGGGCGGCGTGGCCGGCGGCGGTGGAGGCGGGGCAGCCTGCCCCTGTGGCGGGGGGCTCTGCGTTGTCGCTTCGTCACGCGGGCTCGCACCGCGCGCCTTCAAGCGATCGAACAGACCGCTCAGCGTTTCGCCCATCCGCTCAGCCCCCTGGCGGACGTCTTCAAGCCGCTTGTAGGCCCGCTCGCCGCGCCGCAACCGGCGGTCAAGCGCTGCCATGGTGCGTGCCATGCCGGGATCATCGTCCTGCAGCCAAGTGCGGAACACGGCCGCATAGATCGAGGCGAGCCCGCTTACCCGCACGCGCCCGCCCAACCCGTCCGTGGGCACGCCAGCCGCATTCAGCATCCAGGCCTGCGAGGCCATGAAGCCTTGGAAAATATCCTGATCGAGGCTGCCCTGTTCAGCGATCGAGCGCACCGCACCCTTGTGCGCGTTGAGGGCATCGAACCGGTTCATGATCACTTCGAAAAGCCGGTCACGCGCGGTCTCGTTCTCGACCTTCTTCGGGGCCTGGGCCAGCACTTCGGCGTCGGTCTCACGGATGAACGCCTTGATGATCGCGCCTTTCGTCTTGAAGAGGTCGCGCATCTTATCGAGCGGCTCGCCGGCTTCGACCGCGATGTCGTTCATGGAGACGTCTCGCCAGGGTCCGCGTTCGGCAAGGCGCAGCGCGGCGGCGATCACGCGGCGTTCGGGCGCAAAGTCGTTCATGGTGGACCTCCTTCGGTCAAGGCATGGCGCGGGCGCCCGCGGGGGGAGGGGCACGCTGTCTCCTCTACGATTGGCATCGCTACGAAGATGAGATCAACGACCGCGATGACGCATCGTGGATGCCACCACGCGCAGGTCTGTTGTCCGTTATCGGTATGTAGGGACCCCGCCGCCCGCTGGTAAGGCCGGATCAGCCCAAGGCGCGCCCGCGCGCGGCGGCGGCTGCGACCGCTTCGCGCATCAGGCGCTCCAGCCTTTCGTCGCCCATCAGAACGTCCAAAGCGGCAGCCGTCGTCCCCTGCGGCGACGTCACATTCTCGCGCAAGGTGGTCGCTGTTTCGTCCGAGCGATGCAGCAACTCACCGGCACCCGCAACCGTGGCGCGCGCCAGTTGCTCGGCAAGCGGGGCGTCCAAGCCCGCGGCGACACCCGCCGCCGCCATGCATTCGACCAAGTGAAACACGTAAGCGGGGCCCGAGCCCGAGACGCCCGTGACAGCGTCCATCTGCGCCTCATCTTCGATCCAGCCAACCTGACCGACGGCCGCAAGCAGGGCGGTCGCGGTGGCACGCTGGGTCGCATTCGTGTGGGCGTTCGGGCAGCAGATCGTGATGCCGCGGCCGACGGCTGCCGGCGTGTTCGGCATCGCGCGCACAACAGCGCTGTTGGGAGCGGCGTGGCTCTCGAAAAACGAAAGCGGGGTGCCGGCGGCGACCGACACGATCAGCGTGCCCGGCGAAAGATGCTGCGCGACCGCCGGGAACACGGGGGCCATGAGCTGCGGCTTGACCGCGATCACGGCGACGGTTGGGAACGGTGCCGTCGCCTCCGCGCTTTGTGCGGCCAGGGCTTCGGCGGCCTCAGCGTGGGCGGTAATACCGGCCCGCTCAAGATGGGCTGCGATGTCGGACGGCGGTGCGGGGTCTTGCACCAGAACTTTGCCCGGCGGCAGCCCACCTGCGAGCCAGCCTTCAAGCATCGCCCCGCCCATCTTGCCAGCGCCCACCAGCAGCAGATGCCCGTCAAAGTCCGCAAGCACGGCGTCGCGTGCGGGCGTGGGGATGGCATCGGCGGACGTGGACTGGCTCATGGCTTGCTCATATCGGCGGGCGGGGAGGGGGCGTTGCGGCACCATGCCAACCCGCGCTGCGATGTCAAACCGACACCATGCGGGACGCACCCACGAAGCCGCCTTCTTGGAGCCGCCGCGCTCTAGCCGCTTAGCCCTCAGCCTTCGGGTCGGTTCGCTTCAGCTTGAAGCGGAGCCGACATCTAAGCTCTTGTTTTGTTGTTCATCTTTCGCCTCAGGTGTTTCCACCTGATGCGGATGAGCTCTAGGCGCGGCCTTCCGTCTCAAACAACGTGGAATGCAGTGCGCCATGCGCGTCCTTGCCCGCCCACACGACGAACTGGAACGCCTGATAATAGCGCTCGCACGCCTCAAGCGCTGCCCGCAACAACGCTTCGCACTGGCGCTGCGTCGCCATCGCGCCGTTCAGCATCAGGCCGTGGCGGAACATGATCAGCCCCTCGCGCGCCCACAGATCGAAATGACCAAGCCACATCTGCTCGTTTATCTGCGCGACCAGCTTGTAGACCTCAAGCTGACGGTTCGCCGGCACTTTGAAATCGAACGCGCATGCCAGATGCAACGCTTCCAGATCATCACGCCAGTTCAGCGACACGTGATAGTCGGTCCAGGTGCCGGCCACCACCAGCGTGAGTTCATCCTCGGCGGCGCGTTCACAAGCCCAGTCGTGGCCCAAGGCCAGTTGTTCGATCAAGTCTACCGGGTTGTTCGCGTGCTCGTAGCCGAATTCAGCGCTCGCCATGGGTGCCTCACGTTGCATGGTTAGGTGGTCCGCTCACCGACATCATCGATGTTCGAACCTCGGCCAGAGCTAGGCGATGGCGGGCACGAGTCGCAACGCGGCGCTGCCCTTCTCCACCAGCAATGTCGTTATCCAGAACCGGCACGTTAGAGCAGAAAGCGCGGCTTGAGCGAGGCGGCCGCGTATCAGGCTGTGGATGAGAGCGCAGCTTGGGGGCGATGATCACACGTATCGCGTTTGGGCGCTGCCGATGGTTAATGCGCGCGGGCGATGCAGAACGCCACCGCATCAAGCAGCGCGTCCTTCTGCTTGGAATGCGGGAAGGCGGCGAGCGCTCGCTGTGCCAACGCTCCATAGTGGCGTGCACGATCGAACGTATCGCGCAAAGCATCGTGCTCGCGCATGAGTGTCAGCGCGTGCTCCAGATCGCCGTCGCGCAGATCGCCATCGCTCAACGTGCGCTGCCAGAACGCCCGCTCTTTCGCATCTCCACGTCGGTGGCACAGGATCACCGGCAGCGTGATCTTTCCCTCGCGAAAGTCATCACCCACCGCTTTGCCGAGCGCGGCTTGGTCGCCTGAATAATCAAGCGCATCGTCGACGAGTTGGAAAGCGATGCCGAGGTTGCGACCATAGGCGCGCAGCGCGGCCTGCTCTTCGTCGTTGCGTTCCGCGATCGCCGCGCCGACTTCGCCGGCCGCTGCAAACAACGCTGCCGTCTTCGCATCGATGATCGTCAGATAGGCGTCTTCGGTGGTCGCGGTGTCCTTGCTGGCGGCAAGTTGCATCACTTCGCCTTCAGCGATCACGGCGGCCGCGTTCGACAGGATCTTCAACGCCCGCAGCGAGCCCACATCCACCATCATGCGGAAGGCCTGACCGAGCAGGAAGTCGCCCACAAGTACGCTCGATTGATTGCCCCAAAGTAGGCGCGCGGCCGGCTTACCGCGCCGGTAGTCGCTTTCATCAACCACGTCATCGTGCAGCAACGTGGCGGTGTGCATGAACTCAACGCTTGCCGCCAACCGCACGTGACCCGCGCCCTGGTAGCCGCACATTTGCGCCGCCGCCAACGTCAGCATGGGCCGCAGCCGCTTACCGCCACTGTCGATGAGATGGTGTGCAAGCTTCGGGATCAGATCGACGTCAGACACCGCCTTGTCGAGAATGATGGCGTTGACCGCCTCCATGCCGTCGGCGACCAGGCTCATCAGCGGCTTCAGGCTGGCTGACGCTTCGCGCTGCTCATCTGGTGCAACCACAACACCCACGGCGTTTCCCTTCAGTGCTCGATCGGTCTAGATCGCTGTCATGACAGCTCGGAGTGTGAGCCAGGCTGGCTCGCGCGGCCACAGGTTATATAGTCACGGGGCCGTCACGTTACTCAGCGCCAAACGGGCGCCGACGCAAGACAGATTGCCGCATACGTCCCCGCGTTGCTGTAGAAAGGCGCCTTCTTGCAACTCCTTGCCCGAACCAACGACCCTGTGACGCTCAGCTACATCGTCGCGCTGCTCAACGAAGCGGACATCGCGCATGTTGTGCTCGACCAGAACATGAGCCTGCTGGAAGGCTCGATCGGTATCATCCCGCGCCGGGTGATGGTGGGTGATGAGACGATCGGGCAGGCGCGGCTGTTGTTGCGCGGTGCCGATCTGGAGCGATGGCTGGTGCCGGAGGGGGAAGCTGGATGACGCTGGCTCAACCGCCGCTGCTTGAAGGCGAGCAGCGTGAACACCGCATGCCGACCACGCTCGATGCGTTTCTTGGCGATAAGCTGATGCTTGAGCAACCTGCCCAAGGCTACCGGGCCGGGCTTGATGCGGTGATCTTGGCTGCAGCCGTCACGCCCGACCGCGTCACGCGGGACGGCTGTGAAGAAGGTGCCACTTTCGACGTGCTCGACGTGGGGGCGGGCGTCGGCACGGCGGGGCTTTGCGTGGCAACCCGCTTGCGCAACGCCCGCGTTACGCTGGCAGAGCGCGAGCCGGCACTGTTGGCGCTCGCTGCTGCGAACCTTGACCGTAACGCTCTGACGGCGCGGGCGCGGTGCTGGCCGGTGGATGTTCTTGCGCGCCCAAAGGCTGACCACGTCCAGCTTTACGATCACGTGATCGCGAACCCGCCGTTTCACGAACAAGGTCACGGTACGGCGGCGCCCGACGGCCTTAAGGCGCGATCCCATGCGATGCCCCGCGATGCGCTCGATCTGTGGGCACGCTTCATCGCCCGCCATTGTCGCCCGGGTGGTACGGCCAGCATGATCATGCCCGCGACCCGGTTGTTCGCGCTGTTGCAGGCGTTCGAAGGGCGTTTCGGAAACGTGATGATCCGGCCTCTCGCACCGCGCGAAGGCGTCGAGGCCCA
>JBCBJZ010000199.1:0-5130 GCA_038522635.1 Pseudomonadota bacterium | reverse complement strand
TCTACTGCGGTGCGCCGGCCGGCATCGAGAAACAGACGAGCGGTCTTGTCGCCCGCTGGAAGCGCGTCTACGGGCGCGTGCCGCGGCGGTCGAAGCGATTGGATGACATCTCGCTGCTGGGTTCGCCGCAAGCGACGCAGCGCTACTGCCAGAACGGCAAGCGCGTCATGCCGGTTCAGCCCGCCGGCGAAAGCGTGGGTCAGCGGCGCTAACGCTTCATGGGTCAGCGGCGCTAACGCTTCATGGGTCAGCGGCGCTAACGCTTCGTGGGCCCCCGCCCTCGATGACGCGGACCGGTGGCACTGCCTTTGACGCGTGACACCCGCGCAGCGTGATGTCGGCACCACCGTGTCCGCTGTGCCTTTCCTGCAGTCGATCGGCGCCGACAAAAGCGGCGTCGTCGAGCAACCCCTTCAAATTGCGGTGCCGTCGCGGCATAACCGGGGCGGCATAACCGGGCGCGCAGACATCGCCTGCGCGCATCCGCTGCGTGGCGGCGGCACTGCTGCAACGGGGGGACGGGCATGGTTGTTGAAAAGCCCAAGATGGCAGGCTCGCGCAGCTTCGTGGCGCTGGTTTTCACACTGCTGGGCGCGTCATTCCTGGTGTTACCGATCATGCTCGCGCGCGAGTTCGCCGCCTACGATTGGTTCGGCATCGCGTTCTTTCACAGCTACCTGTTCGTCTTCTACCCGGTCTTTGGCGTGCTCGCCTTGTTCGCGTTCTTCACGCCCGCCTCCATTTTCACGCACTTCTACTGGACGCACGTACGCTACGGGCGGGTGCGTTTCATGTTGGGCTTTGTGACCGCCATCCTGTTTGCGCTGGTGATCTCGAATGTGCTGGTCAAAAAGCCACCGCGCGCGGTTTGGGAAGTGTCGCCGCAGATCCATCAGATCGACGCCGGCAATCCGCCCGATTGCGCCCTCGACCGCAAGCCCTGTTCCCGTGCCCCCATGCTGGATACGATGTTCGCGGTGCGGGAAGCCTCGCGCAACCGTCTGGGGCTAACCGGCCTCGTGCGCGAATGCCGCCCCGATAACCTCCTGGAGACGAGCGAGAGCCAGCGCGCCGCACGCTACTGCTTTCCCGCGCGCGCCAAACGCGATGCGACCACCTGTTGCCGCGCGCAAGCCTCCTTGCAAAGCACCGTTGATCGTTATGCCCGCGAGACCCGTTCGCGCTCGCAGACAGGGCGCATCCACGACTGGCTGCTGCCGTTCAAGACGTTCTTCGTGATCGTCACGATCGTCATCGGACTGATGCTGATCTTTTGGCGCCCGCAGGTGACCAAGCTCTATCAGCCGCTGATCCCGCAAATGGAACGCGGGGTGCTGATCGGTGGCATCGCAATGCTGTTCTGGCCTTTCATGGAGTACGGCTATGTGCAGTCGTCGGGCGCCATGTACGGGCAGTGGGGGATTGCTAGCAAATGGAAGGTCTCGCTGATCTCGATCCCCTGGGCGATGCTGCTGCTGTTCTATTTCACCCGTCGGTTCGGACACCGCGGCGAGAACCTGGCGCGGATGGCGGGCACGGTCATCTCAGGCGTTGCGCTGCTGCGTTATGAGGACCTGATGAACATCGCGGTGCGGTCCTCGGGGTCGGGCGCGGGCCTTCCGGAATTGATGGTGATGCTGGCGTTGTTCGGTGTTGGTCTGGCGGTGCTGCTTTGGCCGCGCAAGAACGACGCATTGCCCAACGCGATGATCGATGAGAACGCAGATTTGTCCGTCCTTAAAGATGGGCGCAAAGGGCCGGCGTGGCCCTGGCAGCGTGGGCGTGAATGAGGGCTGCTGCGATGGGCACGACGGCGGCGGACCTTGACGCGCGCTTTGGCGCTGTCTCCGGTGTGGCGTTTCGCGATGGTCCACAGGGGACGGCCGCGATCGACATCGCGACCGACCGCGCGCACGCATCGATCGCGTTGCATGGTGGGCAGGTGCTCGCGTGGCAGCCGCGCAAGGGCGGGCCTGGCACGAAAGCGGGCGATGGCGAAGGCGGCGACGACAGCGCGGCCCCCACGGCTGCGCCGGTGTTGTGGTTGTCCCCGGGCGCGCGGTTTGAAGAGGGCAAAGCGGTGCGCGGCGGCATCCCGGTGTGCTGGCCCTGGTTCGGCGCGCATCCGAGCCTGCACGAGGCACCCTCCCACGGGCTGGTGCGCACGGTGCCCTGGCAGGTTGAGGTGTGCACCTTATCCGCCGAACGCGGCGTCGACCTTCGGCTCACCGCGCCACGGCCCGCGCCGGCTGATCGTAACACCGCAGGTCGGGCGCAACCCTTGTGGCCGCCCGACGCGAAGGTTGGTCTTGAGATCAGCGTCGGCCGCCAGTTACGGCTTGCCCTGACCACCCACAACGAAGGGCCCGAGGCGATCACATTGAGCCAGGCGCTCCATACCTATTTCCACGTCGGCGACATCGCCGCCACGCGCATCACCGGGCTCGAAGGCGCAGCCTTCATCGACACGTTGCGCGATGACGCCGTCATGCGCGAAGCGGCCCCCATCACCATCGATCGTGAAGTTGACCGAATCTATGTGGATGCCCCGCAGGCGGTCACGATCCATGATGAGGCCAACGCCCGCCGGATCATCGTAGAAAAGCGCGGGAGCGCTTCCTGGGTGGTGTGGAACCCGTGGACGGCGAAGGCCGCTCGCCTCGGCGATATGGGCGACGATGCGGCACAAACCTATCGCCAGATGGTGTGCGTGGAGACGACCAACGCCGCCAGCGATGCCCGGCTGATCGAGCCCGGCGCAACGCATACGATGGAGACCACCATCGCCGTGGTGACAGCCTGAGCGGCGGCGGGCCTCTCAACGCCAGCCCCTCAAGAGCCTCTTACTCGAACTTGGCGCGCCCGACCCAGCTTCCCGCTTCGCGCCGCGGCTCCAACGTGCCGAAGATGACGCCAACCCAACCGAAGCGCTCATCGTGGCCGGACTGCGCGAGTTGTGCGCTGTACTGCGCTGGGATCCACGCCACCAAGTCGCCGACTGCCAGGCGCGGGCCTTTCGGTCCTAACGTGCGCGCCAGCACCAGGAAGCCGCCGTCGGCGCTCGCCACCTGCAGGATCGCATGTTGGGTGCCATCGGGTTCGCTTTGCACGCCGCCTTGCGCCTTCAACACGCTCGCTCCGTCCATCACCACAGCGGGCAGCGCCTTGTAGAGTTCGATGTCGCAATTGAGGTTGGTGCACGCGTATTCGAACGCCTCGGCGTTGGTGGAGAAGGCGGTGTCCATGGGTGGCCCTGGTTGTTGGCATCGCGGTGAGGTGGCAGGCGGGCCTCGTGCCCGAGAGCGTCACCGCTCCACCGCCGTTGCGTCGATTGTGAGGCAGACCCAGGTTCGGCGCGAGCCTGTTCCGTGATGGGTTCCTTATCTGGCCCCGTCTCCGGCCAAGCGGCTGCCCACGGCAGTCATGGCGGGACGAGTTTAATCCCTCACATCGCGATCACGAAGCGGGGAGACCCATTGCGCTGCACCACGGCTGCGCCGATCTGCAGGCCATACAGACATCGACGATTATCAAAATCCTTGGAAATTGAACGCTTTAAGGAGCTAGGGGCCATGTCAACCGCTGCTACGAACACCGCTGCACGCACTGAGCAGCCGGTCAAAATCATGCTCTACCGCTGGGCCGGACAGTGGGGCCCGTTCAAGGTCAAGATCCCGTGTGGCGAGTGCGCGCTGACCGCTGATGTGCTGAAGGACGTGCTCGAAAACGAACTTAGCGGCATTCCCGTCACGCTGGAGACCAAAGACTGGCTGTCCAACTGGGGTACACCGCTGAAGAAGGGCGGCTGGCACGCGCCGATCGTGATGGTCGAAGGGCGCGTGGTGAGCCAAGGCGAGGCGCTCAACCGCGGGGTGATCACGCAAGCGGTGATCAACGCCCATGCGAAGACCGCAGGCATCGGCGGGACGCATGTGTTCGGCAAGGACAAGTGTCCTCACTGCGTGCGCGCGAAGGCCTATCTGGACGAGGTGGGCATGGCCTACACCTATCACGACGTGGTGCGCGAACCCCGCGCACTATACGAGATGTTGGCGCGGGTGAAGCCGATCGTTGGTCCTAAGACGCCGATCACGGTGCCCCAGATCTGGATCGACGGCCGCTACATCGGTGGCGCGGACGAGCTGGGCCGCACGCTGGGGTTGACCCATGTTGAGCCTAACAGTGAGCGCGGGGCGAACTCGCTGGCACCGGCTGCCTGGTCGACGAAGAGTGCTGCAGTGGCCGCCTGATCAGGCGCATCGCGGCCGGGGCGCCTTGCGGCCGGTGCTTCGCAGCGTTTCCAAACTTGCGGGGGGCGGCTCAGCACGCCGGAGCCCCTTGCGCTCAGGTTGCGCTGCGTCATCACAAGTGCGTCGGGGCCGACACGGTTGAGGTCAACCTGCCGGTCCGCCCCGCCCGGCACACGTTTGCGATAGGTGAAGACATCGCCTTGCGCGCGCCCCTGCTGGCGGGTGCCGTCAGGCTCGATCAATGTGCGCCCGTCGATGCGCAAGCGCTTGCCCGCCTCGTTGCACCAGGTGCCGTTGAGCGCTGATGCTGCAACCGCCGGGGTGATCATTGCGCTGTTGCCTGCAAGGCTTACCAACGCCGCGATGGCCGCTGTCGCGCAGCCAAGCTGTAAGAGCCACGGTGCGCGCGAAGTGAGACGCGCATGCATCGGTTTCATTTTTCCGCTCCTGAGATGTTGGCAAATCAGATCGGGCATCCTACTTTGTCGTAAGGTGAAACAACGGAAAGGAGGTGGTCCTATGTCTAGTGGGATTACGAAGCTGTCTATGGTGCCATTGCACGTCATGCGGTCAGCGGAGCAGCCTCCTCTTTCCAAGTGATGTGACGTGTCCCGTGTGCTCCCTCTTGCTATGAAGCTTCGAAGGTTGAGACGGACACGGGGCCATAGCTAGCTCATCTCACGGAGGGCCGTCCCCACAAGGGGCGGCCCTTTTCGTTTGGAGAGAACGAACGGGTTAGCCAACTTCGCCGTTGCAACCGAAGGTACGCCCGAGCGTGGATGCTACACCTGAGTTTTGTGACGCATTTTTTCCGCTGATGGTTCGAACATGCGGGCATAACTTGAATTTTCGCCTTTTCCATTGATCAGCTTCAGTTCAT
>JBCBJZ010000198.1:0-5131 GCA_038522635.1 Pseudomonadota bacterium | reverse complement strand
TGGAGCATCTGCAAATGTGCGACCGCAATTACGGCTGGACGGTTGAAATGCAGATCAAGGCGGCGCAGGCCCATTTGCGTTGGCGCGAAGTCCCGGCGCGGTACCGCTGCCGCATCGGCGTCTCGAAGGTGTCGGGGACGCTCAAGGGCACGGTGATGGCGGGCTACAAGATCCTGGCGACCATCGGCCGTTACGCCTTACTCAGCCCGCGCGTGAGGCCGGTTAAGCTCGCCGATGCTAAGTCCGGCCGCTGACGTTTTTGCCATGACGTTCAATGCTGTCAGTTGGCACGCCCGTGGTCGGAAACCTTGTCTGCGTCTTGCGCGATAGGTGACCGCTTTCGCACACCCGGCGTTTCGCCAACCGCGAGGCTGGCGCGCGGTAACGTCACGCTGAAGCGCGCACCGCCCAAAGGCGATTCACCAATGGTCAGCGTGCCGCCAGCCCGCGTCGCGACCTGCCGCGCGATCGCAAGCCCGAGGCCGGTCCCACCCTCATCGCGGTTGCGCGAAGCTTCGAGCCTGTGGAACGGCTCAAACACCGCTTCGCGCTCATGCACCGGGATGCCGGGGCCGTCGTCATCAACGTCGATGCGGACGCTTGTGTTGTCCAACTGGCCGAAGCTGATGTGCACGCTCGACGCGTAGCGCGCGGCGTTGTCGAGCAGGTTTGTAAAGAGCCGTTGGAGCGCGACGTCGCCGCCGCTGACCAGCACGGCGGGTTCGCCAGCGGCTGGGCCGGCGAAGCGGATGGTCGCGCTGGGGCGCTGCGCGATCTCGTCGTTCAGGAGCGCCACAACATCGACGGGCGTGGATTCGGGGCTGTTGTGGTCGTGCTCGGCGAAACGCAGCGCCTCGTCAAGCAACGTGGCCATAGCATCGAGGTCGCGGGCGGCGCGCGCGCGCATGTCGGCGTCGCTCAGCATCTCAACGCGCAAGCGCAGGCGCGTCAGGTAGGTCCGCAGATCATGGGAGATGGCCCCGATCATCACGGTGCGCCCGCTGACGAGATGTGCGATCCTGGCCTGCATGGTGTTGTTGGCCACGATCAGCCGTTGGATATCGGGTGCGCCACGCTCCGTCACCGGTCGCGGGGCGGCATCGCGGGCAAAGGCATCGACGGATGCGCGCAACGCTTTGAGCGGCCGCGCTTCCCGCCGCACCACCCAGACCGCGATGATCGCCAAGACGGCGCCGATGATGCCGATGCCGAAGCCCGGTGGCACACCGAATATACGGTAACCGGCTGAACCGAACGTTTTGAACTGAGCGTAGCTGCCATCGTTGAGGCGGACGGAGATCAGCAGCGGCGAAATCGATGCGGCCGATCGCGAATCGAGCCACGCGGCAACCGGACGGTTCACGAAGCGGGAACGGAACATCACCACGACGTCACGGCTGCTGGGCTGTGCGAGTTCTTGCGCCAGCACCCATTCGGCGACGGCAACCCGCCGGCCTTCGATCGCGGGGCGATCCGGCGCCAGTGTCACTTTGAGGTCGCTTGAACGGACCGCTTTGATGATGCGTTTGCGCTGGCGCACGTCGCTCGCGTCCAACATGTCCACAATCGACGCGATGCGTGCGGTCAACGGTACGTCGCGCTGGCGGTCCTTCTCGAAGTTCAAGAATTCCGCCGTCACGGCGAGCGTGATCATGATGAAGGCCACAAGCAGGACGATGCCGGTCATGCGGCCGGCAAAACCGATGGGCTTGAGGAACGCAAAGCCTGGCCAGCGGCGCCTAAGCATCGATCGCCTCGACGGGTGCGATCAGCATGTAACCTTGCCCGCGTAAGGTCTTGAAAAGCGGTAGGTCGGGGTGCTCGACCTTCTTGCGCAACCGGCTCATCTGGACATCGATGGTGCGATCGTAAACATCGGCCTGTCGTCCCCGCGTCCAATCCATCAACTGGTCGCGGCTGAGGACGCGTCCGGGCCTCGCGATGAAACAAACGAGCAGATCGAATTCAGCACCGGTGAGGTTGAGCGTTTCGCCGTGATCACGGCGCACACTGCGCGCCCCGCAGTCGATGATCAGATCGCCCATGCGGAAGCGTTCGCTGGTATGCACGGCCGAACTGCCCGCCAGCGCGCCTGCCATAGGCGAAGCGCCTTGCGCTGATCCGTGCGGTTGGGCGCGTCGGCGCAGGATGGCGCGCACCCGGGCCAGCAACTCGCGCGGATTGAACGGTTTGCCGAGATAGTCATCGGCGCCAAGCTCCAGACCGACGATGCGATCGATGTCGTCACTGCGCGCTGTCAACATCAAGATCGGCACATCGCTGGTGGCGCGCAGGCGGCGGCAAATCGAAAGCCCATCTTCGCCAGGCAGCATGATGTCGAGGATGATTAGGTCGGCGCGCGGGCCATCGCGCAGGGCGGCGTTCAAGCGCTCGCCATTCTGCACTGCGGTCACGGCCATCGCGTTCTGGACGAGGTAGTCGTCCAGCAGGTTGCGGATCTCCGGGTCGTCCTCGACCACGATGAGGTGTGGGGTGGCACTCATGGGGCCAGTTTAAGCCGGCCACATGAACGCGACAGCCCCCAAAGTTGAGCGGTTACAAATCGTTACAAATCCCAATGATTTCCAACAAATCCTTACGCAGCCGAAATGCGTGAGCAAATTTCAAGATCCAAGTTGTCTCCCGTGGCCGACGTGACTGACGCGGCCGCTTCAGCGAAGCGCCGCGGCTCAACGAACGGCGCTTTCCCCCCTGTCAAAGGAGACATGAAGATGACGTTTGCCAAAACAACAGCAGTTGCCGCAGCCCTTTTCTTCGCCAGCGTGCTCAGCGCCCAAGCGCAAGGTTGGGACCGCTCGGTGTCGGGCGTCGGGCCGAACGGCGGAACCTGGTCGAAATCGGCGAGCGGTTCGTGCGCTGGCGGCGTGTGCTCGTCGAACCAACGCTACACCGGGCCGCGCGGCAACAGTTTCACACGCTCGGGCACCTCGTCCTGCGCTGGCGGCGTATGCTCCGGCACGGCCACGTATACCGGGCCGCGCGGGCGCAGCTTCACCCGGACCCTCCGTTTTCGCCGCCGCTGACGCTGATCCAGCGCCGTTCCTCTTCGATTGAAGCGCAACCGCCGCTGGTGCTGCGCCCTTGCCCTGCATCCTGGTGGAGAGAGAGGGCGCGGCATAAGCGGCCGCGGCGGTTCCCTTTGGTGCCGCTCGCCCCCCCTTCGCAGCTCGACACCCATGAACCTTAAGGATTGGTCATGCCTCGTTCGATTTCCTCCGTCTTCGCCGCTCTCATCGTTGGCGCCATCGCGCTCTCAACAAGCACAAACGCCCGCGCAGAAGCCCACGGCGGCGCCTCTCTTGGACCCGGTGTCGGTGCCGCGTTCGCCTGGAAAGCGTGGCGCGATTGCGCGCCCGATCGCTCACGGCTTTGCGGCACCGTCGCGGTCGGCGGCGGACGTGTGATGCGTTGCCTCATCGATCAGCGCGATCGGGTGGCGCCGCGTTGCCGCCGCCATGTGGTGAAAGCCGTTGCGTTACGCGACGCGTTTGGCGCTTGCCGCGTCGATGTTGAGCGCTTCTGCCGCAACGTTGTACCGGGTCGCGGTCGCGTTGTGAGCTGTCTTGCCGGCAATCGAGATCGGCTGCGCCCGTCCTGCCGTGCGGGCCTGCGTGAAGCGCGTCGCATCCTGCGGCACTGAAGTTCATCCGCTTTAGGTGGTGCCATCTGAGGCGAAAGATGAACGGCAAAGCAGAGAGTTCATCCGCGTTAGGTGGCGCCACCTGTTAAGATGAACCCCGGCACGATGCAGAAACGGCTGGCGTTGCTCAGCCTTTCTCGCGGACGTAGGAGCCGGGCGCGTCTTCGATGACGCCGAACCGGGCGCCGGGTTCGCGCGCCTCTTCCAGCGAGCCCGAGCGTCCGGCCAGCCATTCGGTCCAATGCGGCCACCATGAGCCCGGGTGTTCGCGCGCGTGCATGAACCAATCGTCGAAGGTCTCTTCAAGCCTTGGGTTCAACCAGTACTGATATTTAAATTTCTCCGGCGGGTTGATCACGCCTGCAATATGGCCCGAACCTGCGAGCACGTAGGTAACTTCGCCGCCGAACATGCGAGCACCCTTATAGACCGAAAGCGCCGGCGCGATATGGTCCTCTTTGGCGGCAAGTTCGTAAATCGGTGTTTTCACCTTTGAAACGTCAAGCTCGACGCCTGCTAGTTTCAATTCACCGGCCGCCAGTCGATTTTTATTATAAAATTCGTAGAGATAAAAATGGTGGTTGGCTGGCGCCATACGCGTTGAATCCTGGTTCCAGAACAGCAGATCGAACGCGAACGGCTTCTTGCCCAGCATGTAATTGTTGACGATATACGGCCAGATCAAATCGCGCGGGCGCAACATGTTGAACACGTTGGCCATGCGCGAACCGTCGAGGAAGCCGCGCTCCTCCATCACCTCGTCGAGGGACTGGAGCTGCTCGTCGTCGGTGAACATCAAAAGGTCACCAGCGCTGGTGAAATCGACCTGCGCGGTGAGGAATGTCGCCGACGCGTAGGGCTCTTCGCCGATGGCGGCCAGATAGGAGAGCGTGCACGCGAGCAACGTGCCGCCGACGCAGTAGCCAAGCACGTGCGTTTTGTCGACGTTCGCCTCCTGGCGCACCACTTCCGTCGCGCTCAGGATGCCTTCGGTCATATAATCTTCGAAGGTCTTGTGCGCGAGGTCTTCGCCCGGATTAACCCATGAGATCAAAAAGACCGTGAAGCCTTTTTCGACCAGATAACGGATCAGCGATTTGGCAGGCGTCAGGTCGAGAATGTAGAACTTGTTGATCCAGGGGGGTGTGATCAGGATCGGCGTTTCGTAAACCTTATCGGTGGTCGGCGAATATTGAATGAGCTGAAACAGCTCGTTTTGGTAGACAACCTTCCCTGGTGTGACTGCGAGATCGCGACCCACTTCGAATGCTTCGATATCGGTCTGGCTGATCTTGAGCAGGTCGCCCGATTTTTGAAAATCAGTGAGCAGATTGCTCATGCCCCGGACCAAATTCTCCCCGTTCGTCGCGAGCGTCTGGCGCATGATTTCCGGATTGGTCATCGGGAAGTTCGATGGCGACAACGCGCTTGAGACCTGCCGCATATGGAAATCGGCTTTCTTGCGCGTGG
>JBCBJZ010000197.1:0-5161 GCA_038522635.1 Pseudomonadota bacterium | reverse complement strand
GCACAGGCTGGGCGGCTGCCGGCCGCTTGCCCGACTTCTCAAACATCATGTTGCGCTCTTCAGACTCGCAGCTTCATCTCGGCAGCTTCGTTCCAGGAGACCACGCGCGTGCTGACCGATGCGGCCGTCAACGGCAAGGCGGACACGCTCGATGGCCTTAAGGAAAACGTGATCGTCGGGCGCCTGATCCCGGCAGGTACGGGTGGCATGCTGCGTCGCCTGCGCAAGATCGCGGCGAAGCGTGACGACATGATCGCGAAGGCGAACGCGGACGCGGCCGCTCTTGCGCAGCCTGCTGGCAATGACGCCACGACGCGCCGCCGCGCGCCGGAGGGTGAGCCGGCCGAGTGATCGGCTGGGACCCTGCCGCTCAGGCGCATGCCGTGATCGCAGAATCGCGTGCCAGGGTCGGTTCGCAGAGATGAGGCCTGGAAACAAAAGGGGCAGCACAGCGCTGCCCCTTTTTTCGTTTCGCGTGACCGGTCGTTTACAGCGGGCGGAAGTCGCAGTTGGTGCGGCCCAGTTGCACGCTTGCGGGGCCGACGCCGTCCATGCGGCCTGAAACCTGAACGCGCTGGCCGATCCGCAGCGCGGCCAAGCGCCTTGTTTTGACGCTGCCCGTCTTCAAGATGCAGTTGAAGGTGACGCCGTTCACCACCGCGTCGGCGACCGGCGTGACGAGGAACAGCTTGATCTTGCGGATGCCCTTGAAGGTGCCGCGCCCGGTGAACTGCCCGCCGGAGTAGCTGCGCAAAAACGCGGTCTGCACGAGGTTTTTGGAGTCATACGTCGCGACGATGCGCCCGGCGTCCGCGGCGACGAATGTCTTGCCCGTGCCACCTCGATGTGACGTTGCCGCGGGTCTCTTCGCCGCCTCCAGCTTGGTCGCGACGGTCGGCTTCGCACAGCCGGCAACAAGGGCCGCACCGCACGCCGTCAGCACCGCCAACACTGCCGCCCCCGCCCGGCCACGCGAACACTGCAGCCTACCATCCATCATGTTCAGGCCCCCAAGCCTATTGTCTCGTTCGTCTGGCGTCTCCGCCGTGTCCCCTGTGGCGGACAAGCTCTAAAGCCGCGGCTTTGCTGCTGGCGGGCGATCGGCATCCCCGGAATTTGGTTCGCCCTTCGGCTCGATCAGCAAGACCTTCACCTCCGCTTGCGCGCGCGGGCGATGCACCACGCCTTTGGGCACAACGAACATCTCGCCGGCTTTCACCGTGAGCGGCGCTTCGCCTTCGATGTCCATCGTCATCTCGCCTTCCAGCACAAGGAAGAAATCGTCCGTGGTGTCGTGTTTGTGGAAGGGAAACTCGCCCTTGAATTTGACGACCATGACATCGTTTTCGTTGTAGTCGGCGACCACGTGCGGGTCCCAATGGGTCGAGATGGCCGCTAGCTTGTCGGCAAGGCGTATCGGCTGCATAGGGGGCTCCTGCTGACGTGCGTGGAGCGGTGGGCCGGGGTAGGCCACTCAGTCGAGGTCGTGCACTTCGACACCTTCGGCGCCGCCTTTCACGCGGTTCGCAAGCGAGGCTTCGATGAAGAGATCGATCGCGCCGTCGAGCACGCCTTGCGTGTCGGACGTCTCAACCCCGGTGCGCAAGTCTTTGACCATCTGGTAGGGCTGCAGCACGTAAGAGCGGATCTGATGCCCCCAGCCGATCTCGCTCTTGGAAGCGGCCTCGGCTTCCGCCTGCTCCTCGCGTTTTTTCAGTTCCAGCTCGTAGAGGCGTGCGCGCAGCATCGCCCAGGCCGTCGCGCGGTTCTTGTGCTGCGAGCGCTCCGCCTGGCAGGCCACCACGACGCCGCTTGGTTCATGTGTGATACGCACCGCGCTGTCGGTGGTGTTGACGTGCTGACCGCCGGCGCCTGACGCACGGTAGGTGTCGATCCGGCAATCGCTCTCGTTGACCTCAATATCGATGTTGTCGTCGATCACCGGGTAGACCCAAACGGAGGCGAAGCTCGTGTGGCGCCGCGCGTTGCTGTCGAAGGGCGAGATGCGGACCAGGCGATGCACGCCCGATTCCGTCTTGAGCCAGCCGTAGGCGTTTTCGCCGCGCACCTTGACGGTGGCCGACTTGAGGCCGGCTTCTTCGCCCGCGCTTTGTTCGATGATGTCGACTTTGTAGCCGCGCCGTTCCGCCCACCGCAGATAAAGCCGGGTCAGCATGTTGGCCCAGTCCTGGCTCTCCGTGCCGCCGGCGCCGGCGTGGATCTCTACGAACGTGTCGTTGCCATCGGCTTCGCCTGACAGCAGCGCTTCGACCTCACGGCGTTGCGCTTCGCGCGCGAGGTCGGCCAGGGCCGCTTCCGCTTCATCGACGCTTCCCTGGTCGTCCTCGGCTTCGCCAAGTTCGATCAGCGTGACGTTGTCGTCGAGCGCCTGTTCAAGCGCGTTGTAGCTCGCGATTGCCGCATCCAATTGCTGGCGCTCGCGCATGATGGTTTGTGCGCGTGCAGCGTCGGACCATAGCTCAGGGTCTTCGGCTTTGCGGTTCAGTTCGCCAAGGCGGTGTTCGGCTGTATCCCAGTCAAAGATGCCTCCGGAGGAGCGTGAGCGACTCTTTGATGGTGTCGACCAGTTTCTCGGTTTCGGCGCGCATGGCAGCCCTCCGGTTTGGTGTGGTTGAGCGGCGTCGATTGCGAGCCCACCCAGAGCAACGGGCGCAAAGTGCGAAGCACTGGCTCAATCGCGCCATGATCGCGCCCATCTATGGCGCGCCGGCCCATCGCTGTAAACGTGCCCCTTGAATGGGCCTGCGCCGGGCGTTCGCGCCGGGTCTGGGCCGGGGCTGGCGGACCAACGAACGTCGGCCACCTGCCGCCACCTGATGCGGTTGCGCCGTTGCGCTCAGTTGCCGGTATCGAAGCCGAACGGGTTCCATCCGCCCTGGCGCCTGCGCGGCCGGCGACGGCGTGGCTGACGCGGTTGTTGAGCCTGGAAGCCCGGATCGCGGTAGGTCGGCTGCTGCTGGTACCTGGGTTGCCGGCTTGCGTTTTGGGGCGTACCGCCGCTGTCTTGGTTTTCAAAGCCAATAAACGAGTAGATATCGTCGGGGCCGCTGTTGGGCTTGAACGCTTCGACGATCGCGTTGCCGGCGGAGCTCGGCAGGCCGGTGCGGCTATCGACGCGCACCAGGTTGACGCCGGCGGGGGCACGGAAGGGTACGCGCGGTTTGCCAGCGAGCGCTTTTTGCATGAAAGCGCCGAAGATCGGGGCTGCGATGCCGCCGCCTGTCGAGCCCTTGCCCATCGGCTTGGGCGTATCGAAGCCGACGAACACACCCACCACAAGGTCAGGCGTGAAGCCGACAAACCAGGCGTCTTTCTCTTGGTTGGTGGTGCCGGTCTTGCCCGCGATCGGCACCCCCGGCAGCATCTTCGTCAGCACGCGTGCGGTGCCGCGTTTGACGACGCCCTCCATCATCGACGTGATCTGATAGGCGGTGTGTGGATCGATGATCTGGCGGCGTTCGTCCGCGATATCGGGCTCACCCTGGCCTTGCCACGTCTCAGAATTGCAGTTCACGCATTTGCGCTGGTCGTGGCTCCAGATCGTCTCGCCGTGACGGTTCTGGATGCGATCGATCAACGTGGCGCGCACCTGCTTGCCGCCGTTCGCGATCATGCAGTACGCCGTTGTGAGCCGGATCAGCGTCGTCTCGCCGGCGCCGAGCGCCATCGACAACACCGGCAGCATACGGTCGTAAATGCCGAAGCGGCGGGCGTATTCGGCAATCGTCGGCATACCCATGTGTTGGGCTAGCCGCACGGTCATGAGGTTGCGCGAGCGCTCGATGCCGGTGCGCAAGGTTGAGGGGCCGTAGAATTTCCCGCCGTAGTTTTTCGGCTCCCATACCTCTTTGCCGGGCTGTTCCACCGTGATCGGTTCATCGATGACGATGCTGGTCGGCTTGTAGCCATTGTCGAGGGCGGCGGCGTACACGAAAGGCTTGAAGCTTGAGCCGGGCTGCCGTTTGGCTTGCACGGCGCGGTCGAACTGGCTCGCATCGAAACTGAAGCCGCCGACCACCGCCAGCACGCGGCCGGTGTGCGGGTCCATGGCGATGATGCCGCCACTGACGGCTGGCATCTGCATGAGCGTCCACGGCCCATTGGGCTTGTCGGCATCGCTCGGCGCCACATAGACCACGTCGCCAACTTTGACCACGTCGGCTGGACGGCGCGGGGCGCGGCCCTTGCGTTTGGCCCATTTCATCTGGTCCATGCCGATCTGCACGATTTCGGCATCGGCGGAGAGTTTGCCGTCTTTTTGGCGGCGGGGCTTAAGGCCGATCTCCGCGTAGGTCTTGGTGACCTTGAGCGTGACACCGAGGCGCCAGGGCTGCAGATCGCTTGGCTGATCGAGTTCGGTGAGGGCTTTGCCCCAATCGCCACGGCTCACGTCGATTTGGCTGATGGGGCCGCGCCAGCCTTTGGCGCGATCGAATTTCACGAGCCCATCGATCAGCGCGCGGCGCGCGTGGCGCTGCAGCGTGGGATCAAGGGTGGTGCGGACCGAAAGGCCACCGTTCACGCCTGCGCGCTTTTTCTCGGGGTCGATGACGCGGTTCTTGGCGCCGTACAAACCCTTTTCGCCGTACTTGGCGAGCAAACCGCGGCGCACCTCTTCGGCGAAATAATCTGCGGCAAAGACCTGGGTACCGAACTTGCGGATTTTCACGGTGAGCGGCGTCGACTTCGCGCGCTCGGCCACGTCCTGCGTGATGTAACCGTTCTTGCGCATTTGATCGATGATCCAGTCGCGCCGGATCGTCGCCCGCTTGGTGTTCTTGTAGGGGTGATAGTTGCTCGGCGCCTTCGGCAGCGCGGCGAGGTAGGCGGCTTCTTCGACGGTCAGCTCATCGAGCTCTTTACCGAAATAGTTGAGGGCGGCCGCGGCAACGCCATAGGAGCCGATGCCGAGGTAAATCTCGTTCAGGTAGAGTTCGAGGATACGCTCTTTCGAGTACGCGCGCTCAATGCGGATCGCGAGGATGGCTTCCTTGATCTTGCGCTCAAACGTCTGGTCTTTGGTGAGCAGGAAGTTTTTTGCCACCTGCTGCGTGATGGTGGAGGCCCCTTGCGGGCGCCGCCGCAGACCTTTGACCTTCGCTTCGGCCAAGCGCATGGCCGCGCGTGCGATGCCGGTGAA
>JBCBJZ010000196.1:0-5181 GCA_038522635.1 Pseudomonadota bacterium | reverse complement strand
CGATAAAGCGGGTCCGACTGCCTTCACCGCGGCTCCGGTGATAGGCCAGCGCAACCTTCAGTGCCGTATCGACAGCCTCGCTGCCGGAGTTGGCATAGAGCACATGGTCAAGGTCACCGGGCGCAAGCAGCGCCAGTTGTGATGAGAGTTTGAACTGTTGCGGATGGCCGTACTGAAACGGCGGTGCAAAATCTAGAGTTTGGGCGGCCTGCTGGATCGCCTGCACGCGGTGCGACACCAGAACAACCGTCTGTCCGCGCTTGCGCATGCCATCGATCGCCTGCGCCAACGCATCATCACCCTGGCGATCGAGGTTGGAGTTGGGCTCATCGAGCACCACCAGCGCGGGGTTGCCAAAGAGCGCGCGGGCAAGCCCGATGCGCTGGCGCTGGCCGGCCGAAAGATACGTTCCAAACGACCCCAGTTGCGTCTCGTACCCCTTGGGCAGCGCTAAGATCAGGTCGTGCGCGTGGGCCATGCGCGCGGCGTGAACGATGTCCTCGTCTTTGGCGTCAGCGCGGAAGCGGGCGATGTTGTCGCGCACGCTGCCCGAAAAGAGGTCAGCGCTTTGCGGCAGGTAGCCGATGTGTTGGCCCAGATCGTCGTGGCTCCACTGGTCAAGGCGTGCGCCATCGAGGCGGATGGACCCGGAGAACGGCGGCCAAAGGCCAACAAGCGCGCGCGCCAATGTCGATTTGCCCGATGCGCTCGGCCCGATCACGGCCAGCATCTGCCCGGGCACCACCTGGAAGTTGAGGTTGGCCAAGATGAGCTGCCGCGTCTCAGGGGCTGCCACCCGCAACGCCTTGATCTCGAGCACGCCCTTGGGCGCCGGCAACGCGGTGCGCTTGGGATCGCGCGGCGCTTTGGCCAGCAGGTCGCTGAGTTTGTAGAACGCTTCGCGGGCGCGGGCGAAACCCTTCCAATGGCCGATCGCCTGTTCGACAGGCGCCAAGGCGCGGCCGAAGATGATGGTGGCCGCCACGATCGTACCGGCGCTGATCTGGTTTTGCAGCGCCAACGCGGCACCGATCGCCAACATCGTCGACTGCATCAGGAGGCGGATGGTCTTCGACAGCGCCGTGGTGGTGCCAACGCGGTCGGCGGCCGTGACCTGCCAACCCAGCGTATCCGCGTTCGCCTGCTGCCAGTGCTGGCGGTAGGCTTTGACCATGCCCATCGCGGTCAGCGCTTCGGCGTTGCGGTGGCCCGTATCGGCGAGTTCGAGCGCGTGGGCTGCAGATTGGCTCGCTTGGGTCAGGGGGCGGCGCGAGCGGATCTCGGCGAGCCAGGCGATCAAGAGCAGGATCACGGCGCCGATCACCGCTGCAACGCCGAGCACCCAGTGCAGCATGAAAATGACGAGCAGGTAGAGCGGGGTCCAGGGCGCATCGAGAAACGAGATCGGGCCAGGCCCGGCGATGAACGCGCGCAAGTGCTCGAGTTCCCGCATGGCGTGGCGGGAGGCTTCTGGGGCGGTGAGCGCGCGCTTCAAGGTGGCGGTGAAGACGCGGTTTGAAAGGCGAGCGTCAACCTCAATGCCGATGCGGACGACGACGCGCGAGCGCACGAATTCCAGGATGCCGATGATGCCGTAAAGAGCTGCTGTCATTGCAAAGAGCGCAACGAGCGTGGGGACGGAGCCAGACGTCATGACGCGGTCGTAGACCTGCAGCATGAACAGCGGCCCTGCCAGCATCAAGATGTTAATGATGAGCGAGAACAGCGCGAGCGAGCCGAAGGCGGAACGGCTGGCGCCGATCGCGTCGGAGATTTCGGCACCCGGTGGTTCGGCGTTCGGGCGGGCGCTGCCGTTGGCGGCTTTCTGGGCGGCAGCGCGTTCGGCTGCGGCGTGATCGACGGGCGGCATGGCGGCGGGTTTCGCCTCGCCCTGGCGGTTGATGAAAGCGCCCAGGCGGCTGCGCGTGCCGGCTGGCATGTGGCGCAATGCGGGAGTGGCGTCCGGTTTGTCGGCTGTTGAGCCGGTGGCAGCGTCGGTGGCGTCCGGTGATCTGGTGGAAGCGGCTGCGGCGACGAAGGCATCCGGTGCATGAAGGGCTGGTTGAACCTTGGCGGGGCGGCTGCGCGAGGGGGCAGCGTTGTGCGCCGGATCGGCGTTTGCTCGGCCGGCCGCTGGCGATGACCTGGCAGCGGTCGCGCGAGCTGGATCGCCCGCCAGCGGCGCTGAGCGGGTAACGCCGGCCGATCGTCCGCCGGGCAACGGCAAGTTCTCAAGCGCGTTTCTGATGGCCACATCGCGCGGGCTTGAAGGTGCGGCGGGCTCGGCCTCGGCGTGGGGCGTGTTGCTTGATGCGAGGCGGGGATCGGCGGGGTCCACACGCTGCGCGATGGCCGTTGCCGGCGTTGCGGAGGCCTGCTCTGACGAGGGAGGCGCCACAGGCTGTGACGCTGCGGTCTTACTTGTAACAGGCTGCGGCGCTGCAGTTCGGGGCTCTTCCGGCTGGGTCGTTGCAGATGGCTGTGATGGCGCGGCTTCGACACCACGATCTTCGCGATGCGCTGCGGCTTGCGTCGCAAGCGAAGGGCCTTGGGTTGCCGGTGCCGGCTCAGCGCGCTCAGGCCAGCCCTCGCGCGGCGTAATGCGGATCGAACCGAGCTGCCCGCTTGCGAGCAGCCGCTCGATCGGGTCCGACAGGGCAGGGCGCGGGTTGTCGAGGAAGGGCGCGTCGACGTCTTGGATCGTCGGTGCGGTCTCAGCGCTTGCGGCCGGGTGGTCGAGCGCTTGCGGTTGCATGGGATGCGCGTGCGCGTCGGCGGTGGGCGTCGGTTGGTCCGCCGCGGGCGTTGGCGTCGCCGCTGGCGTCGGGGGCAGGCCCCTTTCATCCGCGTCCGGCGCACGTGCCCCAACGCTGCGCGTAAGCTTCGGCGCGCGACCACCCTTTGGCGTCGCTGCAGCGTGATCGCCCTTGGACGCAGTGCCCGCAGGCTTGGAAGGATGACGCGGAGACACAGGCGACTTCCACTAAAGTTCACTCGCCGCAGGTTGGGTCACCGAAGGCGAGATAAACGACAACACGACCGCTTGGATGTCGGCTCTGTTTCACGCGGAACGCAGACCGTCTCCAAGCAAGCTTCGCGAGGCTGCGCGGGTGCCGAGCGGCGCATCGGCCGATCATCGCGCGCAACAATCTCGAGCAGGCAATGCCATGCACGCAGTCCAAGGCCTACGTGCGCACGGGCGGATGAGGCCCCTAAAGCGCTCGCACTGTGCGATGAAGACGGTGAGTTTTCTGTTAAGGGGCGCCCCGGACTGTGCTGAGTTTGCACTGAGTTTGCGCAAACCTCGCGTATCCGCGCGGCTTTCGGCGGCCGTCGTATGCCTGAGGAGGATCGGACACGCTGGTGCGTTAATCGTCGGACATAAGATGGTCAGGGCATTATAGGCAACGTGAAAACCAACCGGAGCGTGTTAAGGTTTCGTTAGCCTTTTAAGCTTCTCTTAAGGCGTCTCGATCGTCGTATCGCGTTCTTCGAGGAGGTTCCATGCGTTCCAAGCCCTTGCTGGCTAAGCTTTACTTGGGGCTCGCGGCCATGTTGGTCGCCGTTGCCAGCCTAACTGCCCCTGATCCCGCCGCCGCGTTCGGCTGGGATCGCAAGTCCCCGCCGGGCGGCTGGGGAGAGACCCGGGTGATACACCGCTACGTGTATTACCCGCGCTATCGCCACATCTACCATTCCAATCCCCATACCGACCCCTACGCCTACCGGTATAAAAAACCGCGGTATTACCATTACCACGGCTCGCATTATTGGGTGCCGGCGAAGTATATGAAGCATCGCTATCGCCACAAACACACCCACGGGCAAAAATTCCGCTATCATGCGGCGTGGGGTTACTCGCGGTGCCGCTACCACCGTCATGGGCATCGCTATCTGTGCAAGCGCTATTATAAGCACCACCGCAAGCGCCATTGATTGAAGCGTGACTGTGCGGTGACTGCGCGGTCGTCCAAATCATATTTCATCAAGCTTGAAAGAGGCGGGCGCTTTGGGGCGCCCGCCTCTTTGCATTGTGGCGTTGCTTCAGCGCCGCGCGAGCGCTGCCGCATGCAAAGCGATGGCTGCAGCGTTCGACACATTGAGGCTCGCAAGCGTCCCGGGGCTCAGAATGTGCACGGCTTCATCACAGACGTCGCGCGTGAGACGGCGTAGCCCGCGCCCCTCCGCGCCCAGCACCAGCGCCAACGGTCGGGCAAGGCTGACCTCGTGCAGCCCGACGGGCGCATCGCCTTCGAACGCGATCCGGTTCACGCCCTGTGCGCCAAGCCCGGTCAGCGTGCGGGCGAGATTTTGCACGTAAAGCACGGGCACCAGGTCGACCGCGCCCGAGGCCGCTTTCGCCAGCGTCGCGGTCAGCGGCGGGCTGTGGCGGCGCGTCATGATAAGGCCACCGGCGTTGAAGACGGCGGCGGAGCGCAGGATCGCGCCCACATTGTGCGGGTCTGTGACCTGGTCGAGCACCACGAGCGGGCGGCCGGCGTGGGCGGCGGTGAGGAGCGCGTCGAGCGCGGGTTCGGGCAGCGCGCTGGTCTCAAGGCACAAGCCCTGGTGGACCGCGTCAGCGCCGAGCAGGCGGTCCAGGTCGGCTGGACGTACGGTTTCGATCGCGAGGTCGGGGGGGAGCGCCAGGGGAGCCGTATCGGGCGAGGGCGAGGCCGCGGTGTTGGCGCCTTGCGTGATCGAAGGCGCGGCCGACGCGGCTGCTGCCTCCGACGCCGACGCCGACGCCGGCGTTGGGCTCGGGCTCGCCATGTCGGGTTGCGTGAGGCGGCGCAGCGCGTTGGGCGTTGCGCGCAACAGCCGGTGGCGGCGCGCGGGGTTCGTCAGCGCGGCACGCACGGCGTGCAGCCCATAGAGGCGCTCACCATCGGGCGCAGAGGTTTGTGACGCGGGCGCGGGCGCACGGTTCGAAGGTCCGTGCCGTGGCCCCTTGGGCGCGGAGGCACCGCGCCGCTGCGGGCGTTTCGATGAAGGCGGTGATGTCATGGTGGCGATATCGGCTGGCGCTGTTGCGCGGCACCGTGCGGGTTAGGTTGGCGCTGACGTCTGCCGAGGGTGTACCACCGAAGATGGCGAAGAACGCGAAAAATAGAGACCGCCCCGCGCTCCGCTTCCCCTCAAAACAAACGATACCCATGGCCGCGGCGCGCGCTGAGCGAT